>JBAZUW010000147.1:0-8795 GCA_041661205.1 Phycisphaerales bacterium
GCCCAAGCGTGGGAAACGCGAATCATGCCGACCTCACCCGAAGGATTCATCCAGCGGACGGACGCTCTCAAGGCAGACCTTGCGGCTCAGGGGCGTCGTGTCCAATCGATGCTGGAGGCCGCGTTCGCGGCGTTCTTTGATCGCAACGCCGAGCGGGCCGCCTGGGCCATTGCGCAGGACGACGAGGTCGATCGCGTGGATGTGGCGATTGAGCAGGCCTGCGTGGTGGTGCTGACGGACGCGACTCGCCAGGGGGCGGAGCTTGACGCCACGCACTTGCGCACGGTGTTGATGATTGTGAAGATCAATAACGAGTTGGAGCGGGCGGCGGATGTGGCGGTGGAGATCGCGCAGGCCGCGGAAGTGCTGCTGGGCCCGCACGGCGTGCAGGGGAGCTTTCCGGATACGTTCCGGGTGATGGCGAACAGCGTGATCGGGATTTTGCGGGACTGCAACACGTCGGTGGCGCGCAACAACCCGCAACTGGCGAACATTGTGCTGCAGAGCCAGCACGCGGTCGCGGCGTTCAAGGACGCGGTGCTCAAGAAGGCCCAGGAACGCCTGGCCTCAGGCCAGATGACCCCCGAGTTTGCGTTCCTGCTGCACGATGTGGCGAACCAGTGCGAGGTGATCGCCGACCACTGCACCAACATCGCCGAGCAGGTGATCTACCTGACGACGGGCGCGATCGTGCGTCACACGCAGGCGAGCTGGGTGCAGACCGGCAAGCACCAGACCGGGTGAACGCATAGCAGAAAATCGGTGTCTTTGCCAGCAAATTCTTCGCGCCGGATTCATATCTCTTTTCACTGGACGAGGCGGCTTTCGCGGCCAACGCTTAGGACTTGGACCCCAATCCACGCAAGCCAACTCCAAGCGAAGACCGCGCCGCTCGCGCGACCCGCCAAGGTGTCCCCGAATCACTGCGGATGGTGAAGCGCACGCAGCCGCAGCAGTCGGCGTACAACAGCCAGCCGCCCGCCACCGGCAATGTGCCCGCGCCCAAGGTTCTGCTGCACCCGCGGCGCGTGCGGGGGGGCGTCAAGCTCACCGGGGGCGTTGTGGATGGACCCACGCTATGGGCGGCCCAGCGCTGGCTGCGTCTGGCCGAGCAGGTGGCGCAAGGGGCGCGGCTGGGTGAAGGGCTGGAGTACGCCAAGCTCGGGCAGACCAAGCGGCTGGCGAACCTGCCGGGGCGGATCGAGGCGACGGTGCAGGGGCGAGCGGACCGGCCGTACACGGTGACGATCACGCTGGACGTGATCCCCGAGTCGGGCTGGGAGCCGGTGGTGTCGTCGATGGCGGAGGGGGCGATCTATTCGGCGAAGCTGCTGTCGGGGGAGCTGCCCACCAACATCGAGGACGTGTTTGCCCCGCGCGGGTTGAAGTTGTTCCCGACGGAGCCGAGTGAGTTGACGGTGTCGTGCACGTGCGCGGAGCACATGGCGGCGGTGCAGGCGGCGAAGGACGCGCCTGTGGCGCCGGTCGCGCCGGCGGCTCCGGGGGCCGCGGAGAACCCGAGCGACCCGTTGTGGTGCAAGCACCTGTGCTGTGTGGCGTATTTGATGGCGCATCGGTTGGCGACGGAGCCGTTTCTGATGTTCTCGCTGCGGGGGCTGGATGGGCGGGAGCTGCTGGAGCGGCTGCGGGATCGGCGGGCCGCGGCGGGGGCGCCTCCGGGCGACCGGCAGCCGGTGTATGTGCAGCATGTCGCGGGCGTGACGGACAACCCAGGGGCGCCGCTGGAAGAGGTGGTGACGAAGTTCTGGGATTCCGGGCCGGAGCTTGCGGAAGTGGATTTGCCGCTGGGCCCGCCGGGGGTGAGCCATCCGCTGCTGAGGCGGCTTGGGCAGAGCCCGTTTACGGCGCCCTTCCCGCTGGTGGGCCTTCTGGCGAGTTGCTACGACACGATCAGCCAGGCGGCGCGCGAGGAAGACGCGCCGGCGGCGGATGAGCCGGCGTTGCCGCTTGATCCTGAGGAAACTGAAGACAACTAAGCGCGGGGTCAGGCGAGGCGTTTGGCCTCGGAGATTCGCGGCTCTTCGCCGAGGGCGCGGGCCATGGCCGCGAGCTGGCGCTTCAGGTACATCGCGGGGTCGACGAAGTGCTTCATCATGAGGCGGGGAATGGGCGGGTCGATCACGCCGTGCTCGGTGAGGGTGACCTTGGTGCCGGAGCCTTCGGGGGTGAAGTCGAAGGTCCAGGAGCCGCCGAAGAACTTGTGGTCGTCGGAGATGGTGCGGACGAGCTGGGTGGGGGGTTGGCGGGTGGTGTCGGTGAGCACGAAGCTGTTGCGACCCATGACCATGCGGCGGCGGGGCCTGCCGGCGTCGTCGGGGAGGGGTTCGATGCGGGTCACGCCTTTGTCCCAGGTTGGCTGGGCTTCCAGGTTGTCGACCAGTGCGAAGACTTCGGCGACCGGCTTGGCGACATGGAGGGTTGCCTGCACCGTGTGATTGGGTGAAAGTCGCGTGCCCAGCAGGGTGGCGACGACGAAGACGATCGCGAGCAGCACGATCAGGCTGCCGACGACGATGAGAATCCAGGTCAGCATGTGTCCCCACAGTCTGCGGCGGTGCCGCGGTGGGAATGTACTTGGATTTGCGTGCGGCTGCCCGGGGAGGAACCGGGCGCTGCGGCGGGGGTCAAACGTCATTGGGACAGGCCCGGGCCGGGGTGAACCAGCGGCGTGGATACCGGACGTCGCTACTATTCATGGACGCTGGGCGGGGCTGGGTTCGAGTTGAATTTTGCGGCTCGCAAGTGGTTTCGGCGAAGGTACTTGGGCGGTGGCTCGCCCATGGAGGCAGTATGAACGCATGCATTCGAGCGTTGACGGCGGCGATGGTGGTGGGCACTGCCGGGATTGTGTTTGCGCAGGCGGCGCCTTCTCGGCAGGGGGCGTCAGCCGAGGCGCCGAAGGACGCGGGTGCGATCCTGGATGCGTCGCGGCAGGCGGTGGCGAAGGTGCGATCGCTGAGTTATGCCGCGAAGGTGAGCGGGGAGGGTTCGCTGGCGGGGAAGGTTCCTTCGCACACGGCGGAGGTGAGCGCGTCGCGGGCGGAGGCGGGGGGATGGAAGCTGGCGGCGAAGGGGGCTCAGAGCGGGGGCGAGGGGAGCAAGCCGGTGGCGTTTGAGATCGGCTATGACGGGGTAACGGCCCGGGCGCTGCATGAAGATGACAAGATGATCAACGAGAAGACGGTGCAGGAGTGGAACGACCTGCCGACGTTCTTTGCCACCCAGAGCGCGCGGCCCGTGGTGGCGTGGGAGATGCTCGATGAGAAGGCGATGGACGCGGGGAAAGAGGGACCCAAGTACATCGGGCAGGAGAAGATCGCGGGGGAGACCTGTGATGTGGTGATGGTGGGCACGGAGGCGGATCATGGGACGAAGTACTACCTGAGTCAGGCGGATCACTTGCCGCGGCGGATTGACCGGTTTGAGTCGGCGGCGGAAGGCGCGGCCCCGGGTGTGCGGCGGCTGGAACTATCGAACTTGAAGCTGGATGAGAAGTCGGTGGCGGGCGCGTACACGATTTCGGCCCCCGAGGGGTATGCGATTCGGGTGGCGAAGCGCGAGCGGCCGGCGGCCAAGGGCGGGGGCGAGCCGGGCCAGAAGCTGGGCGACCCGGACGACACCCGGGGCCACCTCGCCAAGCGGGGGCAGGTGAACGAGGGGGACATGGCCCCGGCGTTTGACCTGAAAGACCCGAGCGGCAAGAGCGTGACGCTGGAGAGCCTGAAGGGCAAGGTGGTGGTGATTGATTTCTGGGGAACGTGGTGCCCGTGGTGTGTGAAGGCGATGCCGCAGGTGCAGAAGGTGCACGAGAAGTTCCAGGGCAAGGACGTGGTGGTGCTGGGCTTTGACGTGGATGCGCCGGGGGCCAAGCCGGTGGAGTTCATGAAGCGGAACAAGCTGACGTATACCACGCTGCTGAACGCGGATGACGCGGCCAAGGACTTCAAGGTCAGCGGCTTTCCGACGCTGTTTGTGCTGGACCAGACCGGCAAGGTGATCATGAAGGAAGAGGGGTTCAGCCCGAACCTGTTTGAGAGCGTCTCCAAGGCGATCGACGGCGCGTTGGCCAAGTGAATGAAGGTCGCTGAAGACGGGGCGATGGGGCGTTTAGTGGCGGCAGGAGCGCGTGCCGCGCGATATAGTTCTGCCTTCGTGCGGGGGCTGGTTGGTGTGCCGGGGTTGCACACGAAACGCGAGGCGGGAAAAACCGAGAGGTGATGGGGAGATTGTGCGTTTGCGGGAGGGCGGGGGCCTGCTCGCGAGGGTGGGGCGACAGAACAGCGGTTGAGGTTGCTTGAATACGGAAACTGGGCCAAGGGCTCACAGGAAAGGACACAGAATGTCTACGGGAATGGGTCGTAAGGGTCTGATCAGCGCTGGGGTGTTGTGCGCGTTTGCCGGGTTGGCGCTGGCGGCACCTCCGGCGGTGGTGGATCGTGTGCCCTCGAACGCCGCGGGCGTGATCATGGTCCGCGACGTGAGCGAGTCGATCGGCCGCATCAAGCACATCATCGACATGTTCCCCAAGAACGAGGGCGATGAGAACGGGATGCAGGAGGTCGAGCAGATGCTCGATACTCCGGGCTTCAACAAGACAGGCTCGGCGGCGATGGTGATGCTGCCCGGGGCCGACGGCACGGTGTCGAAGGGAGACAAGCCCGAGATGATGGCGATCGTGCCGGTCTCGGATTACAAGGCCTTTGTGGGCACCTTTGGCGGGAACGCCAGCGACAAGGTGACGAAGGTGGAGTTCAAGCCGGGCGAAGAGAAGTTCATGCGCGACATCGGGGGCGGCTACGCCATCGTCGCGGATTCGCAGGCGACGGCCGAAGGGTTTGAGGGCAAGGGCGGTCAGACCGAAGCACACGCGAAGCTGCTGGGCAAGGTGGGCGGGCGCATTGTGGATGAGGCGAATGTGGTGGCGGTGGGCAACGTGAAGGCGCTGCGCCCGGTCATTCAGGAAGCGATCACCGGCGTGAAGGATCAGGGGGAGATGGTGGCGATGATGGCGGGGGGTAACCCGCAGGTGGGGAACGGTGCCGCGGGCGGCATCGCGGTGATCACCACGCTGATGGAGGGCTTTGAGAAGGATGGGCAGGCGGGCGTGATCGGGATCAACATTAGCGATGCGGGCATCGCGCTTGACGTCGGGGCGCAGTTCGCGGATGGGTCGGAAGTGTCCAAGTTCTTTTCCGAAGGTGGCAACAGCGCCCGCCTGATGAAGAACGTTCCCAACCAGCCCTTCTACTTCGCGGGGGCGGTGGACTCGGGGAACCCGGGCCTCAAGCAGCTGATGAAGAACGCGGCCAAGCAGACCGCCGACGCCGTTGCGGAAGCCAACAAGAAGAGCGCTGAAAACTCGGGCGAGGCGGCCCCTGCCGAGGCGGCGCCCTCACCCTTTGGCGCGTTCACGAGCGACCTGGACAACCAGACGGGTGTTGCCTTCTCGATGGGACAGAGCCCGGCGCTGATGGGCGGGATCTTCCTGAAGACGACGACCTATATGGAAGGCAAGGACCCGGAGAAGATGCTGACGAACTATCGCAGCAACTTGAAGAAGGCCGACGGGGTGAAGTCGGGCCCGGTGACCACAAAGGTGACCTACACGGAGGGGGCCTCGAAGGTCGGCGACACGTCGGTGGACTCGTGGAAGATGAGCATTAACGTAGACCCTGGCGACCCCAGCGCGGCCCAGGCGAAGCAGGCGATGGCGATGATCTTTGGCCCGGGTGGACCGGGGGGGCTGACGGCCCAGACCAAGAAGGGTCTGGTGTCGATCATGGGCAATGACTCGGCGTTCATGGGGACGGCGATCGACGCGGCCAACGGCGGGAAGAACCAGAGCGAGGATGAGCTGTTCAGCGCGGCCGCGGGCCACCTGCCGAAGAACCGCACCGCGGAGTTCTACATCGGCGTGAAGCCGATCATGGAGACGGTGACGGGGTTCATGGCGATGATGGGCGGGGGTGGGAACTTCCAGGTGCCGGAGAAGATGTCGCCGATCGCGATTGGCGCGACGACGGACAACGGCGGGACTGATTTCCGCATCTTTGTGCCCAAGGACGTGATCGAGTCGCTGGCGAGCATGGCGAAGTCGATGAAGGAAGCGGAGCAGCCCCCGGCGGATGCGCCGGCGGAGAAGGATGACACGTCGAAGAGCCCGCGGTTCTAAGGACGGAGCAACTGAGTGGATTCAACAGCGCCCCCGCGACATCGCGGGGGCGTTTCGTTTTTGGCAACCGCGAGCGGCACCGGGCGGTATCTTGCGGGTGTGAAGCGTGCTGCGACATGTCCGCGGTGCGGCTATGACCTTGAGGGGGAGGTTGCGCGGTGGGACAACGAGTGCCCGCTGCATGGGCGGTGCACGGAGTGCGGGACGGAGTTTGCGTGGGAGTTTGTGTATTTCCCGAAGCGGTATGCGCTGCCGTGGCTGGTGGAGCACGCGAAGGGGAGATGGGGCTTTGTGGGGCGCTGGGTGCCGACGTTGTGGCGCGTGGTGCTGCCGCCCTGGTTCTGGCGGGATCTGCGGGTGACGCACCCGGTGAGCGTGCGCCGGGCGGTGTTGTGGCTCGTGCTTGGGTGCCTGGTGGTGCATGTGCTGGCGAGTGCGGCGGCGCTGGTGATGATGTGGGCGTTTGCGGGTGGAGCGATGGCGCCCGGGAGCATTGCCGACGCGTTCTTCTATCCGGCAAGCAGCTTTGACACCGAGCAGATCGTCCGGTATATGGGCTTTTGGGGGTATTCTACTGATGCGCCGCACTATCCCCAGCTTTTGACGCTGTTCTCGGCCGCGTGGATGCTGATGTTCATGTTTCTGCCGTGGACGCGGCGGCGAGCGAAACTGCGATGGGCGCACATCGTGCGGGCCGGGGTGTATTCGATGAGCTGGGTGCTGCTGCTCCCGGCGTTTCGGCTGGGGCGCAACGCCTTCCTGACGTTCGAAGCGCTGCGAGCCATGCCGGGAACGCTTGGCATGCGGCTTTATCGCGGCTACTCCATGAGCGTCGAATCGCTCTTGCTGGTCGGCAACTACCCGGAAGGAGTGGGGTTGGTGCTGCTGCTGTGGAGCCTTTGGTGGTGGAGAGCGGCGTGCGTTTCGGGCTGGAAGCTGGAGAAGGCCAATCTGGTGTGGTTCTTGGTGTCGGTGGCGGCGTTGCTGGCGGCGGCGGTGTGCACGCTTGATCCGATGACGATGATGCAGTGGATTTAGGCGGCGAGCGAGGGCGCGGAGATTTGGCTACGCCGACCCCTTCGGGGTCGAAGAAGTCAGAAGAAGAGGTCAGGTGGCACGTTTCCGGGGGTGGCGCTCGAGGACTCGCTTCACCCCCGGCTACTGGCGATCAGGCCTTCGGCCTGAGGGCATGCGTCGGCGCGGGGTTGGTAGATCGCGTGCACCGCCAGCCCTTGCGACTGGTACATCGCGCGGCGGGTGAGGATCGCGTCTTGGTTGATCCAGGAACTGATCACGACGTCGGTGCAGCCGTTGGCCTCCGTAGGTGCCACCACCTCCCAGCCCCACAGCGTGGTGCCGTGCTTGGCGGGGTCGTCGTCGGTGAAGGCGACGATGCAGGCGCCGTGGGCGGCGAAGATCTCGGCGAGTTCGAGGGTGTGGCGGCCGGTGCCGTGAATGAGGACGCGGCGGCCGGCGAGGGACTGGAGCGTCGCGGCGAGGCGTGCGGCGCCGTCGGCGGGGACGGAGCCGGAGGGGGCGGCGCCGGAGCCCCCAAAGGCGCAGGGGCGGTTGGTCGGCCAGGGGCGGGGCGGGGCCTGGGCGACGGCGTGGAGGAGGATGATGACCTCTTCGACGTGGCGCGAGAGGGAGAAGTGCTGGCGGGCGCGCTGGTGTGCGGCGATGGACATGGCGGGGGGGGGGCGCGAGGCGCGCATCACGCCGTCGGCCATGGCGAGGGCGAGGGCAGTGGGGGCGGCGTCTGAGGGGGCGTTGACGAGCACGCCGCTGATGGTGTCTTGGACGAGTTCTGCGGCACCGGAGGCGAGGGCGGTGATGACGGGGACGCAGGCGCGGGCCATGGCTTCCATGACGGCGACGCTGAGGCCTTCGTGGCGGCTGGGGAGAACGAGGATGTCGGCGCGTTCGAGCACGGCGGCGACGCGGGAAGCGTCGACCGGGCCGCAGAGGCGGAGATGGTCGATGCCGGCGCTGGCGCGGGCGAGGTCGGCGGCGGCGGGGCCATCGCCGAGGATGACGAGTTCGTGGTGGAGGCCGCGGCGGGTGAGCTCACGGCTTAGCTCGGGGAGGCAGAGGACGCGTTTTTGGGATTCGTCGAGGCGGCCGCTGTAGACGAGTCGCAGGGCGCGGCCGGTGACCGGCTCGCGGGGTGGGGGTGCGGGGGGCACTTCGATGCCGTGGGCGATGGTGCGGATGTCGTGGGCGCGGTGGGCGCCGAGCTTGGAGGCAAGGGTCGCCTCGATGGTGCGGCTGACGGGGATGAAGGCGGCGATGAGGGGTTCGTAGTGGGATTGAACGTGGTACTCGTAGGGGATGTCGTTGTGCAGCCAGCCGACGACGCGGAGGCGGTCGGGCAGCACCTGCGAGAGGGCGGCGGCGATGGCGTAGCTGTCGCCGAGCAGGTTGGGGCTGAGGATGACCGGGGCACGGGCGGAGTGGGCGAGGGCGTCGATCGCTTCGCGGTAGCGCGGGATGAAGGGGGTGAGGTTGCCGGGTGCGTCTTCGATGCGGGGGAGGTCGGAGAGGTCCCAGAGGCGCACGCGTGGGTCGATGTCCCAATCCAGGGGGGTTTGGCCGGGTGCGG
>JBAZUW010000148.1:0-8649 GCA_041661205.1 Phycisphaerales bacterium
GTGCGGGTTCGGCGTCCGGTCGAGGCGGTTCGCGGCTCGGCCAGTGCTTCGGCGTTCAACCTGCTGTTCAAGGTTTATCGCGTGCTGCGTCCGGGGTTGGTGGTGCTTTTCTTCTTTGCGTGTGTGACGCATGTGCGGAAACTCGACCCGACGATGCTGCTCGCGGCGGGGCTGGTGCTCGCGAATGCCGCGGGCATCGCGCTGGTGCAATACACCGGGATGGACCGGTACGGCGCACCGTTTTATCCGCTGATGGCGACGGTTGTGTTTGCGGCGGTGTTCGGCACACTCAAGCCGCGCCCGTCGTAAGGGTGCGCGGGCGGCGGTACCATCCCCGCGATGTTCAGTGTTTCCCGCCCACGCCGCTGGTTGCTCGCGGCCTTTACGCTCGGTGTGCTTGCGCTCGCGGCGGCGGGGCCGCTGCGGCCGTGGATTTTTTCACGCTCCATCGAGCTCACAATTGACTTCCACAACGCCACCTTTCCGTGGAAGCTTGAGTGGCAGGCGGCGGACGCCAAGATCATCCGAAACGGGCACTGGATCGATCTCTCCACACAGCCCAACGTCGTCGCGGCCGCGGGCGCGTGGTCAACGTCGCGCCCGGTCAGCCTCCGGTGGGGGTTGCCGTGGTACGACATCTCAACGCTGCGGCTGGATTGGGATGGAGCGCCCCCTGGCGAAGTTCGCGTGAGGCGCCCACGCGTGCGAACGCGGCTGCTCGGCTACGACGTGAACACACGCACGCTTGGTGAGCCAACGGCCGACGCGACCGGCGTGTCGCTTCCATTGCCGAAGCACGCGCCGTGGGAGTGGGCGGCGGGCGCGGGCGTCGCGCTGGCGCTGCTCGGCAGTGGCGTGGCTTTTTGGATGGCCGTGGCGTTCATCGAGCGTGTGTGGTCGCGGTACCAGTTGCATCGGCTGAAGGCACCCGGTACCCCGCCGACGACGCTCGTTCGCCTGGGCGCGATCGACATCATGCTGAGGTCGAAGGGCCGCGCGTCGTCTTTGCCGGGCCCCTCGAGGCTGGCCGCGGCTGGGTGCTTCGCCATCGCCGTGCTCGCGCCGATCTGGATGTTCGCATGGGCGCCGCTGAAAGTCACGACCGACGGCACGGAGTATCTGTGGCTGGCTCAGCGATATTCGGAGCACTTAACGACGGCGTGGTACGACGGGTGGCGGATGCCGGGGTATCCGTTGCTTCTGGCGCCGCTGATGTCGCTGCCGGGCCTGGCGCTGGTCATCGGGGGCGTGCACGCGCTGCTCGGTCTCGCCACTTCGCTCCTGGCCTTTGGGCTGGTAAGGCAACGGGTTGGCGGGTGGGCCCCGTACCTGGCCATGCTCATCGCGGCGACGCACCCCATGGTCATTGCATGGCAGCGGACCACCATGACCGAGACGCTCGCGGCGTTCCTTCTTCTGGCGTTGATGTGGGTGCTGGCGTGGCTGGCCAGTCGCCTCACGTTTCGTCGCTGGGGGCAACTGCTGGCGGGGGGCATTGCGCTGGGAGTGCTGGCGGGCTATGCGGCGCTGGTGCGCAGCAACTTCCAGGTGCTGCTGGTTCTGGTGCCGGCGGTGCTGCTGACCATGGGGCTGGCCGCCCGCCGCGTGGCTCCGGCTGTGGCTGCGTGCGTGGTGTGCGTGCTGAGCGTTGGGGGGATCCTCGCGCCGTGGGTGATGCACATTGATCGGAACTTCGGGCGGCTGGCGCTGGCGGTGGGCCCGGGCTTTAGCGCCCAGCTGCAAAGCTGGCAGAACGGAACGATGGACTGGAACCAGAGCGGGGTTCTGTCTTTCGCGGAGCACACGCGGCTGATCGAACGTCTGGGGCGGCCGCCCTTTGGCGAATACGACTATTCCGACATCATCGTCGCCTCGAAGGTTGCGCCGACGGGTGCGGCGCTGTCATTGCGGCGGGATGTCGCGGGCGGCATCGTCGCACGCGAGAGCTTTGCGCGAAGAGGAGATGATCACGGACGGATCGCGCTCCGCGCGGTGCTGAGCCAACTCGGCATGCCGGTTTCCAAGCCGGTTTTCTTTCAGGGGTCGGTCGATGGCTGGCTGATGGACATTTTAAATCGCGCGTCGGGTTCGCCCACCACCTGTGACTTTCCGATGGCGTTGTTCCCACGTGAAGAACGCCTCACGCTGCTGAAGGCCGTTCGCCCGATGCCCGACGCCACGCGAACGGTGAACGGTAAGGTTTTCGGGGCGTGGTGGGAAGTGTGGCGGGCCCTGCGCCCGCTGGGAACGCTGCTGTTTTGCGTCGCCATGTGGCGGCTGGTCGTGCGGCGTGACTGGCTCTTCGCGGAGGCGGGCCTGTGGTACCTTGCGAATACCCTTGCACTGGCGGTGCTGGTGTACGCGGGGGAGGATCGCTTCGCGATGCCCTTCTACCCGCTCATGGCCGTGGTGACGTGCGTGGGGCTGGCGCTGCCACCTCGGGCAGGGGCGGCGATTGGCGTCTCCACAACCCCCACACGCACCGGCGACAACGCTTGACATCTGTTCGCATTCTCTTGAACCCCTGGAACGGGCATTGCGTATAACCCTGAGGGAAGGTCCAATGTAAAATCGGACTGGCCGGGAGAGGGCTTCGGGCCGATAGCTTGATGATCAGCCCGAGATGGAGACGCGCAAATTTTGCGCGGCGTCCCCTTTGTTCACCTGACGTGTGCACCTGACAAGTGACCTGATTTGGTTCGCCTCGAGCGGCTCGCCGCTCGCGTGGGAGTGCCAAGGCATGAACGACTATCGCGCTACCGGATCGAAAGAACCCAGCATCCTCGGCAAGGACCTTGCCGCGACGGTGGAGTCGCGCCTGGACCGGCGCCGTTTTCAAGACCAGCACTGGAACGGCACGTTCTGGGAGTACCTGGACATCTGCGCCCAGAATCCGGGCGTGGTTCGCAACGCCTATCAGCGTTTGTACGACTCGGTGATGTCGCACGGCAACGAGAAATACAAGGTCTTCAAGAAGGAATGCGTTCGCTACCACTTCTTTGCCGACCCCTTCGACAACGGGGCGGACGCCATCTTCGGGCTTGATTTTGCGCTGATGCAGCTGGTGGATTTTCTTCGGTCGGCCGCCGAGGGGTATGGCACCGACAAGCGCATCTTGCTGCTGCACGGGCCAGTGGGCTCTAGCAAGAGCACGATTGCGAGGTTGCTGAAGAAGGGCGTGGAGGCGTACAGCCGCACGCCGGAGGGGGCGCTGTATTCGTTCAGCTGGCTGCTGGATGAGAACTGCGAGATTTCGCCGGTGGGCACCAACGCCCGCGAGGCGGCCAAGTCGCACGCCTTTGACTGCCCGATGCATGAAGAGCCGCTGGTGTTGATTCCGCGCGAAGCGCGGGCCGAGGTGTTGACCCGTCTGAACGCGGCGTATCACCCGGCGCATCACGGCGGCAAGCTGAAGGTGGCGGGGGAGCCCGACCCGTTCTGCCGCAAAATCTTTGAAGACCTGATGCGCTTCTACGACGGGGACTGGCGCAAGGTGATGGACCACGTGCGGGTCCGCCGAATCGTGCTGAGTGAGAAGGACCGCGTGGGCATTGGCACCTTCCAGCCCAAGGACGAGAAGAACCAGGACAGCACCGAGCTGACAGGCGACATCAACTACCGGAAGATCGCGCAGTATGGCAGCGACAGCGACCCGCGCGCGTTCAACTTTGACGGCGAGCTGAACATCGCCAACCGCGGCATCTGCGAGTTCATCGAGGTACTCAAGCTCGATGTGGCGTTCCTGTACGATCTGCTGGGGGCCAGCCAGGAACACACCATCAAGCCCAAGAAGTTCGCACAGACGTACATCGACGAGGCGATCATCGGGCACACGAACGAGCCGGAGTACAAGCGGCTGCAGAGCAACGAGATGATGGAGGCCTTCCGCGACCGCACGATCAAGATCGACGTGCCGTACAACATCCGGCTGGACGATGAGATCAAGATCTATCAGAAGGACTTTGGGCCGGAGCGGATCCGCACGATTCATGTGGCGCCGCACACGCTGGAGGTGGCCGCGATGTGGGCGGTGCTGACGCGCCTAGACGAGCCGAAGAAGGCCGGCCTGACGATGATGCAGAAGCTGAAGCTGTACAACGGGAAGAACATTCCGGGCTTTACGGAAGACAGCGTGCGCGAGCTGAAAGAAGAAGCCCCGCGCGAAGGCATGAACGGCATTTCGCCCCGCTACATTCAGGACAAGATCTCCAACACGCTGGTGGCCCGCCAGGCGATCGACGACAAGGCGATCAACCCCTTCATGGTGCTCAACGAGCTGGAGAGCGGCCTCTCGCACCACAGCCTGCTGAACGACGAAAACCTCAAGAAGCACTATCGCGAGCTGCTGAGCGTCGTCAAAGAGGAATACGAGGACATCATCAAGGGCGAAGTGCAGCGGGCGATCTCGGCGGATGAGGACGCGATTCGGCGGCTGTGCGCCAACTACATCGAGAATGTGCGGGCGTACACGCAGAAGGAACGCGTGAAGAACAAGTACACGGGGCGGGACGAGGAGCCGGATGATCGGCTGATGCGCTCGATCGAAGAGAAGATCGAGATCCCGGACAGCCGCAAGGATGATTTCCGCCAGGAGATCATGAACTACATCGGTGCGTTGGCGCTCGACGGCAAGAAGTTTGAGTACAACACCAACGCGCGGCTGTACCGGGCGTTGGAGTTGAAGCTCTTCGAGGACCAGCGCGACACGATCAAGCTGAAGAACCTTGTGAGCAGCGTTGTGGACGACGAGACGCAGAAGAAGATCGATGTGGTGAAGCAGCGGCTCATCAAAAACTTCGGGTACAACGAGACCAGCGCGACGGATGTGCTGAACTATGTGGCGAGCATCTTTGCGCGGGGGGATAGCAAGGGGCGGTAGGGATGAGGGCGACGGGGCTGGCAACTGGGCGGGAATCGCCGGCCACCAGCGGGGCATCCAATGGTCCATGAGTTCACGCCCTCCCGATCCAGGGTCCGAAGCAGTCGTGCGTCTCTGTTGCGACGATGACCGCTCGCAGGTTCTGGCCATGGCCGCCGAGCTTTCCGCTTCCCACGAGGTGTACGACCCGATTCGGTGGGTCGCGCCCAATTCGATTAGGGACATTTACGCGACCTGGTTCGAGCGTTCCGACGCTGGCGACAACCTCGCGGTCTTTGTCGCCGAGGGTGCCGTCGCCTCGCTGCCACTCGCGGGCTACCTGGTCGCCGAGGTGTGGTCCGCGCAGCCGGTCTTCTGGACCCCCGCGTGCGTGTACATCCACGACATATTTGTGCGCCCTGTCGCGCGCACCGGCGGAGCCGGCGAAGCCCTCTTTCGCGCGGTGGTGGCTTGGGGGCATGCGCGGGGACAGCGTCAGTTCCGGGGGCTGGTCTCTTCGGAGAACCCCGCGGCCCGCGGCTTCTTCGAACGCCGCGGGTTTCGGGTGACGGCCACGGAGATCACGCTCGACACCTGAAGTGCCGCCCCGGGCCAGGCTTCGAGAGATTGCACACCAACTGGCCCTATGCCGACTCAGGTGCGGCGTTGGAACCGGCCGCCCAGGCCGGGGTCTAACTTCCCGAAGGCGCCTTCCCGGTGTTCGGAAAGTGATCGGCCCGCCTCCTGTTCGCTGCGTGGTTTTTGCTACCATCCGACGAACTCGTGCATCGATTCTCGCGGGCCGCCGTCGGCGTTCGCCCCTTCTTGAGGTACCAATCGAATGATTCACACACTCTCTCGCCGCTCGTTGCTTGGTCGTGTTGCGTTGCTCGCCGGGTTGGTGGTGGGGCTGGCCCCCGCCATGGCGGCCGAGCCCGAACCCATTCTCATCGGCCACTACGCCTCCATGACCGGCAAGGAAGCGACGTTCGGCCAGTCGACCGACAACGGCATCAAGCTGGCGATCGACGAGATCAACGCCAAGGGCGGGCTGAAGGGCCGCCCGCTGAAGGTCATCACCTACGACACCAAGGGCGAAAGCAAGGAGGCCGGAAACGCCGTCACCCGTCTTATCACCTCCGACAAAGTTGTCGCGGTGCTCGGCGAGGTCGCCAGCGGCCTCTCCCTCGCCGGCGGCCAGGTGTGCCAGCAGTACGGCGTGCCGATGATCTCTCCCAGCTCCACCAACCCGCGCGTCACCATCGGGCGCGACATGGTCTTCCGCGTCTGCTTCATCGACCCCTTCCAGGGGTACGTGGGCGCCAAGTTCGCGAAGGAAAACCTGAAGGTCGGCAAGGTCGCCGTCCTCTTTGACCAGACCGCCCCCTACAGCAAGGGCCTACGCGACGAGTTCAAGAAGCACTTCGTCGCCCTCGGTGGCCAGATCGTCGCCGACCAGCAGTACAACGGTGGCGACAACGACTTCTCGGCCCAGCTCTCCAACATCCGCTCCAGCGGGGCCGAGGCCATCTACGTCCCCGGCTACTACACCGAGGTCGCCAACATCGCCCTGCAGGCCCGCAAGCTCGGCATCAAAGTCCCGCTGCTCGGCGGCGACGGCTGGGACAGCGAGCAACTCACCAAGATCGGCGGCGACGCGATTGAAGGGTGCTTCTACAGCAACCACTACGCCCCGGATCAGGCCTCGGATGTCGTCAAGGAGTTCGTGAAGAAGTACGGGGAGAAGTTCCCGGACTCGCAGGGCAAGCCGCAGATTCCCGATGGTCTGGCCGCCCTGGGTTACGACGCGGCGTATGTGCTGTACGACGCGATGGAGCAGGCCAAGAGCCTGGACGGCAAAGACCTTCGCAGCGCGATCGCCGCGACCAAGGGGTTCAAGGGCGTCACCGGTGTCATCAGCATGGACCGTAACCGCGACGCGAAGAAGGCGGCGGTGGTGGTCGAGATCAAGGGTGGCAAGCCAGTGTGGCGGGCGACGATCGATCCGCCGGCGGACGAAAAGTAAATCCCATATCGATGTGACCAGCAAAGCCCCCGAAGGATGTCGGGGGTTTTTCTTTTGGGTTTCCTGCTTTGACCTGGCGGCATCGGGCTTCATCTCGGGATTCGCCCTTGGCTCATCCCGGGCGTGCCCAAAGTCGAGTCACCCCACGTTGGTCGCCGCCTGCATCATGGGGATCATGATCGACAGCAGCATGCTGCCGATGAAGAGGAACATCATCACGATCATGAGGGGCTCGAGCACTGCCAGCAGGCGGGCGGTGTTGCGGTCCAGTTCGTCGGTCATGTCGTCGGCCAGCGTGCCGAAGGCCGACTCCAAGTCTCCCGAGCGTTCCGCCGCGATCAGCAGCCGGCGCGTCGGCAAGGGCAGCGACGTCACATTGTCGATGAGTTGGCGCAGGATGCCCCCCTCGATGAGCCGGGTGCGCAGCGTGCCGAGTTCTTCCTTCAGCACCGGGTGACTGATCGCCCCGGAGGCAACCCCCAGCGCATCGCCCAGCGTGATGCCGCTGCGGGTCATCGCGGCCATCACGGTGAAGAACCGGGCAGACTCCTGGGTCAACACCACGGTCTTGAGAATCGGCAACCGGCGCGACACCCAGGCGACGCCCTCGGCGATGCGTTTGCGCGTGACAAACGCGCCTACCAGCAACCCGGCAAAGGCCACCAGCAGCCAGGGCCACTGCGCCTGAATGAATAGGCCCGTATCCGCCATCGCGCGGGTGATAAAGGGCAACTGCACCTGCGCCCCTTCCAGCGCCCCCACGATTCGCGGCACGATGAACGTGATGATGATCAGCGCCACCAGAATACTGATGGTCACCACGATCATCGGGTACAGCAGGAGTGTGATGACCTTGTTACCCAACTGGAGCTGCCGGCGCACGGTGATCGAGAGCTGCTTGGCCGCCCCGCCCAGGTCGCCGGTGCGTTCTGCCGCCCGGTAGACGGCGATGGTGACAGGGTCGAAGACCTGCACGGCGAAGGCGGCCTCGGAGAACGACGAACCTGCCGCCACCATGTCCCGCATGCGCTCCACGCGCGGGCGTGTGCCGCTGGCCACGGCCGACGCCGTCACTTCCAGCGCCTCCACCAGCGGCACGCCGCGGGTGAGGAGCTGCGCCAACTGGGTGTGCAGCTCGGCCTGATCTTTCAGCGACACCTTGCTGGCGCCGGTGCCCAACCACGCGGGAAGGCTCCAGGTTTGGAGGGGAACCAGCCGGTTGCGGCGGAGTTGCTCGTTCAGGTGCCGCGTGTCGCGGGCTTGGATGACGCCCATTTTTCGCCGCCCGTCGGGCGTGGCTGCCACGTACGCAAAGGAGATCTGCCCGCCTCGCACCGCGATGTCGCCTCGGTCTGAAGATGGGAGCAGCGGAGGCATGAGGAAGAGTCTAGTGAGGCTTGGGATGCGGACGGACGGGAGGCGCCGGGGTTGTGGCGGATGTTGCCGTGAAGTGCGTCACGGCGACCCTCGCTTGCGCTTCGGGCTCGTAGGGTTCTTTCCGCGGATCGCCCGCGTGCTCGGCGAAAAACCGGGCCGCGTTATCGGCGGCCCAGTGTGACATCCGCCCGCTCCCAGCTTCGCAGGGCGTCGACCACAAACTGCCGATCGGTCGCGTTGATGCTGCCGTCGCCGTTCACATCGGTCGGGGCGGCTTCCCAGGTGTACAGGTCATCCACCGTCACCCGGGTGTCGCGGTTGATGTCCTCACTGCTGCGGAACGCCCGAGCCAATGGGTCCTCCACCACCATCTGCTGCCAGCTCAGCG
>JBAZUW010000149.1:0-8570 GCA_041661205.1 Phycisphaerales bacterium
CTGTTGACCGTGGGCGACCGCAATCAGGATGGCGTGGTGACCGATTCGTTCGCCTATTCATTCACCAGCTTCACCCCGGGAGTGACCTTTACCGGGCAGTGGGACATCGACAACGACAACGGCGACTTCAACGCCGACGCTCGCACGGTGCTCTTCAGCAACGGAGCGGCGCCCAACGCGATCGCGTCCTTTAGCTTCTCGGATGGGTCGTTGATCGACTACACGTTCCCGGATCTTGCGAGCCAGGATACGTACACCTTGACCATCCCCGGCCCCGGTGCCGCGGCCCTGCTCGGGCTGGCCCTCGTTGGGCGGCGGCGGCGCTAAACCGGCTGCTGGCCCTGGGTTCAGTTTCCTGGTGTGAGCTGAGCCGGCTCGTTCGCCCGCAGCGGGTTGATGAGCGTCGAGATGTCCGCGGCCGTGCCGCCGGTCCCGTCGCCGTTGACATCCAGGTACGGTCCCTCCCCGCTCTGCAGGGCGTAGACATCGTCCACCGTTCGCAGCCCGTCGGCGTTGACATCCCCGGGAACGAGCACCTCCAGCCAGTTGACATTGAGGTCGCTGGTGCCGGTGTTGGTCAGGCGGAGGTGCTGCACCCCCGCGCTCAGCGAGACGTTCGCGCTGGCGGTTCGATAGGCCTGCCAGCCGGTAGTGGCGGGCACGCTCACGTTGGACGTCTTGTCGACGCCGGCGACTGAGATCTTGTAGCTGGCACCGGCGTTGGGCGTCGCACCGCGCAGTCGCAGCGAGTAGATGCCGGCGGCCGGCACGTTGACGGTGTATTCGATCCACTCGCCGGGCGCGAACCAGCCGACGTTGAAGCCACCTTCCGCGCACGTCTCGATGTCGACGGCTTCCTGGGTGCGGTACTGGTTGCCCACGTTTTCGGGGTCGTTGTCCTTGTAGGCGACGCTGCCACCACCCACGTCGTAGTTCTCCGCCTCGATGTGCGCGGGCAGGGTGGGGGGGGTGCCGGCGTATGGCCCCTGGGGAGGGCGCTGCGAGGCCCGAACGTAATCGACCTGGAAGGTCGCCGGGAAGGTCGTTGAGGCGTTGGGATTGCCGGGCCAGTTGCCGCCCACGGCGAGGTTCAAGAGGAAGTGGAACTGGACATCAAACGGAGCGCGGTCGTTTCCGGCGCCGAGCGTGCTGTACCAGGTGCTGCTGGTGACGCGGTTGTAGCGCACGCCATCGACATACCACCGGATCTCGTCGGGTTCCCACTCGATGGCGTAGACATGGAACCCGTCGCTCCAGGTGCCGGGGCGGTTGCCGCCGGTGGAGACGTTGCCCGGATAGGGGGCGCCGTAGTGGATGGTGCCGTACACGGCGGTGGCGAGGTTGATGGTTTCGAGGATGTCGATTTCGCCGCTGGAGGCCCAGCCCCCGTAAGGGGAGTTGGTGGGGAGCATCCAGAAGGCGGGCCAAAGACCCTGTCCGGAAGGAACCTTGGCGCGAGCCTCGAAGCGGCCATACTTGAAGTCGCGTTTGCCCTGCGTGCGGAGGCGGGCGGAGGTGTACTGACGCCCGTTGTAGTTTTCCTGGCGCGCCGTGATCGTGAGCATGCCGTTGCCGACGGTGACGTTCTGCGCGCGGCTGGTGTAGTACTCGAGTTCGTTGTTGCCCCACCCGTCGCCGCTGGGACCCGTGCCGATCTGAGCTTCCCAGTTGAAGAGGTTGAGGGAGTTGCCGTCGAACTCGTCGGCCCACACGGGCACCCACGCCTGCTGGGCAGAGGCACACCCGGCGTTTGCGCACAGCATGAACAGGCCAAGGCCGCTCAAATGAATCGCGCGGCGGAGGGACAAGGAGCTTTGGGCCGAAAGGGTTTTCATGTGGGACATGCCTCCGTATACGTCCGAATCAGTCGCAACGTACCAAGTGCGTTGGAACAATTCCAGGGCAAATTACGGGATTGGTCGGGGGTGCGGCTCGATCCGCGATGCGAAAACCAGCGAAAACCCCGTATGTTTCGATGCGATTCGCCAGACGTCTGGGGATTGACACGGATTCTGTCCGAAAACGGAAAATTTGTCACCGAAACTGTTGCACCGCGGGGATGAAAACGTTAACTTAAACCCTCGTGGGCGGGCCGGAGCTCGCCGCGGGCAACATCAAGCGGCTTTAGCGAGCCGCGAGGAGAGACAGATGCGTAGCAATTCCTTTGTTTTGGGCTGTTTGACGGTCTGCGCCCTCGCTGGCGCCGCCAACGCTGCCAACGTGCTGGTGAACCCCGGCTTTGAAGACGGCCTGAACGGCTGGACCCCCTTCGGCAACGTGTTCGCCGAGACGGTGACGCCTCGTTCCGGAAACGGTGACGCCAAGATGTTCGGCTCCTTCAGCGGCGGCTTCAACGTCGGTGGGCTTTTCCAGACCTTCTCCGCCACCCCCGGCCAGACCTGGGAGTTCAGTGGCTACGTCCGCCACAACACCGGCGACGCCCTCACCGGCATCGGTGCCGACGCCCCCGCGTCGGACAACTGGGTGGTGCAGAAGTTCGAGTTCCGCGATGGCACGAACAACGCCATCGGCTCGACCGAGCTGAGCGTGCTGGATGGCCGCACCGCCACTGACACCTGGTTCGGACACACCCTGAGCCTGACCGCTCCCGCCGGGACGCAGTCGATCTGGGCCTTCTACCTCTACCTGCAGCCGCAGTTCGCGGGCGGGGCCGTGCTGATCGACGATACGTCGCTCAGCGTGGTTCCGGCCCCCGCGTCGCTGGGCCTCTTGGCTGGCGCCGGGCTGCTGATCGGCCGCCGCCGCCGGTAAATTGACTCACTTCTCGCGGAAGTAACGCACCGACGCGCGACGCCCGTTTCTGACGGGCGTTGCGTGTTTTTGGAGCGTGGTGTCAAGCGTTTGGGTAAGAAAAACGGCATTCGGCATTCGTGATTCGGCATTCGTGGGCGGCCTCGCCCGAATGCTCTTTCCGAATGCCGAATGCCGAATGCAGGTGCAAACCGAGCATGGCGGGTTTTGAGACCCGCCGCTACTTGCCGTCCTTCTTGTCCCCCTGCATCACGAGCTTCGGCGTGCGATCGGAGTTGTACACCCCCCAGTGTTTTTCAACTTCGCTGGGTTCGTTGCCGCCCTTCCACTTCTCGTCAAAGGCCTCGAACCAGAAGTACGGCTGCTTGGCCTCGATGGCCCAATCGCGGAAGGACCGGTAAAAGAGCTCTTGGTCCTGCTCGTTGGGCTCCGCCTTGATGAGTTTGGCCTGGTCGCCCTGCGTGCCTTTGCTGGTGGCCCAGCCCAGCTCGGTCATGACGATCTGCATATCGGGGTGGACCTTCTGCGCCGCGGCGATCCTTTCGCGGGTGAAGTTCATGGCGTTGGAGATCTGCTGCCCGCCCCACATGGCGTAGGCGTGCAGCGCGAGGAAATCACACTCCTTGGCGACAGCCACGCTCTCGGGCGTGCTCCAGAAGAGGTCGGTATCGCAGGTGGTGACGGGCACCTTGGTGGCGGCGCGAGCCTCCTTGAGGTATCCGATGACCACCGAGGTCGGCACGCGATACGGGGACCAACTCACCATGCACTCGTTGCCGATGCCCAGGGCCATCACAACGTCCGGATAGTCGTTGGCGAGCTTGATGGCCGCGGCCACCTCGGCCTTGTTCAGCTTGGCGTTTTCAGCGTTGAGGTCGGTGGGCTTGCCATCGGGCCCGGGCTTGGATTCCTGGGCGATCCACGCGCCCACCAGGACTTTCAGAGGAAGTTTGTCGTCGTGGATGATCTTGCAGACGTCGGCCGCCGAGCCCTGGGCGGCGTACATGCGGACCATCGTCCAGTGCTTGGCGATGATGTGCAGGTCTTCGCGGATCTGGGCGGGGGTGGGGCCTTCGGGCCCGCCAGGGAACTGGCCGTCGCGAAGCGGGCCGTAGCAGATTCCAAGGCCACCCCAGCCCTGCGGGGCGGTAGGGAGGACGAGGGGGCGTTTGCCCCCGTCCGCGGCGACGGCGGCTGGGGCGGCCTGAGGCTCACCCGCGAACGCCACACTCGCATAGGCCAGCCCGCACGCAACGACGATTCCACGAAGCAGAGTCATGTAAAGCCTTTCATGCCTAGGAAATGGCAAAAATACTCCAGATACCCCCGGCTTTGCCGATCGCCGGGCCTCAAAAAAGATACTCCAACGGAGTGATCTCCGCAACAGTTCCGAACCAGGTTTTCATTTGAAACCCGTGGTTTCGCCGGGGTGACCGGTGCGGAGACTCGGTCGGCGGAGCTCGGCATAAGACGGGGAACTGGGCTTTTGCAAGCAGAGAAATGCAAAGTCGGCGGAGATTGCGATACCGTCGCGGTGAGGCGTGACCCGGGTTCGACCTGCTGAGTCAAATTGTGGATAACTAAGAAATGGGAAAAAATGCTTGACGCTCCGGGACACTTCCGGTACGGTCTCTGAAACACTTCCGAAACCGTTTTCGGTTTTGGGGGGCAGCGTCTCATCGGCAGGCAGCTGATGCTCGAAACTTCCAAGGCAAGCTCACGAAAGGCGGCTTCGTGTCTTCGGTCCGAATCATCGCCAAACAGCTCAACCTTTCGCCCGCCACGGTTTCGCGCGTGCTCAACGGGCACCCGGACGTCGGGCAGGCGACGCGCGAGCGGGTGCTTGAGTGCATCAGCGAGTCGGACTACTTCCCGCGGGTGGGTCGGCGCCAGTCGAATGTGATTGCCCTCGCCTACCCGGATGAACCGGTGCGCACCGAATACGGCTCCTTCGAGCCGGCGCTGCTGGCTGGGATCATGCGCGGGCTGGGTGAACAGCAGTTTGATCTGAAGCTCATCAGCATCCGCCGCGACAAAGCCCCAAACGAGAGCTATACGCAGTTCTTCATGAGGAAGGGCGTGCGCGGGGTGATCCTGCGTTGTTCCCGGCACAACCGCCCGACTATTTCGCGTATCGCGAGCGAAAAGTTTCCATCGGTGGTGGTTGCCGAGCACTTTGATGATGGCGCGGTCAACTACATCCGGGCGGAGTCGTACTCGAGCAGCCGCCGTGCGGTGGAGCACCTGATCGGTCTGGGCCATCGGCGGATCGCGCTGGCGATTCACAATGTGACGGACAGCGACCACGCGGACCGGCGGCGCGCGTACGACGATGCGCTGCACTGTGCGGGAATTGCGTTGGACCATGAGCTGGTGTTCGAGCAGCCGGACAGTCTCTTCGCGGGCGAGCACACGCTGGACGCGATGCTGGGCACGACGAACCCTCCGACGGCGGTGTTCGTGACCAACCCGATTACAACGCTCGGTGTGATGCGCCGCGCCCAGGAACGGGGCGTGCAGATCCCGCGTGATCTCTCGGTGGTGGGGATGGACGACAGCGACATTCGCACGCACGTGTGGCCCCGGCTCACGGCGGTGTGTCAGGATGCGGCGGCGCTTGGGTACGAATCCGCGTTGTGGCTTTCACGCGGGCTGGCGGAGGGGCGCAAGCTCGGTTCATTCCGCCGCCGTCTGGGAACGACGTTTGAAGTGAACGGCACGACCTCGGTAGCGCCGGGCCACTCTCTGGGTGGGATGGCGGCTCCGGCGGCGACAGAAGGAGTGTCGGGCGACGAGGGCGCCGGGGTGACGGCGGAAACCCAGCGGGCCAAGCCCAGAACCAGCCGGCGGAGCAAAGCGTCGGGCACGAGCAAGGTGACGGAGGCGGGTGAGTATGAGCCGCGAAGCGAAGATGAGAAGACTCTGGAACTCCCGCGTCGGAGCATCGGGGCCTGAAGCGTTCCTGGGACGGCGCGGGGTTTGACAAGCGAGAGATTTCAGGCGTGCGACGCGTCGTCGCACGTGCGAGGTGTGGTGGAGGACCCGAACGGGTCTATAGAGGTGAGGAGTTTCACGATGTTGTCCCGAATTACTCTGTGTGCAGCAGCGACGCTGGTGTGCGGGAGCGCTGCTCTCGGCCAGTTGCAAAATCCGAGCTTTGAGCTGCCCGGAACCACGACCGTGTTCCAGGGTTGGCAGGAGTTTAACAACGCGGTGCCCGATTTCGGCATCTTCCGCACCGGCGCTGTGTCGCTGAAGTGCTTCGGCAACGGCAGCGGCCCGTACAACCCCTCCGGCGCGCTGCAGGGCGTGCCCACCACCCCGGGCTCGCAGTGGCAGGGCAAGATCTGGGTGATGAACTCCTCGTCCGACCCGATCATGGCCGACAACTTCGCGGTGTTGAACCTCGAATGGCACGACGCGGCGAACAACACGATCTCGTATGTGACGGCCCCGGCGGCCGATGCGAACACGCCCACGGATGTGTGGCGCGAGATCACGGTGACGGGGATCGCCCCGGCGGGCACGGCCTCGGCGGTGTTGACTCCGCTGCACCTGCAGGGCCCGGCGCAGGCCGCGGGCGCGGTGTTCTTTGATGATGCCAGCTTGCTGCCGACCTCTTCGACCGGCATTCTTAACCCCAGCTTCGAGAGCGACTTCGCTGGCTGGATCAAGTTCGGCAACGCGTACATCGACCCGGCGTACGCCCACACCGGCACCAAGTCTTGCAAGATCTTCGGCAACTTTGACGGCAACGCCTACAACGCCGCGGGCTGCTTCCAGGATTTTGCGGCGGCTCCGGGCCAGCACTGGGTCGGCACGGCCTTCGCGTCGACGGTCGCCGCCGATCATGTGGGCGTGGGCAACTTCGCGGTCATCAACATCGAGTGGCGCGACAGCGCGAACACCCTGATCTCGTACATCTCGCAGCTGGCGATTGACGAGAACTCGGCTCCGGACGTGTGGAACCAGTACACCGTCGAGGGCGACGCCCCTCCGGGAACGGCCATCGCCCGCGTGGTGCTGCTGCACATCCAGGGCCCCTCGTTCAGCGGCGGCGCTGTGTGGTTTGACGATGTGACCTTCGGTCAGGGCACGGTCAATCCCCCCGTGTGCGATCCCGACGTCAACCAGGACGGCAACGCCGACCAGGGCGATGTGGACTACCTCGTGAACGTCGTCGCGGGTGGCCCGAACGACACCGGTATCGACCCGGACTTCAATCAGGACGGCAACGTCGACCAGGGCGACATCGATGCCCTCATCAACGTGGTCGCCGGCGGCAACTGCCCGTAACACGCAAGCCGCCACAGTCCAAACAAGGAGCTCCGAGGGCCCATCATGTCAACGCTCACGCTCGAGAATGTGTCGAAGGTCTACCCCAACGGCGTCGCCGCCGTGGAGGGGGTCTCCTTCGACGTCAGCTCCGGCGGGTTCTGTGTGCTGCTGGGTCCCTCGGGGTGCGGCAAGTCGACAACGCTTCGGATGGTCGCGGGGCTCGAGTCGATCTCGGGCGGGACCATCCGGATCGACGGCAAGGTGGTGAACAATGTCCATCCGAAGGATCGCGACATTGCGATGGTCTTCCAGAACTACGCCCTCTACCCGCACTTGACGGTGGCCGCGAACATCGCCTTCCCGCTGGCGATGCGCGGCGTGCCGAAGCGAGATATTGAACCCAGAGTGGCGCAGGCCGCCGCGATGCTGGAGCTCTCCGAGCTTCTTCACCGGCGGCCCGCGCAACTCTCGGGAGGGCAGCGTCAGCGCGTTGCGTTGGCGCGTGCCATTGTCCGAGAGCCCAAGGTGTTTCTGTTCGACGAGCCGTTGTCAAACCTCGACGCGCGGATGCGGCATCACACCCGGGCCGAGCTCAAGACCCTGCACTCGCGTCTCAAGGTGACGAGCTTGTATGTGACGCACGACCAGGAAGAGGCGATGAGCCTCGCGGACGTATTGGTGGTGATGGCGGGCGGGCGCGTGCGGCAGGTGGGTTCGCCGATGGACGTCTTCGAGGCACCCGCGGACCGGTTCGTCGCATCGTTTATCGGCTCGCCCCCCATGAACTTTCTGGATGGCGTGGTGTCCCCCGGCCCTCGCGGGAACATGGTGGTGAGGCTGGTGGTGGCAGGTGTCGCGGGGCCGGTGGTGGCGGCGCTGGCTGCTGATGCGACGCCCCGGGCGGGAGCCAACGTGGTGGTAGGGGTGCGCCCCAGCGCGTGCCGGCTGGCGGACGACGGCGAAGCCGCGGCACTGCGGGGCGCGGTGACCTCCATCGAACTGCTGGGCGAGGTGATGGACGTAACGATTGACTGCGGTGGCAAAGCCGTGGTGGCGAGGGTGGCTTCGCAGCGCGGGATGCAGGTTGGGGAGGTCGTGAACGTGGGGTTCGACCTCGCCAAGGTGCATGTGTTCGAGCCGGGGGCATCCGGGCGGCGGCTGGCTTCGGCGGCAGTGGAGACCGCCGCGGCCGGCGAGCGGGCGGCGGTACCGGTGTAGAAGGCGTGGGGGGAGTGGAAATCGCGATCGAGGTCGGATTCGAAGAGTGGCGTAGTTGGGCGGAAGAGAGAGTCGGACGTGCCGCCAGTAGCGGCCAGGGAAGATTCGGGATTGCAAGGCGAAGAACTGCCAGGTTAGGAACTGCAAGGCTAAGGAGACACACGTGCGAACGATGAATCTCAGCGGAAACACAACTCGGTCCGGGGAAGCCCGTCGCGCGTTCACGCTGATTGAGCTGCTGGTGGTGATCGCGATCATCGCGCTGCTGATCGGCATTCTGCTGCCAGCCCTGGGCAAGGCCC
>JBAZUW010000150.1:0-8544 GCA_041661205.1 Phycisphaerales bacterium
GTCTATGTCCGCACCGTCAACCAGGGCATCCTCTCCCCCGGCGCCGGGCCCGAGAGCGTCGGCCTGGTCGATGTGCGTACCACCATGACCTGCGACCCCACCAGCGTCGTCGAAATCGAAATCGGCGGCCCCGCTCCCGCCCAGTTTGACCGCATCACCGTCCCCGCCGCGTGGACCATTGGCGGCACGCTTCGCATCTCAACCATCAACGGCTTTGTCCCCGGCTACGGCACCACCTACGACATCATCACCTACGGTTCGCACACCGGCACCTTCGCCAGTATCGACGGCAACGGCTGGACCGTCCAGTACCTGCCCGATCGCGTCCGCCTCATCGCCGTCTGCGATGCCGACGTCAACCTCGACGGCAACGCCGACCAGGGCGATGTTGACTACCTCATCAATGTCGTCGCCGGTGGCCCCAACCCCACCAACATCGACCCCGACTTCAATCGCGACGGCAACGTCGACCAGGGCGACGTCGACGCCCTGATCAACGCTGTCGCGGGCGGCGGTTGCGACTAACCCCTTCAGCGCCGGACGTATGTCCGCACCAGGGCCCGATACTCCGGAGGGGGATCGGGCCCTTTTTCGTTCGATGTTTGTGAGGAGCGGCGTTGGCCGCGGTTTTTGGGCCTTTGCCCACACTCGCGTGCCCAGCCCCGCAACAATGCGGGTTCTCACCTCAGGAGCCTTGCATGCGCGCGATCGTGACCGGCCAAATCGGAATGGACAAGAAGCCCTACCTCGACGGCACGGCCCGATTCGCGGGCTCGCAGGGCGAAACCATCGCCTTCTACAACGTGGGCGACATCATGTATCGCGAAGCCCGCGACGTGCGCCCCGGCAAAATCCTCGACCTGCCCATCTCGCGCCTCACCTCGCTTCGCCGGGCCGCGTTCAAGGACATCATCAACGACTCCGAAGGCCAGGCGAACGTCCTCGTCAACACCCACGCCACCTTCCGCTGGCGCCACGGGCTCTTCAGCGCCTTTGACTTTGACCAGATCAGCAAGATGTCCCCCGACATCTTCATCGCCCTGGTCGACAACATCGAGGTCGTGCACCACCGCCTCCACCAGGAGCACGAGATCGACGCCACGCTGAAAGACTGCATGGTGTGGCGCGAAGAGGAGATTCTCGCCACCGAGCTCATGAGCCAGGCAATCGTGGGGAGCAAGTTTTACATTCTGAGCCGCGGCCGCCACGAACCCACAGTGAAGACCCTCTTCCGCCTCATCTGCCGCCCCCAGATGCGCAAGGTCTACCCCAGCTTCCCGATGAGCCACGTGATGGACATGCCCGAGGTGCTCGCCGAGATCGACGCCTTCCGAGCCGCCCTCGCCGACCACTTCATCACGTTTGACCCGGGTGATGTCGACGAGAAGCTGTTGCTGGACCGGGCGATCGCCGCGAGCAAGGACGGCAAGGACTACCTCGACGTGACCCCGCATTCATTCGGCGGCGGCAAGGCGGCCGCCCCCATCCGCGTTCGCGTCCGCGAAGTCCTCGACATCGCTGGCGACATCGACGGGCAGATCTACATGCGGGATTTCAAGCTGATCGATCAATCCGACATGATCGTGAGCTACATCCCCGAGCTCCCCGGCGGCGTCCCCGGCCTCTCCAGCGGCGTCGAACGCGAACTCCAGCACGCCTTCGAGCACACCAAAGAAGTCTTCGTGGTGTGGAAGCCCAAGAAGGCCCCCAGCCCCTTCATCACCGAAACCGCCACCAAAGTCTTCGGCAGCACCGCCGAGGCCATCGCGTACTTCGAGGCAAACAACTACTTCGCGGAGAAGAACCTGTTCGGGCAGTGATTTTGAAGGTTGCGCAACGCCTGCGACATGAAGGGCCCGAGGGACTATGAGCCCGAAGCGCAAGAGAAGCATGCGTGATTTCAGGCCGAAGGCCTGATCGCCAGTAGCCGGGGGTGAAGCGAGTCTTCGAGCGCCACCCCCGGACCAAGACCACATGATTACTTCGACCCTGAAGGGGTCGGCGTTGCTTTAGAGCAGTCCTTCGGACTGCAATAGTTACATCCGCGTTTCCGGGGGTGTCGCTTCGCTCAACCCCCGGCTACGAACGGCCAGGCCTTCGGCCTGCAAAACCAATCAGAGCGAGAGCTTGCAGCAAGACTTATCCCCAGTTCACGCATCAACCTCTCGCGCTTCGGGCTCGTACATCACCCATCCGTCCGCCACTTCTTCGTCACCAAACCATCCTTGATCTGCACGTACGCCGCACCTGACGAGCTCTTCTCGCTCGAGCCGCCGAAGACAAAAAGAAAGTACCCGCTCGAGTTCTGCGTCTTGGTGTAGCTCCATTTCCAGAGCTCTTCGCCGCCCCCGACATCTGTCTTGCTGCTGGGTTCGCCCAGCGTGCCCAGCACCCACTCCTTGGTGGTGGTGCCCGGCTCAATCTGATCAAAGGTTGAGGCCGAAACGGTGGTGCCGCTGTACGACTCTGACTGGTGGGAGCCGATGAGGCACCCAGAGAGCAGCGGCAACGCGAGACAGACGCCAACAGCGAACAGACGCTTCATGGATTTCCCCCTTCAGTCACCTTGCGAGCACCCCTCGCACTGTTATACCCGCCAACCGGGGTTGAGTTCCAGCGAAGTTTGACGCCCCCCGCGACCCCCGTGCCACTGACTTCGCTGCGAGGTCAGTGCGATGTGGCGAGAAATGTCGGTGCCCGGCACTGACCTGTTCAACAGAGCTTGAACAGGTCAGTGGCACGTTACCTCATCACTTCGTTCATCTTCTTCGTTTCGGCCGGCGTCAGCCCCTCCACAGGGATCTTCGCCAGCAGTTCATCGATGATCGCGTCGGGCGTCACCTGGTCGGCCTCGGCGTTGAAGTTCAAAAGCAACCGGTGCCGCAGTACGGGCTTCGCGATGGCCTTCACATGCTCCGGCGTGACGTGCGAAGAGCCCGCCAGCAAAGCCGCGGCTTTCGACCCCAGCACCAGCGCCTCGCTCGCCCGCGGGCCAGCACCCCAGCCCACATAATCCTGCACCATCTTGGGGCGGGTCTGGCCCAGATCCATCGCTTCCTTCACGCGCGTCGCCCGCACCAGCCGCAGCGCATAGGCGATCACATGATCCGCCACCGGCATCTGACGGACCACATCTTGCACGCGCCGGATTCCCGCCTCATCCATCACCGGGCGCAGCGAGTCGTCGGCGCGGGCCGCGGAACGGCGCACGATCTCCATCTCGTCGTTGAGGGCGGGGTATGAGATCTGAATCTGAAACATGAAGCGGTCGAGCTGCGCTTCGGGCAACGGATAGGTGCCCTCCTGCTCGATGGGGTTCTGCGTGGCGAGCACAAAGAAGGGCGCGGGCAGGTCGTGGCGCTTGCCGCCGACGGTCACCTGGCGTTCCTGCATGGCCTCCAGCAACGCCGCCTGCGTCTTGGGCGGCGTGCGATTGATCTCGTCGGCCAAAATCACGTTGGCAAACACCGGGCCCTTGACAAACCGCAGCTCGCGGGTGCCACTGAGCTTGTCTTCCTGGATCACCTCCGTGCCGGTGATGTCGCTTGGCATCAGGTCGGGCGTGAACTGGATGCGGCTGAACTTGAGCGACAGCGTCCGCGCGATCGTCGAAATCAGCAGCGTCTTCGCCAGCCCCGGCACCCCCACCACCACCACATGACCGCGGCAGAAAATCGCCATGAGCATCTGCTCCACGGCCTCATCCTGACCCACGATCACCTTGTGGATCTCCTCCTTGAGATTGTTGTACGCCGCCTGGACTTCGCGAATGCTGTCAGGGATGGAGGTGGTCATTGGCGGAGTGTAGGAAGGAGGAGGAAGGCACTAGGCATGAGGCATGAGGGAGGATCGGCAAGCTCGAGTGGGCATTGCGGACCGAATGTCTTCCCTAATGCCTAATGCCTAGTGCCTAATGCCTTCCCTTAAAAAGGGACCGGGCCGCACCAGGGGTGGTAGTGCGACCCGTCCCGAACGGAGACGTGTGTGTGGTGCGAGAGGAGCTTTCGTCCCCGCGTCGCTCTCAGTGCTTCTCGACCAGCTTGTCGAGCTTCTCGTTGAGCTGGTCCAGCCGCTCCTGCATCTTGTCAAGCTTGTCCTGCAATGCCTTCATCTGGTCCGCATTCGCGTCGGCCTGCGGGGCGGTGAACGTGAAGCTCCGGAAGCCGCCGGGGCCGTTGCCTTGCCCCTTCAGCGCTTGCAACCCCTGAAAGCGCTCGGCGAGCGCAGGCCCAAGCGTCTGCAGTTGGTTCATCCCCTCGGCCTTGGCCGACTTGATGGACTCGATGGCCTGCTTGAGCGACTCGGTGATCTCTTCACGCAGCTTTTCGGTGTTCTTGCTCTTCTGGATTTCGGTGATCGCCGACTCGATCGCCTTCTGGGCTTCGGCCGCCCAGTCCTTCTCCTCCGTCATGTTGCCGCTCCATCCGCCGCCCCACCCGCTGTCACCGGGCGCACCCGCTGAGAGCTTCTGCGACTCGTACGCCTGCAGCTTGAGCTTCAGCGTGACATCTTTGTCGTCACGGTGCACCACTAGGTCCACAGTGTCGCCGGGCTGCTTTTCGTGCAGGATCGAACGGATCGAAGACAGATTCTCGATCTCCTTGCCGTCGAGCGAAACCAGCACGTCGCCCCGCTCCACCCCCGCCTTTTCCGCCGACAACCCCGGAATCGCCTGCACCACCTCGACGCTCCCGTCACTTCCCTGATTCATGCGAATCCCGAGCATCACCTTGGGCTGCTCGCGCACCGCCTCGGGAGCCGCCGGGGCCTCCGGAGGCACCGGAACCGTCGGCACGAAGAGGAGCATCTCGCCCTTGTCGCGGCCGCGCGCCGCCGCCGCCCGCCGCGCCGGCAAGTCAAACTCGCACGCCACCTTGCCGTCATCATCCAGCACCTGCAGCTTGCCGTGCCTGGTTCGCAGCTTGCTCTCCGGCACGTCCTCGCCGTTGTGCGTCACGGTCCGCTTGCCGTTCTCGATCTCCAGCTTGTACGTGTCGCCATCATCCGTGTACGTCGCGGAATATTGAACGTCCCCCGACCCCGCCTCCGCCGCCAGGGGCTTGTCAAAGCTGCCTGACATCGCCTTGGGCGCTTCACCCTGCCCATACGCCGCGCCCGCCAGCAACCCGAGAGACGCAACGCAGATCGAAACCGTGTGCTTGCTCATGCTGTATTACTCCTGACCCCTGACTTTCCTTCAATGTGCTTGATTCAGACTCGTAGTGCCACCAGCGCCTCGCGCCGCGACTAGTACGCCGTCTGCAAAATCTTCGGCTGCTCCACATGCACCGGCACCGGCGCCACGCGTCCGAACTCGTCGTAGCTCTTCTGGTAAAAGTTGTCGACATGCGTCCGTTCGACGATCTGCCTCAGATACGTCACCTCATACCCCTTGCCATCCGGCGAAGGATTCACGCCGAGCAACTGCTTCTCCGGCAACTGCCCCTGCACAAGCCCTTCTTCCTGGCCCTTCTTGAGGTACGCGTTGAACGCGTCCGCCGCGCTCGCCAGCGGCACCGGCAGGCTCGCCTGGTTGCCCACCTTCTCCGCCCCTCCCGCAGAAGGTCGCGCCGCCTGATGCTGCCCCACCACCGCGATCGCGATGCCCGCCGCCGCCACCCACCCGCCCCATGTCGCGACCAATCGGGCGCGGTGAGTCAAGGTGTGTTCCGACCGGCGCACCGCCGCCGCGTGCAACTCTTCGCCCGACAGTTCCGCCGCCTCATATCCCGCCGTCGCCTCAATCACCGCGGCTTTCAGCACGCGATCATCACGCTGGGCCAGCGCCAGATCGCGCCACACCCCCGCATCGCGGGCCGCCGCGGCCTCAAGGCTCGACCAATCCGCATCCGTCGATCGCCCATCGATCACGCGGGAAATCAGGATGTCAATCTCGTGGTCCGACATGTGTTGCCCTTCTAACCCCATACCTCGCGGCCTCGTCTGAAGCCCGTTGCCGCCCTCACGCCCTGATGCGGCCCGTCACCGAATCCGTCGCGGAATCACGCGTGTTCATCGACTTGATTTCCGCCTTCAGCTCCCCCGCCGCACTGCCCCGCACCGCCGCCGGCCCCATCGCCGCCCCCACCGCCAACTCCCGCAGTTGCCGCCTCCCGCGCGCGATCCGCGTTTCGATCGTCGTCTCCGGCAGACTCATAATCTGGCCAATCTCGCGATAACTCAGGTTGTGAACCGCCTTCAAAAGCAGCGGCTCGCGATACCCCTCCGGCAACTCCGCCGCCAGCGCCAGCAGCTTGCGTCCCTCGGCGATCTCCCGCTCCCGTTCCGCGTTCACGGGGCTAATCGCCGGCGTGATCGCCTCATCACTCTGAATGTCCTTGGCCCGTCGCGCCCCGGACCGTGCCGAAGCCGCCGCCACGTTCACCGCCACCGTCCGCAGCCAGGGCCGCACCGCCCGCGGGTCGCGCACATCGCTGATTTTCCGAACGACCGCCACCGCGACCTCTTGCAGCAGGTCATCCAGGTCCGCCCAGCGCGGCTTGTGTGCAAGCAAAATCGCCGCCACCCAGCGCCGGTGCCGCCGCCACAACTTGTCAATGCTCGCCGCGTCCCCGCCGATCGCCTCGGTGTGCTCGCGCTCCTCCACCTGCGACAACGCCGCGGCAAATGACATCGACGACCCCGTGGCCTCGCCGCCAACACCACCCCCGGCATCGCCCGAGTCGACGTTTCGCACGAACTGATTCTCCGTTGCGTTCCTCGGAGCCATGATGCATCCCGGTGCCAAACCCGTCACAACCGCGTCACACGCCCCTCACACGCCGCATTGCCCCGCCACCAGTTTCCTACGTCCCCCGCCCCCAACTCGTGCGGATTCGCCGAATCCACAATCCCATCGCGGCGTACCCTGCATCGACCGGCCGGCCTTTCGTACTTTGGAAGGCCCGCCACCACGAACGCGACCCTGACACCGACGTATTGGGACGTCGGCCCACCGGCACCACTCCATGGAACGCAGCGACCCGGCCCCCCACCACATGCCCTTGACCCAACACCTCGAAGAGCTGCGCAGCCGCATCATTTGGGCGCTCCTAGGGCTCATCCCCATCTTCGCGGTGTCTCTCTTCTTCGGAGACCAACTCGTCCAATTCCTCGTGCAGCCCGCCCTGCACGCCCTGCGCGAGGCCGGCCAGCCCGACACCCTGCAAGGCATCAGCCCCCTCGATGTCTTCAGCTCCTACATGAAGGTCTCCGTCATCGTGGCGGCCATCGTCGGCAGCCCCTGGCTCCTCTACCAGCTCTGGAGGTTCGTCGCGCCCGGCCTGCACATGCACGAGCGCCGCTTCGTTTACTTCCTGCTTCCCCTCTCCGGCGTCCTCACCCTCTCCGGCGTGGTCTTCTTGTACAAAGCCATCCTGCCCCTCATGCTGAGCTGGCTCGTCACCTTCGGCACGGGCGTGGGCGAAAGCCATCCGCGCGTGGAGCCCCTCCCCCAGGGCGTCACGCTCGCGCACGTGCCCGTACTCGCGGCCGATCCGCCCGCGCCCGCCATCGGCGACGAATGGGTCAATACCACCCTCAACTCCCGACGCGTCTGCATCGGCAAGAAAACCGACGGCACCGCCGACGTCCTGTCCGCCACCCTGCACCGCGACGCCACAATCGTGCAGCAGTTCAGCATCGCCAGCTACATCGGGCTGCTATTTACCCTCACCCTCGCATTCGCCGCCGCCTTCCAGGCACCCGTGGTGGTTTTGCTGCTAGGATGGGTCGGTATCGTCGATCGAGCCTTTTTGAAGAAATATCGACGCTACGCGATTTTCATCTGCGGCATCATCGCAGCGATGATCACCCCCGGCGACCCGGGCTCGATGATCATGATGTGGGTGCCGCTGGTGCTCCTGTACGAACTCGGGGGCGTGCTGCTGCGGGTCTTCCCCGCGTCGCGCGTGGCCGGGCCAAAGCCCGCCGACGATGGAGCGGGAGAAGGGTAACCCATGTCTCGACGCGCCCTGTGGCGCCGGGTCGGTGAGCGTTTGGCCACGCAGCACACTGGCGACGTCCTCTCCCCCGACAACGCCTCCGAACTCGACATCGAAATGATGCGCCGCGCCATCGAGCTCGCCATGGAAGCCGCCGCCCTCGGCGAAGTCCCCGTCGGCGCCGTCGTCTACGACCTCCTCACCGGCAACGTCATCGCCGAAGGTGCCAACCGCCGCGAAACCGACCGCCTCCCCCACGCCCACGCCGAACACATCGCCATGGTCGAAGCCGCCCGCCAGATCGACGACTGGCGCCTCACCAACCTGGGCCTGGCCGTCACCCTTGAACCCTGCGCCATGTGCGCCGGGCTGGTCGTCAACTCGCGCGTCGGCCGCCTCGTATACGGAGCCGCCGACCCCAAGGCCGGCGCCGCCGGCAGCCTCATGCACATCACGACCGACCCCAGACTCCATCACCGCGTAACACCCATCGCAGGCGTCCTAGGCGAAGAATGCGGCGACCTTCTCCGCGAGTTCTTCCGGGGCCTGCGCGCCCGCCGCAAAGCCGACCGATAGCCCCAGAGACACCTGTGATGGCAGC
>JBAZUW010000151.1:0-8443 GCA_041661205.1 Phycisphaerales bacterium
CCTCCACCCCACCGGCAAACGCCCCAGCCGCGTGCCGTTCGTCCTCGCGCTTCTCCTCATCATCGCGGCATTCGCCATTCTGTACTTCCCCACGCTGCATGGTGACGGCCGCCCGAGCCCGCGTGCGGTCATCGATTCCGTCCTCGCCCACCCAGAGCGTCGCAACCAAAAAGCCGCGAGCATGGTCCGCATCTCCCAGGGCTCCTTTGGCCAGTCGTTCAACCTCCCCACCGAACGACTCGAGCTCGGCATGGTCACCACCCACGACGACCATCGCACCATCATCGTGTACTACATCACGTCCGGCTCTGACCAGCAAACCCACTCCATCCAACTCATCGACACCCAATCTCGCACCGCCACCTGGCTCATGCTCGACCCCGCAAAGATGAACGACTACTTCGCCGCGGCCGCCGCGCAGGCCGCAGGCCCGCAACACTAATAGCCCCGTCGCGTAGCTCGCCCATTGAACTCCGCCGTCACATCGCCCCTACCAGTCTCCCCACTTGTTCTTCTCCCCCCGCGTCGGAAGCGAGCAGCACAGCATGATTCCTCCCGCCACCCAGCCCCATGGCCAAAGCACCCGCGCAAAGAAAAACAACACCGTCGAAATCGCCAGCGGTATCAGCGCGATCAAAAATCGCGTCAGCGGCGGAAAATCAAAGTACCAGTCAAACAGGCTCATCATGGCAACACTCTCCAGCAACACAACAGATGGCGGCCTCACGTAGGCCACACATTTTCTGTGCGGAGATACTACCAATCATCCCGTAAATAGGTTGTAAGACTCTGTAAAGACCAATCGCAGGCAGGCACCCCCGCCTTTCAATGGGGCGAACGCGTGCATGAGCGGCCGCGGAAACGCACAGGAGCCGGCTCACTGCGCCGACGCGCCTACACCAACCTGCCACACGCCCGCTCAGTTTCACACCCGCATCATCGCCGCATACTCCGCAAACCGCGCATCCAGGCTCGCCCGGTCCAGCGTCTTCAGCCGGTCCAAGCTAAACGCCTCGATATTAAAACTCGCCACGATCGTTCCGTGCACCAGCGCCTTGCGCACCGTTTCATACGACGACGCTTTCGCCCCGTCGGTCGGCGCCGTCGCGGCGATCGACCCCATCATCCCCCCCGCAAACGTGTCCCCGCACCCCGTCGGGTCAACCACCATCTCCGTCGGATACGCCGGCACCGCGGCGATTCCATCCTTGTGCACCAGCAGCGCCCCGTGCTCGCCCTTCTTGATCACCACGAACTTCGGCCCCATCTCCAGAATGTGCCGCCCCGCCGTCACCGGGTTGCTCTTGCCGGTAAACAGCTCCGCCTCGTCGTAGTTCAGCACCAGCCCGTCCACCCGCGTCAGCAGCTTCTTCAGCTCGTCCTTGGCAATGTTGATCCACAAATCCATGGTGTCGGCCACCGTGAACACCCGCTTGGGCAGCTGGTCAAGAAACCCAAGCTGCACGCCCGGGTGGGTGTTGGCAAGAAAGACCACCGTGGAGTCCGCGTAGTTGGCGGGCACCTTGGGCGGGGCCTCGGCCAGCACGCCCAGCTCGGTAAACAGCGTGTCACGCGAGTTCATGTTGGCGTGATACTTGCCGCCCCACGCAAATGTCTTGGAGTTCTTCCGAACTTCCAGCCCGTGCAGGTCAATCCCCCGGAAGCGCCCCAGCGTGCCCAGAAACTCTTCCGGGAAGTCGCCGCCCACCGCCGCGACCAGTCGCACCGGGGTGTAAAAGCTCGCGGCCGCCGCAAAGTACGTGCACGACCCGCCGAGAATCTTCTCGCCGTGCCCCGCAGGTGTGATGACAGTGTCGATGCCGATGGTGCCGGTGACGATGAGTGACATGGGACGGGAGTGTAGAGGCTTGAGCGGCGCGAGTTTGGCTGCCGGTGGGACAGGCGTCCCGCCTGTCCAGGGTCGAGGCTTCATCGGCCTGCAACACGACAGCGCCCCGGGTGCACCTGCAGCCCTGCTCTCGCCGCAGCCACCTACCCCGGCTTGCGAAACAGATACAACCCAAACCCCAGGTGCTCGCGCCCCCAGCGCAGATACGCCCGCCGCCAGTTGCGGCTTCTCTCCAGCATCTCTTTCGCATCCGCGTCGCCCGGGTGCCGCCGCGCAAACTCCTCGATCGCCCTCGAGTGCGCCCATTCATACTCGTCCCACGCCCGCTGCGTCGCTGTCGCCGCCCACATCGTCTCCAGCCCCGCCTCCACCCCCTGCTCCACATTCTCAAAGTGCAGCATGAACTCGTCCGCGGCGATCCCCGTCGCCGCCAGATAACTCGGCGATGGTTCCGGCGAAGTCCAAAACCCCTCGCCCAGCAGAATCTTTCCCCGGGGCCGCGTGAGCTTGTGCATCACTTCCAGCGCCTTGTGATACCCCCCAAGCGCATGCGTCGCCCCGATGCACACGCACAGGTCAAAGCTCTCCGGCGCAAATGAAGGACGAAACGTCCCCGCATCCCCCCTCAGCAGCGACACCCCGCCCTTGGCGTGTGCCCCGCGTTGCCGAATGTGCCGATCGATCCGCTCCTGCGCCCCCGCCCCAATCCGCGGCGACAGCTCAATCGCCGCGACCTTCGCGCCCCAGCGCGTTGCAACCTGCAATGCAAGTTCGCAAAAGCCCGCGCCAAACTCGCAGACACTCGCATCTTCCGGCAGGTCAAGCAGCGCCACCGCCCGGTCCATAGTTTCCACGCCCATCGGGTTGGCGTATGGCAGATGCTGGTGTGCGACAAACGTGTACAGATCACCGTTCACGCGTGACTATAACATCACAATCGCCGCGGAAACTACCGCCGCCACTTCCGTACGCATCGTCAGCCCGCCGAACCTCGCCACCCGCACCCCCGCGCGGCCCGCGTCGGCCAGTTCGCCAGGGTCCCATCCCCCTTCCGGCCCGATCAGCAGCGTGGCCTTCGCAGGTGCCGGCCCCTGCCACGCTTCCCCGGAAGCATCCGCCATGATCACCCCCGGCATGCCAAGCGCGTCCTTCAGTCGCACCGCGGGATGAACCTCCAGCAGCCACGCCCCGCCGCACTGCTTCAGCGCCTCAATCGCCACGCGCTCCAGCCGCTCAAGCTTGTGCTCGCGCGGGTCCACCACCGTGCGCCGGGAGAGCAGCGGCGACCACGCCCGCACCCCCTGCTGCGCCAAACCGTCAATCATCGTCGCAAGGTGGTCCCCCTTGGGGGCCGACGCCAGCACCGTCAGCTCCGGGCTCGGCCTCGCCACGTCTCGAACCTCCGTCACGCTCGCCCGAATCACCCACCCGTCCCGGGTCTTCTCCGTGGCCGCGATCTTCGCAATCGCCCGGCGCCCCTTGCCGTCGGCAAAGCCCAACTCGTCGCCCACCACCAGCCGCTTCACCCGCACCGCGTGGTGGGCCTCATCCCCCCCGATCACCACTTCGCTGGTGCGGTCAGACAGGTCCGGTAAATAGACGGTGTGCAAGCTCATAGGGGTCAGTCACAATAACCCACGCGGCCTCCCCGAGAGGGCTTGAGTCGCGGATTGTGGGACCCGATGATGACATCGCGTGAGAACAGGCACACGAGCAGGCTGGCTTAAGGGATGATGCTTCTGAGATGACCGACCGAAACCCCGAGAAAGCCGGGCAGGGTGTGGCCGCCAAAGGTGGCGGCGGCAAGCCTGCGCCCGAATCGGGCGAAGACCTCAGCGCCAAGATCGACGAGCTCCTCAGCGAAATCGAGGAGAGCCGCGCCGCGATGGAGAAGGCCGTCGCCGACTCACCCAAGGACGAAGAAGTGGCCGCGGCCGTCGACGCCATGGTCGGGCAGGTCGCCGAGATCGCCGCCGTCGCCGACGAGGTCGTCGCCCCGGCGACCGCCGAGGCGCTCGACACTTCCGCGCCAGCCGAAACCGCCGCGCCGATGGCCGAGGTCGTCGCGCCCACCGAAACCGACGCCGCATCCGACGCCCCCGAAGCAACCCCGCCCGCCGACGAAACAGTCTCTCAGGCCGTGGATGATCTCCTCGCCGGCGCCGAGCAGGCGGCTTCCACAGCTGGGCCCCCGACCACGATGATCCCCGACGGCGCGACACCTCTGCAGGTCTCACCCACCATGTCCGCGCCCGTGCCCGAGGTTGTGGCCGTGCCCGCTGAAGAACCCGCAGCACCGGCCCCCGAAGCCATCGAAGAACGCAACACCTCGCAGGCCGTCGATGACTTACTTGCCGAGGCCGAGCCCGCGGCATCAAGCGCGTCAGCCGCCTCACAGATGATTCCCGACGGCGCCACACAGATGGAGGTGGCCCCGACAATGATCGCGCCCGCGGCGGACACCGTCGCGCCCACCCCGCCGCCCGCAGCCGAGCCGGCCTCGCCGGCGTCGGCACCTTCCCCCCTCGCCGCAGTCTCCGCGCCCGCCGTCGACGATGCCGATGTCTCCAAAGCCGTCGATGACCTGCTCGCGGAAGTGGAAACCCCGCAGGTCGAAGCCGCCGCGGCCCTCAGCCCCGGAGGTCAGCCCGGTACGCCGGATGTCGCGCCCCCGCCCCGGCAGATGGAAGTCGTCGGTGCCCCCCTCGCCACCCCCGGTGCACCGTCAACCCGCGACACCTCGCACCTCGCCAGCCCCAGCGCCCCGGCCCCGGCCGTAGAGATCGCCGCGTCCTCCCCCAAAGCGACCGAGCCCGCGGCCCCCGTCTCCAAAGGGTCCTTCTTCGTCTGGCTGTGGGGCATGATTTCGCCCCGCTTGCGCCGCGCCCTGGGCCTCCTCTCGGCACCCTTGGCCGGGCAGTCGCGCGTGGTCAGAGACTCGGTGGGGTGGGTCGCCGCCTGGACCGTCTTCTTGGCCGCCTGCCTGTGGATTTACCTCGGGTTTGTCCGCCAACCTCAAACGCATCAGCGCCCCGTGGGCAACTACGACTTCGCCGCTGGCGAGCTTCCCGAGCCCCCCGAGGCGCCAGAACCCAAGCACGAGGCGAGCGCGGCCGCAGGCGCCGGGCACGGCGAGAAGGCGGCAGCGCCCGCCGGGCACGGCGAAGGCCACGACGCCAAGAAGGCCGACGCCAAAAAACCAACGAAAAAGCCCGACAAGAAGCCAGACAAGAAGACCGAGAAAAAGCCCGCCAAGAAGGACGCGCACGCCAAGGCCGCAGCTCACGGCGAGGCGGAGGGCGGCAGTCACGGCGGCGGCCACTAGCCGCGCCACTCACCCGGCACCACGGGTGATCCTGCTCACTTTTGTGACACAACCCGAACCATTGTCGCTACATTACGGGCCGGGCCGGGTCAAGCGTGATTTGACGTCGGCGTCGCGGCAGCGGCACGCGGGGGGGGTAACGGTTCGATGCCCAAGTACGTGGTTCAGCAAGGGGATCACATCTCCAAGATCGCATCCGACCACGGGCTGCGCCTGTGGGAGACGATCTGGAATCACCCCGACAACGCCGAACTCAAAGCAAAGCGCGTCAACCCCAACGTGCTGCTCCCCGGCGATGAGCTCGAAGTCCCCGAGCGCGAAGAACGCGAAGAGAACTGCGCCACCGGTCAGCGTCACCGCTTCCAGGCCAAGACCGACGGCCTGGTGCTCCGCGTCAAAACGCTCGATTTCGGCCAGGTTCCCGTCGCCAACGCGGAGGCCACCCTGTGGATCGCCGGCGACTTTGAGCACCTGAACACCGACGGCAACGGCATGATCGAGAAACCACTCCCCCTGAACGCCACCGAAGGACGTCTGCGGGTCGTCGCCGAAACTCTCGCGGGCACCCTCGATGTGCCCCTGGGCATCGGCGAGCTTGACCCGGTGGACGAAGTCACCGGCCAGATCGGACGCCTCAACAACCTCGGCTACGACGCCGGCGAAGTTGAACCCCCCGCCGACGCCATCGCCAAGGAACGCCTCAAATCAGCAATCGAAGAGTTCCAGTGCGACCAGGGGCTGAAGGTCGACGGCATCTGCGGCCCCAACACGCAGAAAAAGCTGAAGGAAGCCCATGGCTGCTGAAGACGATACCCAGACCGCTCAGACCAGCGACGAATCCGCCCCACCCCCGGAGCGAGTCTTCGGCCTGCTGCGCTCCGTGCGAGGCGGCGCAGTGGCGGGGGATCACCCCGTCAAGGAAACCGCCCTGCGCGTGCTCGTGGGCCCCGCCACCGAAGACCAGCACAACACCGTCCGCCCCGGCCTCTTCCCAATCGCCTGCTGGCGGGCCGAAGACATGAACTTCGAGTTCGGGTCCTCCTTCCCGATGCCCGACCTCGCTTCCGGCATGGTCGCCTTCAAGGAAATCTTCGACGCCCACACCCTGACCGAAGAAGAAGCCCCGAAGGACAGCACCGACCTCACCCGCACGCCCCCCGTCTCCCTCTTCGGCCACGCCGACCCGGTGGGCGACGAAGAGTACAACAAGACCCTCAGCGGCCACCGCGCCCGCGCCATCTTCGCCCTCCTCGTGCGCGACCTCGACGCCTGGGACACCCTGCACACCGACGCAGAGTGGGGCAACCGCTCCTGCCAGTTGATGCTGACCACGCTCGGCTTTCCCGGCGTGCGCACCGACGGCACCATCGACGACGCCACCAAGCAGATCATCAAGCGATTTCAGACGCGCGAGAGCCTCAGCACCAGCGGCACGTTCGACGCCGCCACACGTCATCGCATGCACGAGCTGTACATGGACGTGCTCTGCGCCGATGCCTCCGGCAAACCCTACAAGCTCGACAAGGCTCAGTTTCTCGGGCAGGATGCGCCGGGCGGCAAGGCGTCCTACCAGGGCTGCGGCGAGTTCAACCCGGTCATGCTCTTCTCCGCCCACGAAAAAGAGGTCTACGACCAGGCCAAGAACCGCAGCGAGCGCAACAACGAAAACGCCCCGAACCGGCGCGTGGTGGCGCTCCTCTTCCGCCCGGGAACCAAGATCGACCCCGCCAAGTGGCCCTGCCCCAAGGCAAGCGAAAAGACCGACGGCTGCCGCAAGCGGTTCTGGTCCGACTCCTCCAAGCGCCTCAAGAACTCCGACGAACGCCGCGAGTTCATCAAGGGCGATGGAACCTTCGGCTGCCGCTTCTACGACCGCATGAGCACGGGCTCCCCCTGCGAGCGCGGCATCGACGACTACACCAGCATCATCGCCATCCGCATCGTCTCGGTGCAGGAGGAATCGTGCTTGTCCAATGAGCTCATCCACATCCGCGGCCACGGGCTTGACATCCAGGCCGAGACCGACGACAACGGGTACTACTTCCGCGCTCCCGTCCCCAGTGGCGATTACTCCATCGAGTTCCAGGATGTGAAATGCAACTTCCCTTCGCTCCCCTTCGGCAGTGTCGCCCACGTGCTCCACGCCCCGCACACGCTCCTGCCGGAGCGCTGGGGTCCGGGCTTCTTTGAAACTCCGACGACGCTCAGCGGAGGAGACACGGCATGACCGCACCAACGACGGGGACCACCCCGGCCGCCGGGGTGATCGTGAACGTCTCGCTCAACCTCGACCTCCCCCGCATCGAGCGCGAAGCCCTTTCCGTGCGCCTGACCCTGGTCACGGGGCGCGCCATCGCCCCGCCCAGGTCAAGCTCGCCGGTGGAGCCGATCGCACTGGCCGACCTCGCGGCCGACACGGGCGCGAACTGTTTCCTTCAGCTCTGGGAGATGGACGAGTACCGGGTCGACACGTATCGCACCAACGAAGAAACCGACCGGCAGACGCAGGCCGCCAACACGCTGATCGCGTCGATCCCCGGCATTTTCGTAAAGCGCGCCCGCAACCAGTACGAGTTCCAGTTGCCGCAGAACTTCGTGAGGCCCGCCTTCAACCGGGCGCTGGCGTCGGCCAACGGGTTCATTCGCCTGAAGCTGCGCGATGCCGGGGACACGGACAGGATCCTGAACCTGCACATGCCGAAGTACGAGAAGTTCTTCGAGCTGGCCGCGACCATCCGCGTAGTGGCCGACGACGTGACGTTCGCGGCAGTCACCGACCAGCCCCCCTTCCAGATCCGCAACGAAATCGCCAGCATCCGCCAGCAGGTTTCCCAGCGCGGCGGAATCGCCGTTGCCATCAGCGGCAACTGGCGCGTGGACCCTGCGGGCATCACCGAATCGACAGTGACAGAGACGGTGGGGGGCGTCACCCGCACCCGCAAGAAGTACATGAAAGGCACGCACGAGGTCTGCCGCCGCGTCCTCGCCAACGGCGGCGGCGAAGTCTACTTCACCAGCCTCAACGACGCCGAGTTCGAGGGCCAGGCCGAGGAGATGATGTCGGTGCTGCCCGCCCTCATGCCCGACCCGGATCGCCTGGCCAAGATCGGCTACCAGCGCTTCGACCAGACCGGTGACGGCGCGCTGGCCGAGTTGGCAGGAAAAATCCGCGACACCCGCCTGGCAGTGGGGCACGTGCTGGCGGCCAACGAAATCTTCTTAGACGCCGCCGCCCAGGGCCAGGAGGATTCTTCGGCGACCGCCGCCGC
>JBAZUW010000152.1:0-8383 GCA_041661205.1 Phycisphaerales bacterium
CCGGTACATTCTCCATGACCTGTTGCTCCTTGATGGGATTGCTTGTTCCCGCCGGGAGTGTTTCCCGGCTGGAGCAACAGGTCTTCATACCCATCGGACCTCGCGGCGAGGTCAGTGCGGAACGGCAACAACTGCATTTCCGCCTCGAACACACGGAACGCTCACCAAAGCGTGTGAGTGTCAGAACGGCGCCCGTGCTGGCAATTCCCTTTCGATTTGCACTTCATTGGCTGATGCCTTCCTGTACGATCCCTACACTTCTCCGACATGCCCGACCAGACCCCGCACATCCGCAATTTCAGCATCATCGCCCACATCGACCACGGCAAGAGCACCCTGGCCGATCGACTTTTGCAGGCCACCAACGCCGTCTCCGCCCGCGAAGCCAAGGACCAGATTCTGGACTCGATGGACATCGAACGCGAACGCGGCATCACCATCAAGGCGTCCGCCGTCACTGTCTATCACCGCCACGAACCCGGCTCGATGACCGACGCGCTGGAATCGCAGTTTGAAGCCCCGGTCGGCGAGAATGGCGTGCACAAGCCCGCCATGGGCGAGGCCTCGGATCACGGCGAGCTCTTCATGCTCAACTTCATTGATACGCCGGGGCACGTGGACTTCAACTATGAAGTGAGCCGCGCACTGAAGGCGTGCGAAGGGGCGATCCTCGTCGTCGACAGCACGCAGGGCGTGCAGGCGCAGACGCTGGTGAACGCGTATCTCGCGGTCAACGAGAATCTCACAATCATCCCGGTCATCAACAAGATCGACCTCCCCTCGGCACGCCCGCTCGAAGTGGCCGACGAAATCGAGCAGACCCTCGGCTTTCGCGCCGAGGACTGCCTGCAGGTGTCGGCCAAGACCGGCAAGGGAATTCAGGAGTTGCTCGCGCTCATCTGCGAAAAGCTGCCCGCCCCGCGCACGCAGGTCGTTGAACAACTCCGCGCCCTCATCTTCGATGCCGTCTACGACGACTACCGAGGGGTCATCACCTACGTACGTGTCTTTGACGGCACGCTCAAAGTCGGCGACAAGATCCGCATGATGGGCAACCAGCGGACCTTCCTCGTCACCGACCTGGGCAAGATGACCCCCAAGCCGGTGCGCGTCAAATCCCTCGGCCCGGGCGAAACCGGCTACGTCGTCGCCGCGATCCGCACGCTCAAGGACGTCCGCATCGGCGACACCGTCACCCTCGAACACAACCCCGCCACCGAGGCCCTCACCGGCTACCAGCCCCCGCGCCAGATGGTCTTCTGCGACTTCTACCCCAGCACGCGCGAAGACGGCGAGAGCACCGACTTTGAAGACCTGCGCGACGCGGTCGAAAAACTCAGCCTCAACGACTCGTCGTTCACCTTCGCGCCCGTGCACAGCGAGGCCTTGGGCTTCGGGTTCCGCTGCGGGTTCCTCGGCCTGCTGCACATGGACATCGTGCAGGAACGCCTGGAGCGCGAAGGCAAGGTCGAGATCGTCCAGACCGCCCCCACCGTCTCCTACCAGATCGTCTGCCGGGGCCTGGACGACGTCGTCAGCCCCTCCGGCCAGGTCCTCAAGCGAGTTCCTCCCGAGAGCGAGCACAATAAGAACGTTCCCGAGGGGCACACGCTGGTCGAAGTACACAACCCCGCCGAACTACCCAACATGTCGGTGATCGCCGAGATGCGCGAGCCCATCTGCCGCCTGGACATCCTGATGCCCAAGGAGTACATCGGCGACATCATGAAGCTTGTCTTGGACCGCCGCGGCATCTACAAAAACCAGAGCTTCGTGAGCCAGAGCCGCGACCTCTTGCAGTTTGAGATTCCCCTCGCGGAGATCATCTACGACTTCTTCGACAAGATGAAGGGCCTCACCAGCGGCTACGGCACCATGGACTACGAAGTCATCGAGTATCGCACCGACAACCTCGTCAAGATGGACATCCTCGTCAACGGCGAACCCGTTGAGGCCCTCTCTATCATCGTGCACCGCGAAAAGGCCGAGCAGCGCGGGCGTGTGCTCTGCTCCAAGCTGCGCGAACAGATTCCCCGGCACCAGTTTGAGATTCCCGTGCAGGCCGCGATCGGCGGCAAGATCATCGCCCGCGAAACCATCAAGGCCTTCCGCAAAGACGTGCTCGCCAAGTGCTACGGCGGCGACGTGAGCCGCAAGCGCAAGCTGCTCGACAAGCAGAAGGAAGGCAAGAAGCGGATGAAGAACATCGGCGCGGTGACGATCCCGCAGGAAGCGTTCATGGCGGTGCTGGATACGGGGGAATAGGGGCTGCTAACGGGCCTTCAAGTATGGAAACGCCCGTCGACTGCATTGAGATGAAACGCCAAGGCCAAGAAGCGCTTCGCGAGCGTTTACGCGGCATGACCCGGGAGCAGAAACTCGGGTACTGGGCGGAGCGATCAAAAGAGATGCGGGAGGAAGCAGAGCGACTGCGAATCAGCGAACGCAAACCAGAGTAGAGCAGGGCTCGGTCTTCACGGCTGCTGGTAGGACAGACCTCTCGCCTGTCCACAGCTTCGCACCACCACGCGACGAGAATTAATACCTCACGTGGGGCAGGCGGGACGCCTGTCCCACCGGCAGCCATGTCACCGGCAACCGAGGCGAAATCACCCGCGCGCACCGTCCAGCTTCCGCGCCCCGTTGGTGTACACAATCACCGCCGGATCGCGTTCCGCTGGCGGCGTGAACGCGATCTTCTCCTCCAGCGATGCCCCATTCGTCTCGATCACCCGCTTGTACCAGTGGGCCGAGAGCTTGGGCGTGCGCTTGAGGGTCTGGAAGTCCACGTGGATCATGCCGAACCGCTGGTTGTACCCCTCGGCCCATTCGAAGTTGTCGAGCAATGACCAGTGGAAGTAGCCGCGAACGTCGGTGCCGTCGGCGATCGCGCGGCGGAGGCTCGTCAGATATCGCCTGGTGTAATCGATCCGCTGCGGGTCGTGCACCGTGCCGTCCATGTCCACCCAGTCGAGGTTGGCCATGCCGTTTTCGGTGATGATCACCGGCAGCTTGTAGCGTTCAAAGATGAACTTCGGGCCGTAGCGCAGGGCCTCGCCGTTGATGGTCCAGTTGAAACTTGTCCGGGGCGACCCAGCGACCGACTGCACCTGCTCGACGGTTTTGCCGTCCTTAAGGCGGATGATGCCGCCGGAGTAGATGTTGACGCCGTAGAAGTCGAGCTTCTGACGGATCAACTCCATGTCGCCACTCTGAATGTCGGGCAGGTTGCCCTCGTAAGCCTTCAGCCCGTCTTCCGGGTAGTGGCCCAGGCACACCGGGTCAGAAAACCACGTGTTGTTCCACAGGTTTTCTTTGCCGACTTTGAAGGTCTCGGCACGGGCCGCTTCTACCGTCGCGGTGTCGTCGGTCGCCGGGCACGTGACATGCCCGACGGGCGCCCAGCCGATGGTCGGGGGCTTCTTGGCGCCGTTGCGGATGGCCGCGGCACACGCGCCGTGCGCCCGCAGCATGTTGTGCACCACGGTCAACTGCTCGCGCATGGGCAGCTTGATCCCCGGGGCGTGCGTGCCGTCGGCGTGCCCCAGCTGGGCCACCACCTGCGGCTCGTTGATCGTCATCCAATGCGTCACGCGATCCGACAGCTTCGCCACCACCACCTTGGTGTAGTCGCCGAACCACATGGCGCTGTCGCGATTCATCCAGCCGCCCTTTTCATATAGCGGCAGCGGAAAATCCCAGTGAAACAGCGTCGCCCAAGCCTGAATGCCGTGCTCGAGCAACCCATCCACCAGGCGGCTGTAAAAATCCAACCCGGGTCCATTCACCGCGCCCACTCCGGTGGGAATCACGCGGGGCCAAGAGATCGAAAACCGATACGCCTTCAGCCCCATGTCGGCCATGATGCCGATGTCCTCGGCCATGTGCCCCACATGGTCGCACGCCACTTCTCCGGTGTGCCCGTTGTAGATCGCCCCGGGCTTGCGGCACAACGCGTCCCACACATGCTGGCCACGCTGCTCCTTGGCCGAGGCACCCTCTATCTGGTACGACGAGGTGGCGGCACCCCACAGAAAGTCCTTCGGAAACTCGGAAGCGTGCGACATGATCAACCTTTCACCGCGCCGCTGGTCAGCCCCGCGACGAAGTTCTTTTGAAGTACAAGAAACAGAGCGGCTACCGGCAGGATAGAGACCAGCGTGCCCGCCATCAGCAGGCCATAGTCCTGGTAGTAGACATTTTTCAGCTGCGCGACCTTCACCGACAGCGGGAACATCTTTGGCGACTGCAAGACCACCTGGGGCGAAAGGAAGTTATTCCACATGGCCAAGAAGGTGATCAGCAGGAAGGCCGCGATCATGGGTTGCACCAGCGGCAGGGCGATCTTGAAGAATGCGCGAATCTCGCCGCAAGAGTCCATGCGGGCCGCCTCCAGCAGCTCCTTGGGCACACTCGCCAGGGTGGCCTGCCGGAAGAGATAGACCCCGAAGGCCGGAGCCGCGGCCGGCAGAATCAGCCCGGCAAAGGTGTCGAGCAGGCCGAGCTGGAAGAGCACGCGAAAGCCGGGCGCGATGAGCAAAGGGGGAGGGATGATCACCGCGGCCATCACCAGCCACGAGATGAACTTCTTGCCGCGAAACTCAAGGCATGCGAGGGCATATCCCCCCATCGCGCACGCCAGCGTGGCAAGCACCGCCGTCACCGACGCAAGAAAGACCGAGTTGAGCAGCGCCCGTCCGATGCTTGCGTCCTCGGTTCCCGCTCCTCTGAAGAGGTCGCCAAAGTGCGAGAGCGTCAGGCGATCCCACGCCACTCCCAGGAACCCGCTGCCTCCCGGCAGAAACGAGTACTTGAGAAAGTCGTCGTTGCTCTTGAAAGCCGCGATGAGAAGCCACACAAACGGGATGCTCACCAGCACCGTGGCGATGCCGACGAAGACATAGCACACCGTCAGCATCGCGGTAGATTCCGCGGCCGAGGGCGCGCCGGGGAGCGCGTCCGTCTCTCGCGGAGCGGCAGGTTTCGCGCCCAACTGAGTCATCGTGCCGCCTCCCTGCGTCCGAACAAGTATTGCCCGATGGCGCACCCGCCCAGCACGATCGCCATCACCCAGCCGATGGCACTGGCGTAGCCCAGGTCGCCGGTCTGGAAGCCGGTCTGGTAGAGATACATCACCAGCGTCAGCCCGCGATTGTCGGGCCCGGCGGTGCCTTCCAAAAGAATGTACGGCAACTCAAAGAGCTGAAAACTGCCGACGATCGAGAGCAGCACCACAAACACCGCCACAGGCTTGATCGCGGGGATGATGACGTGGCGGAATCGCGACAGGGGCCCGGCACCGTCAAGGTGGGCCGCCTCGCGCAGCTCGGGGGAAACGTTCTGGAGAGCCGCGAGGAAGTAGATCATGTTGTACCCGACGTACTGCCACAGCGTGGCGACGATGAGGGCGGCCATCACGTACGTTTGCAGCCACGCAAAATCGAGACTCCACGCTGGGAAGAGCGAGTGCAGCCCAACGTTGATCAGCCCGTTCTGCTTGTTGAAGAGCACCGAGAAAATCATCGCGACAAATACCACGCCGACGAGAACCGGCGAGAAGATGATCATCCGCGCGATCGCCCGCCCGCGCAGTCGCGGGTGATTGAGCGCCATCGCCAGCAGCAGCGCCAGCGGCAACTGGATGAACACGCTCCCGAGCGTGAAGACCACCGTGTTCCGCAGCGCGGTCCAGAAGAGCGGATCCTGGCTCAGCGCCTTGAAGTTCCCTGCCCCCACCGGCACCGCTGTGCCTGGGCCAAAGGTCTGCTGCGTGGAGAGCACCACCGACGTCGTCAGCGGATAGAGCACAAACACGCCGAAGAGCGCCAGGAACGGCGCGAGCATCACCCACGACGCGACCCGCGACTGTGCCGCATACGCCCGGGCGCCTCGGGCCGGAGCGGCTCCTGGTGATGCGTTCAGCGTCGTCATGGTGCGGCCCCCGCGCCGGCTGTCTCATCCGGCGAGAAGAACCGGTTCCTTCGCACATGCCGCATCACATCTTCCTGGGCCTGATTCAGTAAGCGCTGCGCCTCGGGCAGGAGCGACTCGCGCGTCGCCGGCGGATGAGCGTCGGCATACGCCGCGAGCTGGCTGGCCGCCGCCTGCAAACGCACCAGTGCCAAGCCGCTGAACGGCGAGTTGTACCGGGGCGGCACCTGCGGGGCGAGGTTGATGTACGCCCTTCCCCGCGGCTGCCCACCAAAGTACGTATCCGGCGCGTCGTAGATCGGGTCGCTCCAGAACTCCTTCACCGGCGAAATAATGTCGCCCTCCTGGAACAGCTTGTGAGCCAGCTCGCGGCTCACATACAAGTGCTTCGCAAACTCCCACACCTCATCCGGGTTCTTCGCGTCGCGAGAAATCCCCAGCATGGTGCCCCCCCAAGCGCTGGTGTGGCAGCCCCCCGCGTCCCATGCTGGCAGAGGCATGAGTTTGACCTTGCCGCCGAGGTCAGGAATCTCCTTGCGCCAGATGTTGCACATCCAGTCGGGCACGAATGAGGCGAGCACGTAGCCGTCCAGCAGCAGCTTGTTGCCGCTGGCGCTGAAATACGGCGCGTCACCCGCGATGCGGTCCGGCCCGTGCCCCCACGCCACGGTCTGGGCCAGCACGCGGGCGTTGATGGGTGAATCGAGAATCGGCACGCCATCTTCGCCGACGATGCCTCCCCCGGCCTGCAACACCAGCATCTCCAGCGCATCCTGGTGCGTCTCCCACAGGTTGAGCAGGAAGCGGTCTTTGCGGCGAGTGCCGTCAGGGTTTTCCATCAGCGGGTGCAGCACGCGCACGAAGTCGTCCCAGGTTTCGATCTTCGAAACGTCAATGCCCGCCGCCTCGACGATGTCAGCCCGGTAGCCCAACATCACCGGGTGTACATCGTGAGGCAACCCAAAGATGTGCCCCCGGCTGGTCCAGGGCGTGAAGGACCGTGCGTTGATCTTGTCGAGCAGGCCCTCTTTTTTGAGGCGTTCAGTGAGATCGACAAATCCGACAGCGTCGACCGGTCCGGCGAACGCACGTGCCGCCACGCGCCGTTCAATCTCCATCAGATCGGCGCTCTTGGTGTGCGACAGAAAAGACGAGAGCATGCGCTGCTCGATGGCCTGAATGCCCAGCAGCGAGATGTTCACCTTGACATCGTGGTGCGTGTTCCAGTCTTCCAGCGCGGGCACATAAATGTCATGGTGCAGCCGCGCGAACATCCACATCGTAACGCCGGGCTTCTCCCGCACGGGGTTGAGCAGCATGAAGACGCCGGAGATCACCGCCAGGGTGGAGATCACCCCCAGCCCCAGCCAACTCGGTCGTCCTTGACGTGAGGTCTTCATGGTGTGGGCGCGCCCGATCCTTGCGCAAAGCTTGCGTGATTCACGTTCCGGCGCGGCCGCCCGCGCCGGGAAGACGCCGCGGCGATCAGTTGTTCAGCGTGAAATCCTTGGGCGACCACAGCACCGCATGCGTGCTCTGGAACGTGCTGGTGTCCACAAGATCAATGTACTTGTACTGCTGCACATGCCCGTCGGCGAAGGACATGTTGGCCCCGCCCCGCTTCTCGTTGGGCAGGCCCTTATGCTTGGGGTGGCGGTAGTACGGCACGTAAGAACGCAGCTCGGCGGCGGTCGTCAAGCCAGCCATTTCCGGGGCGTTGTTCGACCGCCAGTCACCCAAGGCTCCCAGGGCGTACTGATCGCTCACGCCGAACCCTGCTCCGAAACGCTGCCCGGGGTATGCGGATTCGCCCATGTTGCCGCTGGTGAACCACGTCTTGGGCTGCGCCACTTCGGACGAGAACAACCCCCACGCTTCAGACATCAAGAGCATCTTGGAACTGAAATCCACACTGCTGTCCCAGCCCGTCCCCCGATTCATTTCCGACGGGTCGATGGGCGTGCTGCCGGGCTTGTACACCTGGTTCGTCGAGGGATTCCATGTCCCCGCACAGGCGGCCCAGTAGTTCATGGTGTACGAGCGCCCGCCCTGAGGGTGGTTCGGGCACACCATGACGCCGCCGCCCAGCGTATTGCTCCGAGTATTGGTTTCAGTGACATTGTTGTTATTCAGCTGCGGCAGATACCTTCCCAACCTGTTTTCGTCATACCATTCCATGCTGCGCTTGTTGGTTTCGGGGTCCACGATATCAAAGAGCGTGGGAGGGAACTGGTACTTGTAGTCGTTCGCATACGCCAGCAGCGCAATGCCGATGCCCCGGATGTTCGACTGGCACTTGATGTCGCGCCCGCTCTCACGGGCCTTGCCCAGGGCTGGCAGCAGAATGCCGATCAGCAGCGCGATGATCGCGATCACCACCAGCAGCTCAATCAGCGTGAACGCGCGACGGGCTTCCCCGGACCGAGTTGTGTTTCCGCTGAGATCATCGTTC
>JBAZUW010000153.1:0-8259 GCA_041661205.1 Phycisphaerales bacterium
TCAAGACCTCTGCAACGCGCAGCCAGCCCGCAACGGCGAGGTGGCGGCATGAACAACTCCCATAAGCACTCCCTCCCCTCTCAAGTGGCACGGGCTTCCAGCCCGTGTCTCCCCAACACCGCTCTCCCCGACCTCGTCCCCCTCATCTGGACCAGCCGCCCGCCCTCGCCCCGCGTGCTCCGCGCCCTCTCCGGCTTTGGCCTGGCCATCTGCCGCGGCCCGCGCACACACGCGAGCGACCAGCGCCGCTATCGCGCCTTCGCCCAGTTGCTCGACGGTCGTGTGGGTGCTGGCGAGATCGGCTTCATCTCCGGGCCCAGCGGCTGCGGCAAGAGCCGCCTGCTCGCCGCCTGGCGTCGCCTCATTCCCGGCGCGGTCACCTGCCAACCCATCCCGGCCCATGTCGCGACCATCGACGCCGTGCCCGCCGGGCTTGGGCCCTCTCTCGCCGCCCTGTGCCGCGCCGGGCTGGCCGACGCCCGCCTCTGGCCCCGCGATGGGTGCGAGCTCTCCGGCGGCGAGGCGGCCCGCTTGTCGCTCGCCATCGCCCTCACCCGCGCCGAAAAACGCGCCGCCCTTCAAGGCGGCTTGACACGAGCGCCCGTCACCATCTTCGCCGACGAGTTCTTGACGCCCCTCGATCGCCCCGGTGCCGGCGCCATCGCCATGTCGCTGGGCGCGTGGGCCAGGCGCACCGGCATCCGCCTCATCTGTGCCGCGGCCAACGACGACATCGCCCCGTTTCTGCGCCCCGCCCTGTGGGTGCGCCTGGGCGAAGCGCCGCGCACCACCAGCAATACGAGCCGCACCACCCTGGAGACCTTCTCATGAGCACGCTCAAGTTCCCAACTCTTTCAGCGGCCGCTGCCAGAACACCCTGGCACCTCAACATCGCCATCGCCCGCGGCACCTGGTTCGACTATCTGCGCCTCTCGCAGCACCACTATCGCCTGGGCCACCCCGCCACCATCGACACCGTGCTCAGCGCCACGCACGGCGGCCGCCTCGTCGGCGTGCTCGTCACCTCGCGCCCGGTGCTCAACGCCGGTTGGCGTCGCCCCGCCTGGGGCGAGCGCTTTTCGCCCCCCGCCAGCAAGCGCGACATCGCCCAGCGCCTCAACGCCGAAGTCCGCACCATCTCGCGTGTCATCGTCGAGCCCCGCTATCGGGGCCAAAGCATCGCCCGCCGCCTTGTCGCGGCCTACCTCGCGCAACCCACCACCACGCACACCGAAGCCCTCGCCAGCATGGGGCGCTGGTGCCCGTTCTTTGAGCGCGCTGGCATGACCCGGGTGCCCTTCGCGCCCCCACGCCGCGACGTCGCCTTCGCCCGCGTCATTCGCGAAGCCGGCCTCAAGCCCTGGATGCTGGCGGATTTGACCGTCGCGCGCCGCCTGCTGGAAACCCGCCCAGAAGTCCGCGAAGGCCTCGCCCGCTGGGCCAACGCCAGCCGCGCCACTCGCCGTCACACAATCTCACCCCAGCTCCTGGTCCTCGCGGCCTCCACCATCGCCGCACCCCCGGTGGCGTATGTCTTCACGGGCCCAAAGCGCCAGCAGACGAGACGTGATTTCAGGCCGAAGGCCTGGTCGCCAGTAGCCGGGGGTGAAGCGAGCCATCGAGCGCCACCCCCGGAAAACGCGCTCCCACGGCCTCGACCCTGAAGGGGTCGTCGTAGTTCGGGAGCAGTCCTTCGGACTGCACCTTCTGCACACGCAATTCCGGGGGTGTCGCTGCGCTCCGACCCCCGGCTACTGGCGTGACAGGCCTTCGGCCTGCGATCGCCACCAAGACCAGAGCTCCCGCCACGCACGCGTCGCCTCAAATCCTCACCGGAGATCCTCGCCATGCCGCGAAAGAAAGACGCCCCACGCACCTGCAACGCTCCATCGCCGGCCTCACCCGACCTCTTCATCCCCCCCACCACCCCCGACCAGCTCGCCGCCTGGCTCGCCTCCAATCACATCCACATTTCTCGCGAGGCCATGATCGATGGGCACGCCGCCCCCTTCGACTATCTCATTCACACGTTCTTCGAGGGCCGCCTCACGCCCCGCGCCCACCCCACGCCGCAAGACGCTCCCGCCGACTGCGTCGTCTGGGCCAACCGAGGGGGCGGCAAGACCTACCTCGGCGCCGTTGCCACCATGCTCGATATGGTCTTCAAGCCCGGCATCGAAATCCGCGTGCTCGGGGGTTCGCTCGAGCAATCCAAACGCATGTACGCCCACCTCCGGCGGCTCTTTGACCCCGCTGCCCGCCCCCACCTCGCCGAACTCATCCGCGGCAAGATCACCGAAAAGCGCCTCGCACTCATCAACGGTTCCGAGGTCGAGCTCCTCGCCCAATCCCAGACCTCGGTTCGCGGCACCCGCGTCCAAAAGCTCCGCTGCGACGAAGTCGACCTCTTTGATCCTCTCGTGTGGGAAGCCGCCCAGCTCACCACCCGCAGCAAGCGCTGCGGCGACATCGACGTTGTCGGCACGGTCGAGTGCCTCTCCACCATGCACGAAGCCCACGGCGTGATGTACGACCTCGTCGCCGAAGCCCGTCGCGGCTCCCGCGCCCTCTTCCGCTGGGGCGTCGCGGATGTGCTCGAAAACTGCCCTTCCAGCCGCGCGTGCGACGGTTGCGCCCTGTGGAACGACTGCCGGGGCCGCGCGAAAACCCGCAGCGGCAACAGCGCCGGGCACGTGCGCATCGACGACGCCATCGCCGCCAAGCGCCGCGTCGCTCTGAACGTCTGGGAGGCCGAGATGCTCTGCCGCCGCCCGCGCCGCACCGGCGCCGTGGTGCCAGAGTTTGACGCCGCCGAGCACATTTTTCAGGATGACAGCGCGCTGCGAACGGCCAGCGGCACCTGGCTGGCGGGCATGGACCCGGGCCTGCGCCTCAGCGTCATCGTGTGGGCGCTGCTCGACGAGCACGGCACGTTGCACATCGTGGACGAACGCGTAGGCGAGGACGTCGTCGCACACGAGAACATCGCGGCCATGCTCGCGGGGCTCGCCCGCGAAACCGTCGCAGCCTGGCCCAAGCCCAAGTGGGTCGCCGTCGACCCCGCCGCCAAGCAACACAGCGACCAGACCGGCACCTGCGTCTTCAAGCTGCTGGGCGAAGCGGGCTTTAGGGTCAAGGCCCCCCGCTACACCGTGCGACACGGGCTGGAGCAGCTCCGCGCCCGCCTACGCCCGGCCAGCGGCGAAAAGCCCCGGCTCTTCATTCACGCCCGCTGCGCCAAGCTCATCGAGTCCCTCGCCCGCTATCGCTACGAATCCGGAACCGACCAGCCCAAAAAAGGCGAAGGCTTCGACCACGCGGTGGACGCCCTGCGCTACCTGGTGGCGGCACTGGACACTGTCCACAAAACCACAGGGAGGTGGACGTGAAAAACGCTCAATGCCCGCGACCCGTGCGAACTTCGTCTCTGCGTCTCTTCGGAACTTCGTCTCTTCCCCACATCACTTCGGCGCAATCAGCGGCACCACATGCTGCACAAACAGATAGCTCGCCAACCCCAGCGCGATCATCCCCAGCACGATCTGCGCCGTCATCACCGCCACCTCGCGGGGCAGGTGCTTCATCTCCCCCACCCGCACGCCCTTGTACGCCAGCGAGACGAAAAACGCCATGGGAAACAAAAGCAAAAACCACACCCGGTCCAGATTCAGCGGATCCAGAAACGGGCGGTATGCGACCGTGACCAGCAGCGCGAGCGTGTACATGGGCTTAGGCCTTCCCCGTCTGACGGCGGCTGGGGAAGCCCGCGTCCAGCACCACGATGAAGTTCAGCATCCCCGCCACCGTCGAAAACAGCGTCCCCAGCTCGTTCATCTTGCTGATGGACTTGATGTTGGGGGGCATGCCCGGCGTCACCGCGTACCCGTTCTTGGGGTCGCGCCCTTCGCCGGGGTAGGCCGAGCGGAGTTGCTTGGTTTGCGGGTCGATCACCTTGAAATGAGTCTGGTGGGCGTAGTCGATCACAAAGCTCAGCGGGCCCACCAGGGCCTGTCCAAAGAACCACACGCGGTCTTCCCTGGAGTCGATGGTGTCGATCCCCCCGATAAGCAGCCCGGAAAAGAAAAGTCCGAGCACCCCCGCGCCGATGCACAGGCCCCGCTTGGTCTCGCCATTGACGATGTGACCAAGCCCGGGCAGGACGCAGGCGGCCACCAGGCCAAGCGGACGGAAAAGAGGGGGTTCATCCATGAGAGGGGGAAGAGTACCCGGATGGGGCGATGGTGGAAAACCGGTGGAGAACCAAGGGAGGGCAGAACCGGGAGGGGTGATTGACTTGTGCGAACCGGACTGTATTGTACGGCCGCGTGGCGGGAACACCCGTTACAAAAATCCTCGTGGCGAAGTGGCGAATCGTCAGAACCGCGGGAAAGATGGCGGCGGAAAGACGCCCACCGACGACCGTGTTGGTCGGAGAGGCGCGAGACGATAGAGATCTCGATGCTTGGGCGGCGTGGGCGGAACTGAAACTTTTCGGGGCGGGCACACCGCGAAGCACTCAACGGCAAGTTGTTTCTCTGTAGGGAAGGTGGACCATGTCGAACGTGAATGTGATGTCGGTGCGGGGTGCGGCGGGTGCGGCGTTTGGCCGCGATGCGTCTCCGCAGGGTCTTGAAGAAACTTTTACCCCCACCTGGGGCGTCGCCGCCCCGTGGCAGGCGCCCGGGCGAGACGCCGGGCAGGTCGTTGCCGAAGATGAGGACGACGACATGGACGACGATGATGAGGGATTCGGCGACGATGACGAGTTTGAGGAAGATGAGGGCTTTGAGGAAGAAGATGAAGACTTCCTCGAAGACGATGAGGAAGAGGTCGATGGCGAGAGCGAGGAAGACGATGAAGACGACGACGATGACCTCTAGTCCCGCGTAGTCTCGCCTCATCGGGCCGCGTGAATGCCCCGGGGGCGTTACGGAGTCCCCGATGTCGCAGCCGCCCCGTTCAGAATCGAACTTCACCGGCACCCCCGACGCGGGTCAGCACAACAACCAGCCCGGCTCGCAGCACGCGGGTCGGGCTTTTTCGTTGCCGCAGACGGCGCCCGCCGCCCAGGGCGTGCCCGCAGGCCCGCCGCGGCCGGCAAATGCGCCGGGAATCACCCCCGCGATGATGGGCGGGGTGATCGATCGCCGCAGCGGCTTGGACCGACGCGAGGTGGAGGCGGTGCTCGCCAAGCTCTCCGGCATCGAGGGCGCGCCCAGCGGCACCGGGCTGGATCGCCGCCGTGGCCCGGGACGCCGACTCTCCGACTTCACCCGCAGCGCCGAAGAAGGCCAGATGACGCAGGAGCAGTTCCTCTTCCTGATGGCCATCGACGCTTTTAAGAAGGCCAACTGCAAGCAGTTCCCCAGTTGGACCGACGTGCTGGAAGTGATCCGTCTGCTGGGGTATCGCAAGACCATGCCGATGGAGCTCACGCTGCGAGCCGCGGAAGACTGGCGGGAAGCGCCGGATTCCCCGAGCAACGTTCGCACCGAGCGCCAGGTTCGCCGGGCCCGGGGCGAGGCTGCATAAGGCGACACACGCCGCGAGCGTCGCGCCTTCAGGATTGCAGGTCTTCCCGCGTCAGGGGCACATCCGCGGCCACGGCGCGAGCCAGCCTTTGCCCGATCGTCCGAGAAAGCTCAAAGGGCGGGATGCCCGTGCCGGGACGCTTGATGGTGAGGTCGCTCGCCGCGAGCGCGTGCCCGGCCGCCAAGTCGCGGGTTGCAACGAGTGACTGCCGCGAGGCGTGCCGGACGTCCTGCTCGATCTCCAGGACGGCCTTCCGGCCGGGCGCGTGCGCCACTCGCGGCCCCTGGGCGGCCTGACGCGCCAGCGCCGCGTACCGGGCAAAGGCCTCGGGCTCCAGCGAAGCGCGATGGTCCGGCCCGGCCCGCGAGCAGGAGTCGGTGAAGTGCTTTTCCAGAATGCACGCGCCAGCCTGCACGGCGAGGGCACCGGTTTCGATGCCTTGCGTGTGGTCGCTGTAGCCGACGGGTTCGCCGGCCGCGGCTTTGACACCGGCGATGCCTTCCAAGGCCGCCAGATGCGGGGGCGTGGGGTACGCGCTCACGCACTGCAGGAAGGCGATGCGGCCCGCGTGCGGCGCCAGCCACTTGGCGGCCCGGGTGATCTCTTCGGGCGTGCTCGCGCCGGTGCTGACGATGAGGGGCTTGCCGGTGTTGGCCATCGCGCTGAGCAGGGGCTCATTGATGATGTCCGGGCTGGCGGACTTGTACGCGTCCCACGCGAGGTCGCGCGAAGGAGCGACGAGCTCCACACTGAAGACACTCACGATGGCGTGGATGCCCAGCGCGTGGGCCTCTCGCACGCAGGCGGCGAGGTCCCTCAGCGGCAGTTCGAGGCGGCGGAGCATGGCGATGGGGTCGGTTTCGCCGGCGGCCTTCTGATAGGCCGCGAGCTTGGCGGCCCGGCTCATCAGGCGATCGGCCTCGAAGAGCTGGAACTTGACGGCGTCGGCCCCGGCGCTGGCCGCCAAGCGCGTGAGGGCGATGGCGCGGGCGGGGTCCCCATCGTGATTGACGCCGATCTCGGCGATGATGTACGGAGGCTCGCTGTGGCCGATGTTTCGCGTGCCGATGATCATGGGGGGCGTCATGGGCGATGGCCCTCGAGCACGCGGCGCAGCATCGCGTCGGCGACGAGCAGGTCGGTCTCCTGATCGATGTCGATGACGGAACCTTCGGGGTTGATGACGCCCCGGCGCACGCGACCAAAGAACGCGTGGGGGCCAGCTGGCACACCGGGGATGTGCAGATTCAGGGCGGCTGGGGTAAGGGCAATCGCCGCACCGTCTGGGATGAACGCGGGGGGCAAGTCCTGGCGACGAAAGACGCCGTGATTGAGAACGTCGCCCTCCCAGGGGAGGACCTCGCCGCTGGCCGGGTCGACGCGGGCGGTCCACCAAGGGTGATACTTGCCGACGGGCTGGTAGGTCTGCACGCTGTCGGCGCCAGTGGTGCCGAGCATCTCAAGGCAGCCATCAATCAGGCCCGGAGGGCGAATCGGCACGTTGGCGTAGAGGATGACCACCGGGTCATTTGCGGCATGGTTGAGGCGAGAGAGGGCATCGCGGGCGGCGTCGTCCACGCGGGCGGTGTCGTGGGCGAACTGCGGGGGGCGGATGATCGCCTCGGCCCCCAAGTGTCGCGCGATGTCGAGGGCCGCGACGTCGTCGCTGGAGACCACCACGCGCGACACGCGCTCGGCCTGCTGCGCGTGTTCAATCGTCCAGGCGATGCACGGCTTCCCCCCGACCAAGCGGGTGTTTTTGCCGGGAACACCCTTGCTGCCGGCGCGGGCGAGAATGATCGCGGTCGCGCCGCTCACGCCATCGTCTCCGTGGCGACCCCGGCAAAGTCGAGGATGCTGTGCTCGAGCAGCGTGCCGAGTCGCGTGCCCGCGCCGTCGTAGATGGTGCCGTCGGAATCGATGTCGAGGGTGGCGCGGCGTTCGAATGCCGCCACGCTCGCGGGCAGGGGCAGGCGCTCGATGCGCTGGCCGGGGTACTCGTGGTGCGGCGGATCGATCACGCACGCCCCGCACGCGAGGAGCCAGCGGTGGTAGAAGTTCTCAATGTCGCCGTAGGTTTCGTCGCGGCGTTCAAGTCGCGGAACGATCCAGGGCCGGGGCAGAGGCAGGGGCGAAATGCTGCCTTCGCCGAAGCCGCGGCGGATGAGAGCCGCGACGCGGCTGCGGAGATCGTCCAGCAATCCGGCCCCGCCGAGGCGGGCGAAAACGTCCTGCGTGTCACCGGGAATGTCGATGCTCACGACATCGGCGTGCGCGAGGGCGGCGGCATGGTCGGGCGCGTTTGCGGGCAGCGCGGTGCGAAGATGCACAAACGCGCCGTACGCCTGGGCCATGGCCGCGGTCTCGCCGACGCCCGCAACCAGCAGCGGGTCGAGGGCCATGCCGCGCGGGGCACGCAGGGTGACGCAAAGGGCGGGAGTATGCAGTGCGAGGTCGCGCAGGGCTTCCTGCAGCAGGGCGCGCTCGGCGTTTTTCCCCAGGCGCAGCACAAGATGCTGCGGGGTTGCCTCGCCCGCGAGGTGGGCGGTGATGTCGGCGGTGGTCGCGCCGGCGGCGGCCGCCCGGCGGGCAAGTTCCAACCCTTCGGGCGTGTCTGCGATGAAGCGGGCGAGTGCGTCGCGCACGGCCGGGGTGACATCCACGCAGACGGGCTTGGCGATGGGGTCGGCCTGCGGGGCGATGGGCACGTAGCCGAGTACCGCGCCG
>JBAZUW010000154.1:0-8210 GCA_041661205.1 Phycisphaerales bacterium
GAGCCCGGATCAGGACTTCTTCGTGGCCGCGACCTACGCCGGCCGTACCAACTTCACCTGGCGTGGCCCGAGCCTCGTCGTGTTCGCCGCTCAGAATGGTGGCGGCACCCAGTGCGATCCCGACGTCAATCAGGACGGCAACGCCGATCAGGGCGACGTGGACTACCTCGTGAACGTCGTCGCGGGTGGACCGAACGACACCGGTATCGACCCTGACTTCAACCAGGACGGCAACGTGGACCAGGGTGACATTGATGCCCTGATCAACGTGGTGGCCGGTGGCGCTTGCCCGTAAGTGGAAGGCACCAGGCATCAGGCACCAGGCATTAGGGCCTGAGATGGGTGCCGAGATCTGATGTGATTTGAGAGCCCCTCGCGCGAGCGGGGGGTTCTTTTTTTTTTTCGTAGGACAGGTCAGGCAGGCGATGCGAGGCGGATAGGGAGTGATCGCGTGAAGAACGGCGCGCCGGAATGGGCGAGCCGTGATGCCTGCATCGCGCCCCCTTGGTGGGGGGCTGCTTCACATTTGAGGTTTGGGCTTGACGGCCGTGCGGCGAACGCGGCAGGACGCAAAAAGACAGACAGCAGCCCCTCTCTCCTAAAGGCTGCTGTCTTCCAGGCTTGCAACGCAGCTTTGAGGCCGGTCACAACTGCTTTGCGGGCGGAACTACGGGGAAAGAATACCCCAGACTTGGACAGCGCCAAGCGCCAAAGGGCCAGAAGCGGCAAAAAGATCTCTTAACGGAGCTTGCAGGCATGAATGTTATTCGCATGGTAGGGTGTGGACGTGGTTTCAGTTGTCTAAGGACTGTTTTTATAGGGCGTTATCTTCGCATCGCTATGTGCGGTGTCGACTGCATGGCAGGTTATGGGACGCCCATGCCGACTCGGAAAACTCGGAATGTGAAGACGTGAGCGGTTCCCTCGGCGACGGGCTTAATACCTTGGAGCACGCCAGCTTTTTCCAAGGCCGGCCACTCGGGGTCGCGGAACTCGCGCTTGCCGTCGTCGACTCGCACGATGAGGTAGTTGCCCGGGGGAGGCAGGGCGAGTGACTTGTCCAGCCCGGGAGTCCAGCGGACCCGCAGGGTCACGCCGTTGGCCGCGGCTTGGCGACGGGCATACCAGAGCACTTCGGGGCGGGTGTCGATGTATTCATCGCCCCAAATTTCGGCGGCGGCGGGCTGGCCGGGCGGGGTGTGCGCTTTGACATCGGCGGCGAGGGTGTCGCCGAGCGCGAGGCCCGCGGCCTTGCCGCTGGTGCGGGTGTCTTTGCGGATTTCGAGACGCACGGTGTAGAGCGCAGCCGCGAGGGTGAGGACGGCGATGATGAGCCCGGGGCGGGTGAGTTGGAGGAGGCCGCCGAGTTGGCGGGCGCGGGGCGAGCCGTGAGAGAAGGCATGCAGGCAGGCGGGAAAGGCGAGGGGTGCCAGCGTGAGGGCGGGCATGACGTAGCGATGGTTGCTGACGCCCAGCAGTGTGTAGAACCCGATGCCGAGCAGGCAGCCGAGGGAGAGGATGCGGCCGGGAGTGGCCTCTCGCGGGCTGAAGGTGAGGACGAACATCGGTGCGAGCGTGAAGGGCAGGCCGGCCCCGAGCGCTGCGATGGGCAAGAGAAGGACCTTGAGTTCTTTGCCGGGTGTCCAGAGGAACTGGCTGGAGGGTTCGCGCACCGGGGGAGGGCTGAGGTGCGCGATGGCGGCCTTGAGTGAGAGATACCACCAGAGGACGGCCCCCCCGGCGAGGAGCGTGGAGACCGCGAGCGGCACGAGCAGTTTCCAGCGGCGGGTCAGGAGGAGGCAGGCGAAGAGGAGGCCGCCGATGGCGGGGAGGCCAGAGGGGCCCTTGACGAGGAAGGCGGAAGCGAGCGAGAGGGCGAGGGCGGGGGTGTGCCATGAAAACAGGGAAGCAGAAGAGAGAGAAGTAGACGGAGTAGAACACGGGCCGGAGGCCCGTGCCACGAGATTGGGAACGGGGAATCGCTGGGTGAGATCGATGATGAGGACCATGGCCGCGAGCACGCAGAGGTTGTGCAGGGCTTCGATTTCGGCGGCGCGGCCGGGGCCGGGGTCGGCCCAGAACATCGGGGCCGCCAGGTAGGCAAGGCCTGCCAACGGGGCGTACCAAAGGGACCCGTACCAGCGCCGAGCGGCCCACCAGCAGAGAACGCCTCCGAGGATCATGGAGAAGCCCGAGACACTGCGGGCGGCCCACTCGTTCTCGCCGAAGAGGAAGGACATGGCCGCGATGGCCCAGGGCATGCCGGGCGGTTTGCGGAGGTAGGGTTGCTCAAAGAGGCGGGTGACGAGCCAGTCGCCACTGTGCAGCATGTGCCAGGCGGGGAAGACGCGGAAGCCTTCAGATTGGGTGAAACCTGCGTAGCCCAGAAACGGGAGATAGAGGGCCGCCCCCAGGGCGATGACCATCAGCAGCGAGAGGAGCGGCGTGGACAAGGCGGTTCTGAGCGTTCGCGTCGCCTTGTGCATCGGGCAGCATGATACCGGCCGGATAGGATGGGCCATGGCCAAGGCCAAACCCAGCACGGACGCGAACGCCAAGTCGGCGTATCCCAAGGCGGTCGACCGGCTCATCGCCGAGTTCGCGGCCTTGCCGGGGATCGGCCGCCGGAGCGCCGAGCGACTGGCGTTTCATGTTTTGAAGAACGACGAGGCGGGGGCGATGGGACTGGCCAAGGCCATCGTGGATGTCAAGAAGAACGTCCGCCATTGCGAGGTGTGCTGGAACTTGTCCGATGCGGGGGTGTGCGACATCTGCGAAGATGGCGCTCGGGATCGCGGGCTGGTGCTGGTGGTCGAGCAGCCCAAGGATTTGATTGCGTTGGAACAGACGCGGATGTACAAGGGCGTGTACCACGTGCTGATGGGGAGGCTGAGCCCGCTGGACGGCATCGGGCCCGAGGAGCTGACGCTGGGGCAGTTGCTGCTGCGGGTGGATGAGGCGGCCAGGAACACCGGGGGCGTGAAGGTGCGCGAGGTGATCCTTGGCCTGAACCCGACGATGGAAGGGGATGGCACGGCGCTGTATCTGACGGAGCAACTGCGGGGGAAGGTGACGGTGTCGCGGCTCGCACGGGGCCTGCCCAGCGGCTCGCAACTTGAGTATGCGAACAAGGCGGTCTTGGCGGATGCGATACTTGGGAGGAAGGGTGTGGAATAGTTGGGGAACGAAACGGGCTGGAAGCCCGTGCCACGAGATTGTGAAGAACAGAGGTTGAGACCCGCCCCTCTCGGAGAGAGGGGGTACCCAGACATGATGCCCCTCTCGGAGAGAGGGGGTACCCAGACATGATGCCCCTCTCGGAGAGAGGGGGTACCCAGAACATGCGATACGAAACCGCACAGCACATGAAGCTCGGCCAGCACATGAAGCTGGCGCCCAGGATGATCCAGTCGATGGAGATCCTGCAGATGCCGCTCGCCGAGCTTGAGGAGCGGATTCAGCAGGAACTGGAGAGCAACCCCACGCTGGAGTTGGCCGACGGTTCGGGGGAAGAGATCGTTGCGATTGAGGGTGGGGGCCCCGCGCCGAGTGAATCTACCCGCGCCGAGGATGGCCCGCTGAGGCTGGACGAGGGTTCCGGTGGTGATGACTTCGAGCGGCTGGAGTCGTTCGAAGAGGCCAACCCGGAGGCGGCGGAGAACGAGTACGGGCAGGATTTGCCGTCGAGCGAGCATCAGCCGCCGAGTTGGGAGCGGCTTGAGCATGGGGATTACAGCGCGGCGCGGCAGGCTGGCGAAAGAGACGGAAAGCTCGATGCGATGGCCGCGGCTCCGGCGCGGGCGGTTTCGGCGGGGGAGCAGCTTCGCGGGCAATGGGGGCTGGTGGATGTTGAGCCAGCCCTGAAGCCCCTGGGTGAGCTCATTCTGAGTTTCTTGGAAGAGGATGGCTACCTGCGTACGCCGCTGGAGACGATCGCGCAGCGTGCGGTGGTGAAGGGCGAGGCCCCGGGGGACTTTGCCGGGCCGGTATTTGAGACTCGCCCCACGGTGGCGGAACTGGAGCGGGCGCTGCAGGCGGTGCAGTTGCTGCTGGAACCTGCTGGGGTGGCGGCCCGCACCCCGGCCGAGTGCCTGGTGCTGCAGCTTGACGCGCTGGAGGATCAGGAGGACAACGGCTGGCCACCGGCGAGCTTTGCGAATGCGCGGCTGATCGTTGAGCAGCATCTGGATGATGTGACACAGAACCGGTTGCCGCGGATCGCGGAGAAGACCGGGTTGTCCATCGAGGAGATCAAGGAAGTGCTGACGCTGCTGCGGCGGCTGAGCCTGGCGCCGGTGCGCCGACTCACCGACGACGCGGCACGGCCCATCATTCCCGACGCGATCATTGAATACGACGAGGCGAGTGACCGGTACGTGGCGTACTTGAACGACGCGCGGGCGAGCAACGTGCGGATCAATCAGGAGTACGCGCTGCTCGCCAAAGATCGCAGCGCGGAGAAGAAGGATCGGGAGTTCATCAAGGTGAACCTGGCGAATGCCCAGTGGCTGCTGGACGCGGTGGGGCAGCGGCGGCACACGCTGCTGCGGGTGGTGCGGGCGGTGGTGGAGGCGCAGCGCGAGTTCTTTGACTTCGGGTTCCAGGCTTTGAAACCCCTGCCGATGACGGGCGTGGCGGAGCAGCTTGGAATACACGTGGCGACGGTGAGCCGCGCCGTGGCGGACAAGCACGTGGCGACGCCGCGCGGCGTGGTGCCATTGCGGAAGTTTTTCTCGGGCGGACTCACCACCGACGGCGGCGGCGAGGTGGCGTGGGACGCGATCAAGGAAGCCCTGAAGGACGTCATCGATCATGAGGATCGCAGCAAGCCCTTGAGCGATGAGGCGCTGGTGGATGAGCTCAAGAAACGCGGCATCGAGATCGCGCGGCGGACGGTGGCGAAATATCGCGACCAGCTCGGGATTCAGCCGGCGCGGCTGCGGAAGAAGTTCTGAGGGAGAAGAGTTCACCACAGAGGCACAGAGGCACCGAGAAGAAAAGCAGAGATGAGAACGGGAGGGGCGAAGCGAGAGATAGAGAGACGGAAAGAGAGAGACGGGAAGAGAAAGAGAAGGGAAGAGAGAAAAATATTGCTTCGAGCCCTTGCGGCGCGGGATGAGATGTTGCAGAAGGCATGAGGCACGCGGCATCCAGGCATCGAGTGAAACACGGGAATGCGGCGGTTCATACTGTGAGGCGTTCTTAGGCTCCTTTCACTTTCTCTGGCCATCTTTCTCTCTTTCTTTTCCCCTCTCTCCCTTTCCTGTCTCTTTCCCGTTCCTGCTTTCTCTCCTTCGCCTCTCTCGTTTTTCTCTCGCTCCCCGCATTGCTCTCTCCGCTCTTCTCTGTGCCTCTGTGCCTCTGTGGTGAATCCCTCTACCATGCGGGCGCATGCCAACCCCCACACGAGCCGAGTTTGTTTCCCAGGCTGCCGCGTTGCGGGCGGCCCCCCCTGGTGATGCCGTCATCGTTCCGGTGTCTCTGCGGCTGCTGGCCGACCAACTGACGCCGGTGGTGGCGTATCGGCGGCTGGTTGCGCCCGATGAACGTGATGCACCGTCGTTTCTGCTCGAGTCTGTCGAAGGGGGCGAGCGGCAGGGGCGGTATTCGATTTTGGGGGCCCAGCCGGCGATCGAGGTGATCGCCAAGGGCGAGGCGAGCGAAGTGGTGCTGCATGTGCCGCGGTGTCAGTGGTTGGCGGTGAAGGCGCGGCAGGCGCAGGACCCGTTGACGGCGCTGCGGGCGTTTACGCACGGGTTGCACTTGGGAGAGTTGCCGGGGCTGCCGGGGTGCTTCCTGGGCGGGCTGGTGGGGTATGCCGCGTACGACAGTGTGCGCTATGCGGAGCCTGGAAAACTGGGCTTTGCGAGCGCGCCGCCGGATGATCGGGGGTTGCCCGATCTGCACTTTGGGTTCTATGACAATGTGGTGGTGTTTGATCATGCGGCCAAGGTGGTGGTGCTGGTGCACTTGGCGGCCATCGCGCCGGGGGCGGATGCCGGGGCGGCGTATGACGCGGCGGCGGGGCTGCTTGCGGAGCGGGCGGCGGAGTTGGAGCAGCACAGGGAGCCCTTGCGCAGCGGCGAGATGCCGTGGGACTTGGGCGCGATTGCGCCGACCAGCAACATGACGCGGGAGGAGCATGCCGCGATGCTGGCGAGGGCGAAGGAATACATCCGCGCCGGGGATATTTTCCAGGTGGTGCTGGGGCAGCGGTTTGAGCGGCCCAGCGTGGCCGACCCATTTGATGTGTACCGGGCGCTGCGGACGGTGAACCCCAGTCCGTACATGGCGTACATCCAGGCGAGCGGGTGTATCTTGGTGGCCAGCAGCCCGGAGATTTTGTGTCGCGTGCGGCGGGATGCGGGTGGGGCGATGGTGGTGACCAATCGGCCATTGGCGGGGACGCGCCGACGCGGGAAGACGACTGAAGAGGACCTGGCGCTGGAGCGAGAACTGCTGGCCGACGCCAAGGAGCGGGCCGAGCATGTGATGCTGGTGGACCTTGGGCGTAATGACGTGGGGCGAGTGGCGAGCCCGGGGTCGATCGCGCTGCCGGGGGTGATGGAGATTGAGCGGTACAGCCATGTGATGCACATCAGCTCGACCGTGACGGGGAGGTTGCGCGACGGGCTGGACTGCTGGGATGCGCTGCGGGCGGCGTTGCCGGTGGGCACCATCTCGGGGGCGCCGAAGATCCGGGCGATGCAGATCATCGATGAACTGGAGCCGGTGCGACGCGGGCCGTATGGGGGCGGGCTGGGGTATGTGGGCGTGGATGGGCAGATGGACATTGCGTTGGCGCTTCGCACGATTGTGGTGCCGCTGAAGGACCGGCCCGATGGCGGCTGGAAGTACCACATGCAGGCCTCCGGAGGCATCGTGGCGGACAGTGTCGCGGCGGATGAGTACATGGAGACCGTGAACAAAGCCGCGGCGATGAACCGGGCGCTGGCGGTGGCGGAGCTGGCTTTGGGAAGCAAGCCCGGCGGCGCTGCGACTCGGAGCTGAGGGGCCGCCCTCATCTCGGGCGTGTGACTCGAAGGGTCTGCGGGCTGGTCTGCCCCTACGCTCCTGACCTATGCCATTAGATGAAAGGCCGGATAAGGCCGAGACGATTGTGGATGCGCAGGCGGAAGCCGCGGGCGGCCCGGTGAGCCCGGTGGCGCGTCGGGCGGATGACCCCGAGGTGGTGGCGCGGCTGGATGCGCTCATCGCGGAGTTTGGCGGCAAGCCCGGCACGTACGACGCCAAGCTCGTGCGAGAGATTCTGCAGACAGGGCTGAAGCTGATCCCGGATGGTCGCGACACGGGCGAGATGAAGCTGATGGCGAACAGCCTGAAGGAGCTTCGCTACGCGTATCGCGTCTTTGGGAAGTACCGCGACCCGCACAAGGTCACGATTTTCGGCTCGGCGCGCACGCCGGAAACTCACCCGGATTACAAGGCGTGCGTGGAGTTTGGGACATTGATGGCCGCGGCGGGGTGGATGAGCATCACCGGCGCGGGGCTGGGGATCATGCAGGCGGGGCACGTGGGGCCGGGGCGCAACGCGAGCTTTGGCGTGGCGATTCGCCTGCCCTTTGAGACCAACGCGAACGAGGTGATCGCCGGGGATGAGAAGCTGATTCTGTTCCGGTACTTCTTCACGCGCAAGTTGATGTTCGTGAGCCAGGCGGAGGCGGTGGCGCTGTTCCCCGGGGGCTTTGGCACGCTGGATGAGGCGTATGAGACGCTGACGCTGGTGCAGACCGGCAAGAGCACGCCGATGCCCATCGTGATGGTGGAAGGCGAGGGGGGCGATTACTGGAAGAGCTGGGACGCGTGGGTGCAGAGCCAGTTGCTCGCCCGCGGGTGGATCAGCCCGGAGGACCCGTCGATCTACTACATCGCGAAGACTCCGCAGGATGCGGCCACCCATATCACGCAGTTTTATCGCAACTACCACTCGTCGCGCTATGTCCGCGATGACTTTGTGATTCGCCTGAAGGGGCGCCTGAAGCCTGAGGATGTGGCGTCGCTCGAGGAGACCTTCCGAGTTCTCATCAAGGGTGGGGGCCTGACGCAGTATTCGGGGCCGGTGGAGGGGGAGAGGGCGGAGTATCCGGAGTTGCCCCGCTTGGTCTTCAGGCACACCAAGCACAAGTACGGCCTCATCCGGGCGTTGATTGATCGCGTGAACAGCCTTGAGCGGGAGTGAGTGTGGCGGG
>JBAZUW010000155.1:0-8193 GCA_041661205.1 Phycisphaerales bacterium
CCCAACGTGGCCGAACTGCTGGAAGCCATGGGCAAGTACGCCCGCCACGCCAAAATCTGGATCTTTGATGCCGCCGCCAGCCCCGCCCTGCGGGCCGCGACCGAGACCGATCTGGCGTTGCTGCGCCTGGGCGGCTCGCACGCGGCACGACCGGCCCAGCGAGTCGCGCCCGCCCCCACGCCCGCAGCCGCGGCCGCCGCGTTCATCGCCGGTTCGCCCGCCGCCCCCATCCGCACCGTCTCCGCCTCGCCCCCGCCCCTCAAACTCACCGACGCGGAACCGGGCGTGAACACCTGGATCATGTCCCCCCAGGCCCCCGCCCCCAAGCGCATGCCCGAGGAACCGGCGCTTACCCAGACCGCCAGCGCCGAACAGGCGTCGCCCCCGCCGCTACTCAGCGCCGAAGAACTCGCGATGCTCTTGTCAGACGACCCGGAGAAATGTACCTAAATAGGTGTCGGGGCATCACTTAGGCCGCGGGGGTGCGGCCCGATTCCTGGACGCGCAAAGCGGGCAAACCACCCGGGCCGGGTGATCTCGGCCGTGCTCGGCGGCGTATGGCTTTGGGTGATTCCGCCCGGCGGCGAGGTCGATAAGGTTACTGGGCCTACGCGACGCCGCTCAACCGGCGCGCGGCGACAAAGGGGGCTCCGTGGAGGCGACGCACGCATTGGCTTCCGAACCGCAACATGATCAGGGACTGGATGCGCGCGTCATTTTGCTCGGCCGCACCGGCTTCGAGAGCGCGCTGCGCACCGACCCCCGCATCGAACTCATCCGCGTGAGCGACCCGATGGAGGCGATCGGCGAACTCGGCCACCCCGATGCGCTGACGCGCCCGGCGCCCTCCGTCGTCGTGGTGGGCTCCAACTTCGCCTCCCTCGCCGGCGAGCATGGCTCCATGTTTGTCGAGCAGCTCCGCATCGTGAACCCCGGCGTGGTAGTGCTGGGCGTTTCTCCCGGCGACGAGTGCGCGTACGACGGTGTGGTTTCTCCCGACGCCAAGGTTGACCAGTTGCGGGCGGCCATGCGTTGGCGCCCCGGCCAGGCCACCCCGGCCGCCATCCGCGTGAATCACCAGCCCCCCCCGGCCCCCACGCTCAGCCCCGGCGGCACGCTGGCCGAGATGGTCGATGGCCTGCTGCCTTTAGATGAGCCCGAACCCGGCACAGGCACGCGTGATGCACGCGAAGCTCGCGAAGCCCGCGACACGCGCGCCGAGCCCGACGTCAAACCCGGTGGCTTTGGGGCCGCCCGCCCGCGCGACCTCCGCGCGCATGGTGATGAATCGCTCTGCACGCTGATGCTGCGGGGCCAGGACCCCTTGAGCGCGTGCGTGCTCCTGATTCGCGAGCGCACGGGCGATCACACCATCGAGTTTGCCGCCCCCGTGGCCGACGCCACGCCCGAAGGCGTGCCGGTGGTGTGGGAGGGGGCGTGCTTTGGGCACCTGAAGGCCGCGAAGACCGAGCCGGGGGTGCTCGCGACCCACGCGAGGTGGCTGGCCAGTTGGCTGCGTCTGCGTGATCAGCAGAACCAGCTTCGGGCCGCGGCCTTCACCGACCCACTGACTGGTGCCTGGAATCGCCGCTATTTCGACCGGTTTATTGCCTCGGCCATCGAGCAGGCTCGCGCCAATCGCCAGCCCGTCACCGTGCTTGTCTTCGACATCGACAACTTCAAGCAGTACAACGACCAATACGGCCACGACGCGGGCGATGACATTCTGCGCGAGACGGTGCGCCTTCTTCGCAGTACCATCCGGCCGACCGACCGCGTGTGCCGCGTGGGTGGCGACGAGTTCGCGGTCGTCTTCTTTGAGCCGCAGGGCCCGAGACAGGAAGGCAGCAAGCACCCCAGCAGCGTCTTCGCGATCGCCCAGCGCTTCCAGCAGCAGGTGCTCAAGCACCAGTTCCCCAAGCTGCTCAACTGCGCCCCCGGCACGCTCACCATCTCTGGCGGCTTGGCCACCTTCCCGTGGGACGGCAACACGCCGGCAGAGCTGCTGGGCAAAGCCGACCAACTGGCGATGGCCAGCAAGCGCCAAGGCAAAAACGCCATTACCATCGGCCCGGGCGCGATGAAGATGATGAACGAGTAGGACCGTCGTGGCACGCCCGGGATGAGGGCTTCAGCCCGAATCCCGAGATGGCACACGAAGGCCGCATCGGGCTACTCATGCCCCTACCAAACTTCGTCTCGTCGAAACCATGTCTCTTCTGGCTCTATCTCGGGATTCGCGTGGCTCATCCCGGGCGTGCTGAGGTGCGCTGCTGCACGTGTGAGGCTGGGGCGAAAAGTGTGAATTACGGGTGGCTTGTGTCAGTTTATTTTTCGTCGAGGGTTGTATTTTGGCAAACCTGATGCATGTTGTGGGGGTGCGAACACACATTTCCAAATCGGCCTCCGTACTCATCCTCGCGGCGTTCTCGGGCGTGCTCGCCGCCCCGGCGTGCGGCCAGAGCTTTGAGCTGCTGGTTGGTCCTCCAGATATGCCAGGGACGTCCGTCGACGGTCTTTCTGCAGATGGGACCCGCGCTGCCGGCACCGTTGGCAACGCCAACTTTTCCGCACCGTACATCTGGTCGCGAACCGGTGGCGTTCAGCGGCTTACGGAGCTGGGAGTTCCGAATGGATACTTCGGCGTGGGCATCTCTGGAAATGGCCAAGTGGTTATTGGCGCGAACGGAACGAACGCATTTCGCTGGAGCCAGTCGGCTGGGTTTGAGTCTCTGCAAGCCCCGGCTGGCTATCTTGGTGCCTATGTCATTTCCACCAACAACGACGGCTCGCTCGTAGCGGGTCGAGTGCGTGTCGATCGCCCGCGCGGGGCGCCGCCGGCGTATTACGCCACTCGGTGGGATGCGGCGGGCACGCCCACGCTGCTGGACCCAAACCGCAACTTGGGTGACAGCTTTGTCAACGCCGTGAGCCGCGATGGCTCGACCATCGTTGGTTACGGCAATGGGGGCGGGGGCCAGCAAGCCTACAAGTGGACACAGGCGGGTGGGATTCAGGTGCTGCCGAATGTGCTGGGGGTTCCCGGCAATCAGAACGAGGCGTTTGGGATCAGTGCCAACGGCCAGTTCATTGTGGGGATATCCAATGACATTCCCGTTATCTGGCATGACAACACAGTAACCGCGCTCACACTTCCGGATGGTATCAGCACATACGCAGGCGCAGCTGCTATCAATGATGATGCAACGGTGATTGGGGGTTCTGTCCGTACCGCAGACACCTCATATGTCGCCGGCGTGTGGACCCCATCTACTCAGTTCATCCCGCTGACCGACTACCTAGCCTCCTACGGCGTGTATGTTCCGGCGGGCATCACGCTCACCAACGTCACCGCCATCTCTGCGGATGGAAGGACCTTTGCTGGTTCAACCCTCGGACAAGGCGGTTTTATCGCGACCATTCCCACCCCGGGCGCGGCGATGCTCGCACTCTGCTGTGCCATCCTGCCGCTGCGGCGGCGGCGCCACGGTCCTGTGCTCGCGGTCGCGGCGGGCGCGCTCTTGGCTACCAGCGTGGCTTCGGCTCAGTCATTTGATCTGATTGTGGGGCCGTCCGACATGCCGTTTACTTCCGTAGATGGTCTCTCAGCGGACGGCCTGCAAGCGGCTGGCACTGTTGCAGCGGGCAACTTCGGAGCACCGTACATCTGGTCCCGAAGCGGCGGCGTGCAGCGACTGACGGAGTTAGGCGTCCCTGCTAGATATTTAGGCAGCGGCATCTCAGGAAATGGCCAAGTCGTTGTCGGAGGCAATGGAACGAGTGGATTCCGATGGAGTCAGTCGGGCGGCTTTCAGGCTCTCCAGGCTCCGGCGGGTTTCACTGGCGCAGACGCCCGCTCGACGGACAACGGCGGATCGCTTGTTGGAGGGATCGTTTGGCGTGATCCCAATAACGGCCTCCCGCCGTTTGACTACGCGGCCCGGTGGGTCGCCTCGGGCGCGGTCACATTGCTTGATCCGAATCGCACGCTGGGGAACAGCTACGTCAATGCGGTAAGCCGCGACGGGTCGACGCTGGTGGGGTATGGCCGCGGCGGTGGGCTGCAAGCTTTCAAGTGGACCCAGGCGGGTGGGATTCAGGTTCTTCCGAATCTGTTGGGAACCAGCGATAACTACAACGAAGCTTGCGCCGTCAGCGGCAACGGGCAGTTCATCGTCGGGATTTCCAATGATCGCTCGGTCCTGTGGAACGGTAACACCATCACCGAGCTTCGCACGCCCTCGCTGGACGGCCGGTATACCAATGCCGAAGCGGTGAACGATGATGCTAGCGTGATCGCGGGGCAAGTGTTCGTGTCCGCAAGCGTCGGTCTGGTGGCGGGCGTGTGGACCCCAACCACGCAGTTCATCCCGCTCACTGACTATCTCGCGTCCTACGGCGTGCAGGTTCCCGACGGTGTCACGCTGAACAATGTGACAGCCATCTCCGCCGACGGCCGCACGTTCGCGGGGACGACCAACCTCAGTTACGGCTTCATCGCGACCGTTCCCACCCCGGGCGCGGCCATGCTCGCACTCTGCTGTGCCATTCTGCCGCTGCGTAGGTGGCAAAGGTAGGTTCCCTCACCCCTGTTTGGAGGCATTTCCATGCGTCGACATTGCGTCCTTATTTCGCTTCTTATCGGGTCAGCCGCGGCGAGTTCCCTCGGCCAAGTGGACTCTCAGTACCCGCTAAGCATCATGTGGCCAACACCCGCTGGCAATCACAGGAGCGCGACACTCACCTATGATGAGGGCAATCCACAAGATCCGCGAAACCCGATCTACCACCCTTATAAGTTCGTCAACATCACCAACATCGAGATCTCCAATCCATATTATTCGTTCTTTCGGGGTTCCAACGTAGTGCGTTTGCAGATCGTTGGTGATCCCACCGTTCCAGGCTACGAACTTGGAGTTATCCCCTTCGGTCTTCATCACGACCAATTTACATCCGACACCGTGGCTGTGAACTTTGCGCATTTGTGCGAGTTGCCGCCAAACGCAGTGAAGCGCATTCCCGACGATCCACACCAGCCGCCTCCCGACTCAGACCAAGACGGGTTTGAAGACCACGTCGGAAACCCGGATTCGGTCACTGGCGAATGTACGACTTTGTGGATTCGTGCGGATAGTTTGGAATTTACGGACACTACTTTCCCAAAAGATGACATCACGGGCAACTTCCGCCATCCTTTCCTTCACAACGCAATGACAGTGGACTCGAACGGGCAACCGTACAGCTCGCCTCTTAAGGTGTGGACCACCAACCTCGTCGATGCGCTCTACAACTCCTATCACAATCCTCCCGTAGACGAAGACCATCGGATTTCCGACCCAAACCTCTGGCGATTTTACAACGACAGCGAAGGAACCATCTCCACAGGCGATTCCAAATCCAACGCCTATTTTGTCTTCCAGCAGTTTGTCGCTCGTCGGAACCACACCTACCACGCAGATCATTCAGGTGAGGTGATCGCGGGGTGGTGGAACCATGAAATCGTGCCCGGCTTCAACCTCACGCTTGAGCAGTTGTATCAGCAGGAACGCGCTGCTCAGGCGAGTGCAGGCTTGGCGTGGCCCTCGGACATCGGCGACTTTGGGGCCAATCACGGATTTGACTACCGCGAAGGGAAGGACCCGGAGATCGACATTAACTACCAGTACTATCAGTGGTGGCAGAACATCTGCTCGCAAGTTCGGCTGCACGCGTTCAAGGTCTCAATCTACGACGTGATTCACGCCAAGTTCCCGGGCGCCAAATACGGGAACTACCAAGATACCACAGCCGATGGCTACGACCCCGCCCTTGAACAGCCCCCCGTCCACAATACCTCTTGGTTTGAGGATGTGAGCCAGATCAATGCGCCGTTCGGCCCAAATCACACCGACCTCGATTGGCGTGAAACGCCGCTCGTTCTCCCCCACTGGCTGGCCGCCCAGTCAAGCATGATTGTTCGCGCCACGCCACAGCAATGGATCGCCTACAGAAGCATGTCGCGCACCGGCTCAAAGCTCTTGTCCAACTTCGTTACCCTTGACAATCGCGGGGCAAATGTCGACTCTCCACTCATGTACCCACTCGACCCCGTTGCGCTGTCCGGGAGCAACAGTGGAACGAATGAGTGGTACACCGGTTGGAGGCAGCGCAACGTCTACGTCAATCCTTCGGCCACCTTCCCCGCAACCACGGATGCTCGCTCTCTGGCCGCCTCCATGGAGTACAGCAATCTGGTCAATAATCGCATGGCGGTGGAGGCCGCGATTAACTCTTACCCGTCTACGACGCTCCCGCTCGGGCACAACGAACGCGTGGTGCCTTGGGTGCCGATGCACGTCCGGGCTGGCACGGAAATGCCTAACACTTACCGTCAGGATGAAGGGCTGTATCGTGGCCAGCTGATGATGCTCCGCGCCAAGAAGGTCAAAGAGCTTCTTTGGTTCAACCTCGGCGCCAGACCCGACAACACCATTCCGTGGGACGTGACACGTGAGTTGGTTTTCCGCGTGTTTACGCCGGAGATTGATCACGTGAGGCGTTTCGTGGGTAAACAGCCGGTGGCGAATCCGCCTATCGGCACGACAGCCCCAGTGTCAGCGCAGCTTGAAGATACTTTGCGCCGGTTTGGGCCGACTCACCCAACGCAGGGAGACGAGTACACCGCCAACATCAATGGAGTGGTGATTGCGAACCCCGCGGGTAGTGGTTGTCCGGCCGCGCCGAGCCGCACCGGGCTGCTTGTGCAGTTCAACAAGATGGATCTCACTGGCACTGCTTCAGAGTCGTCAACAAACCCTTTCAACGAGACCCTCACGGACATTGAGGTGCGACTCGAGGCACAGGGCCTCAGCGGAGGCGACTTCACAAGTGTGCGGGGTCGGCTAATGGTATTCAACTGGGCATCTCTTTATGACCCGGAAGATCACTACCCCGCGTGGTACTCCGTGGCGACTTTCGAGCATGAAGACCCGTACGTGCTCCGCACCGCCGACGGGCGGACCCATCTGACGTTCCAGTTTCATTCTTATGGTGTGCTTCAAGATGCGGTTCATTCTTTCATCAGCAACGGCTTGACCGGCACGCCGGGCCGCATGCTGGTTTGGCTCGAGCAAGAAGGTTCGGCGTCATCCCCACTCGACACCAAATACGATCTGCTTCAAGCGGTTACGTTCCAAGCACCAGACTACAATTCAGGCAGGTTAAATCCTTATGATCCCCTTGGCGACGTGCTTACTCCGGCTCCCTCGTGCGCCGGACCTTCTGTGTACATTTCTAAGGTAATCGTGTCAGGGGCCGCGACCCTTGACCCCACTAAGTCCACCCACACGGCATTCCCCTGCGATACGTGTCTCGCCACCGGCAACCCCACCTTCCTCAACTCCGAGTTCTGCCAGCTTCCCCCCAACTGCGCCCCCGGCGACCCCTGCTACACGCCCGACAAGAACGTTCACATCGTCTTCAGCGGCGCGGTGCGGGCCGCCGAGGGGATCGATCTCCCCGTCTTCATCCGCAAGCTCGACGGCGATCCTTCTTTCAACTACGCGTCGCTCATGAACATTCAGATCCAGCATCTTGTGGGGCTGTCCGATGAAATCACCATTAGCGGCAACGGCACCACGCTGCTGGTTCCTGGCACCTACGAGGTCACACCCATCAAGGACAATGACGGCTCGGTGGTCTCGCCGCTCACAGACGCTTACTCCCCGCAGAACGCAGGCCCAGTTCAAGACTTCTCGTACGTCTTCACGCTCCTCAGCGACTGCAACCTCAACGGCCGCCTCGACTACTCCGACGACGGCAGCATCGTCACCGACATCAACATGGACCCCTCGCTCGATTGGTGGCCGTACGACCACATGATCGATGCCTGCCACCCCGAGCTGTGCGAGCCCGACTTCAACGGCGACGGCAACATCGACCAGGGCGATGTGGACACACTCATGGCCATCATCGGCGGCGACTGGAGCAACGCGGCTCCCCACGCCGACCCCGACTTCAACCGTGACGGCAACGCCGACCAGGGCGACGTGGACGCGCTGATCAACAACGTGGCGGGCAACGGCTGCCCGAACTAGAACTCGCCCACCTTTCAACACCACGCTCTCTCACCCCGCCCCCACGGCCCGCGCCGTGGGGGCTTTGCGTTGGTACCGCCCCCACTGTCCTGATCGCCCCCCCGATCCGGACAGTCCC
>JBAZUW010000156.1:0-5506 GCA_041661205.1 Phycisphaerales bacterium
ATTTACGTGCATCCTTTCAGGCTGCGAAACTCCGCGACGCACCTTTCCGGGGGTGGCGATCGAGGACTCGCTTCACCCCCGGCTACTGGCGATCAGCCCTTCGGGCTGCAATCCACGTTGACACATGTCCCCGGGGGTGGCGCTCGAAGACTCGCTTCACCCCCGGCTACTGGCGATCAGCCCTTCGGGCTGCAATCCACGATGCCGCATGTCGCCGGGGGGTGGCGCTCGAAGACTCGCTTCACCCCCGGCTACTGGCGATCAGCCCTTCGGGCTGCAATCCACGATGCCGCATGTCCCCGGGGGTGGCGCTCGAAGACTCGCTTCACCCCCGGCTACTGGCGATCAGCCCTTCGGGCTGCAATCCACGACGCCGCATGTCCCCGGGGGTGGCGCTCGAAGACTCGCTTCACCCCCGGCTACTGGCGATCAGCCCTTCGGGCTGCAATCCACGTTGACACATGTCCCCGGGGGTGGCGCTCGAAGACTCGCTTCACCCCCGGCTACTGGCGATCAGCCCTTCGGGCTGCAATCCACGATGACACATGTCCCCGGGGGTGGCGCTCGAAGACTCGCTTCACCCTCGGCCACTGGCGTGCAGCCCTTCGGGCTGGAAGCGGAGGCGCGGCGCTAGCGGTGCAGCATCACTTCGGGGCCGCTGGCGGCAACTTTTCATTCACACTCAACTTCAGCCGCTCCATTCCCGCCTTTACAAACGGATGCGCGTGGAAGGTCTTCCAGATCAGCCCGGTTCGTGCGTTTTCGATGGCGATGAGCAGCGGCCCCTGGTCGATGGCGAGATGATCCGGTGCGATCCAGCCGGTCTTGAGGTTGAACGCGTCGGCCAGGCCGTAGCCGCCGGTGGCGGGGTCTTCCCACAGCTTGTCGAGTTTCTTGGTCTCGCGCAGGCTGCGGATGTACTTGAGCGATTCCAGCGGCTTCACCGCGTCAAACATGATCGACGAGCCCGCGCCGTACGGGGCGATGGTGCCATCGCCGTAGTTGTCTTTGCCGGCTTCCTTCGGGTAGTCGCGCCCCACCTCGCACCCGGGCATGTCGATGCGCGTGGGGAAGAGCCCCGGCACCGCATACCCCTTGGCGACATCGGACGCGGTGAGCCCCCAGAGGCTTTCGCTCAGGCCTTTCTCGGGGTGGTCGATCGCCTTCTGACGCTGCATCTCCATGGTGCGGCGGCTGTTTTCCCACCAGTCCACTCGCGAGCGGCAGGGGATGCCGAAGGCCGCCGGGTCGTCGGGGCCGATCGCGGAATAGTCGATCCAGCAGTGGCTGAACTGCGAGACGAACATCGCGCCGGACCAGGGAAACCACACGAAGGGCTGGCCGTCTTTGTACTTTCCCAGCGTGCGGCGGAGTTTGTAATACGTGGCTCCGTCCACGCGATGAGCCGGTTCCGGGGCGCAGACCGCGAGGAACGTCACCAGCCGATGTTCGTCGCCGTTGTCGACCCACGCGTAGGGGAGCACGTGCCCGTCGCCGGTGGGCTTGCTGAGGTTGGCGGGTTGCCACCCCAAGCTGAGAAAGCCGTTGTCTTCGGGGTTCTTGGAAGTGCTGCAGCGGAAGAAGGTCCAGTCGGCGTCGCGCACGAGCTGGTCGCCGATGGTCTGGATTTCACCCCCGAAGTACTGCGAGGACGTGATGACACCGGCAAAGAAGAGGGCCGAGTCGATGGTGCTGACGACGTGCTCGTAGGCCTGGCCGGGTTGGCCGGCGGTTTTTGGATCCAGGAAGTGATAGAAGAGGCCGGCCTTGCGGTTGGCCGGGTTGGCGGCCAGCCCGCGCAGGATTCGCAGCGTGCGCTCCTCGCCCGCCTCTCGGGTGATCCAGCCGCGTTCGACGCCGATGATGATCGCCGAGAGCTGGTAGCCGACGCCGGCGATGCTGATTTCCGGCTTGCTGGTGCGGTCGGGGGTCATGCCGAGGGTGTTGGGTTTGTCGCCGCTGTGCCACATGAAGTTGAACGCGCCGTGGGCGACTTCGTCGAGGAAGGCGTCGTCGGCGGAGGCGAAGGTGAAGGGGGGGCGTGGTATATCCGGCGAGGCGATGACATCCGGCAGCGTGGGCGCGGCGATGGCGGCGGCGGGGTGATCGGTTGGGGCGGGTTGGCACGCGCCGCAGGCGAGGGCGAGGATTCCGCCAGCGATTTTGCAGGTGAGCATCATGAGTGGACTCGGGCGGGACGGCCGCGGATGGCGAAAAGAATCGCCTTGCAGTTTGTAACCGCTTTCAATATAGTACGGGCATGACGGAGGCACAAGAGGGACCAGCGAAGACGGCGGAGACGGTCCTCGGCGCGGAGATCGCGGGAGAGCCGCAGGCGGCCTCTCTTCTGTACGATATCAAGATCATGCCCAAATCTGGGGCGAAGAAACCCAACCACCGGGCCGCGGATGCCGCCGCACGCGTCAGCGTGTCGATCCATGACGTGGCGTCGGCGGCGAACGTGTCGATCGCGACGGTGAGCCGCGTGATCAACAACCTGGGCGTGGTGTCGCCAAAGACGGCGGCCCGGGTGCAGGAGGTGATCAAGCGGATCGGCTATGTGCCCAATCCGTTTGCACAGGGACTCATGACGCGGGCCAGCCGCGTGCTGGGGATCGCGCTGCCGGACCTGCACGGGGAGTTTTATTCGGAGTTGCTGCGCGGGGCGGACGGCGAGGCACGGGCGCTGGGGTATCACCTGCTGGTGTCGTCGGAGCATGCGAGCCGCAAGGCGAAGGGGAGCGGCGCGGAGGCTGAGGCGGCAAGCGCGGCGAAGACCGGTGGCGTGAAGGCCGACATGCCCGCCGGGCCGGGGCTGGCGTTCGGATTGATCGATGGCGTGGCGGTGATGATCACCGACGCGAACAACGCCCTGAGCAAAGAGGCCCGCGAGAGCTCGCTGCCCACCGTGGTGCTGGATACCGACATGCACCAGAAGGGTGTGGACAGCGTGGTGGTGGACAACGCGCGGGGCACACGCGAAGCCGTGGAGCACCTGCTCAAGAGCGTGGCGCCCGAGCGGATGTACTTTGTGGGCGGCCCGCGCGAGAACTTCGATGCGCAGCACCGGGCGAAGGTGTTTGCCGAGTGTCTGGCGGCGACGGGCGTGGCGATCCGCGATGAGCAGGCGGACTTTGGCACGTATGACGCAGAGTGGGGGCGGCGGTGGGGCAGCGCCATGCTCGCCAAGGGCGCGCTGCACGACGCCGGCGTGCTGGCGGGCAACGACGAAATCGCGATCGGCGTGCTGCAAGCCGCGGAAGATTATGGCGTGAAGGTGCCCGATCAGCTCAAGCTGGTGGGGTTTGACGACACGCGACTGGCGTCGCTGATCCGGCCGCGATTGTCAACAGTGCGGGTGCCGATGGCGGACGTGGGGGCCGCGGCCATCCGGCTGCTGGTGCGGCGCATCGAAGACCCCGAGGCGGAGCCGATGTGCGTGCACATGCCTACGACGCTGGTGGTGAGAGACAGCAGCGTGGGGAAGTAGGGCGAACCGCTTACGCCTTGTCCGGCACCAGCACTGTCAGCAGCATGCCCGCCATGAATCGGCGGCGGTTGTCCGGCAGCATCGACCCGAAGCGCAGCGGCTCCTCCGCCTCCAGCACGATCTGCGTCTTGCTATGGCGGTCGCCGTCGCTGTCGCGCCACTGCTTGTTCTCGATCGCCACATGTTTCACCCCCCCGGCGTTGAACCGCTTGGTGCGGCCCACCGGGCCGATGCCGCTGAAGATGGTGCCCTCATCACCCCGCAGGCGTACCTCCACGCGCCCCCACAGGCACATGAAGAACCCGGCCATCATCGCCCCGCCGATCAAGATAAACGGCGTCAGAAACAGCCATAAGAAAACCACCATCCCAAGCGTCATCGGGGGCTGATTGCCCGGCATCGAGAGCCAACTGGGCACATTCCCGAAGACCTGCTGCACCGTGCCCGCGATCGCAAAGAACACAAACACCGACACGATGCCGTTCCAGAAGAGGCTTACCGCGAGCAGCCCCAGCGCCCCGCCGACAGAGCGGCAGGATGCCGAAACCACCATCTCCGCGCCGTCGTCACTCGCGAACGCGCCGTCCGGTGGCTCGCCTTTGGCGGCATCTCGCAGGGCTTGGTCGTCACCGGCTTTCAAAATATCCGCCAACCTCACCAGCACATTGCAGCCGCGGCACATGGCCACGCCTTCGGCCATGTTCACGTCCGATGTGGGAATGGCGTGTCCACAGGTCGGGCAGCGCGACGACACCGGCCCAGAGGTGGTCTGAGTATTGCCGATGCGGGCGGAGAGGGCCGCGTAGAGCTGCTGGGTGGACATGCACCATCAATCGGCACCGAAGCGAAGGCCGCCAAAAGTCAGGATGTCTTCACGCACCGCGCGGCGCGGGCCGGTAGTGCCTGCACGGTCTGCGAGCGGGCGTGCCGCGTGGTTTTCGGGCGTTGGTCATACGCTTGCCGTATGAGCGATCCTGCGGCACCCGCGACATTTCCCGAGCGGTTGGAGTCAGACGTGGTGATCCTGCGCCGGCGCACGCCCGAAGACGCCGCCGCGCTCTTTGAGGTCACACCTCCCGACACGTTTCGCTATTTCACATCGGGCCCGGCGGCGTGGACGTTCGACGCCTTCAGCCACTGGTTGAGTCACGGATTTGCCGCGAAGGGCTACTGCCCGCTGCTGGTGCTCGACGCCAAGAGCGGCGCGGTGGTGGGCAGCTCGAGCTATCTGGATTTGGACGCGGGCAATCGCAGCGTGGAGATCGGCGCGACGTGGTACGCGGCGGGCGCGCGGGGCACGCGCATCAACCCCGCCTGCAAGCTGCTGATGCTGGAGTACGCCTTCGGGCCGATGTTCGCCGGGCGGGGCGAGCGAGTGACGATCAAGTGCGATGGGCGCAACGAGCGCAGCCAGCGGGCGATAGCGAAGCTCGGTGCCGTGCGCGAGGGCGTGCTGCGCAAGCACAAGGTGGTGAGCGACGGCTTTGTGCGCGACACGGTCATGTTCAGCGTGATTCGGGAGGAATGGCCGGCGGTCGAGGCGGGCCTGCGCCGGCGTATCGCGGGGCAGGAGTCATGATCGTCGAGGACCTGACGCCAACGTCCATGCCAGCGGTGCTGCCGCGCGTGCTGGAGATGGTGCACGAGCTGTGTCGCCTGCATGAAGCGTGGGATCCGCAGCGATTTCCGTACCTGCCGGATGTGCTGCAGCGGTACGAGCGCTGGCTCCCCCAGCGTGCGGCCGACCCTCGCAGCGTGCTGGCGGTGGCGCGCGATGGTGATGAAGTCCTCGGTTTTCTCATCGCCTCGGTGGAGCGGGAGATTCCCATTTATCGAGTTGAAGAGTTTCTCTTCGTGCACGACATGTATGTGGAGCTGGCTCGCCGCGGGCAGGGGATCGGCAAGTCGCTCATGATGCACGCCTTAGAGCGGGCCCGCGCGATGAAGGTCACGCAGATGCGGCTGGATGTGGCGCGGGCCAACGGCGCGGCACGGAAGCTCTTCGAATCCTGCGGC
>JBAZUW010000156.1:5516-8191 GCA_041661205.1 Phycisphaerales bacterium
GTCGCGATTTCCGAAATGCTGCGCGAGGTGTAAGTCGCAGTACGAGCCCGAAGCGCCAGCGAGGGTCTCTTTGATTCCCGGGGGCAATGGTGACCCTCGCTGGCGCTTCGGGCTCGTAATCGCCCTCAAATGGCTACCAGATGCGACATCGCGATTGCGCCCGCCACCGCGATGTTCAGCGAGTCCACGCCTTTGGTCATGGGAATCCGCACGCGAGAGTTTGAACGCGAGATCGCGTCGTCCGTGAGACCGGGCCCTTCGGCGCCCAGCAGCAGCGCCACACGCTGCGCAGGGCCACGCAGCGCCAGCTCGCGAATCGGCGCGGCGTCGGAGGCGGGCGTGAGGGCCGCGATGTGAAAACCCTGCCGCGTGATTTCCTCCAGCACATCCGGCCACGGCAGCGCGGGCGTGAAGGGCACGCGCAAGGCGTGGCCCATCGAGACGCGCAGGGCCTTGCGATAAAGCGGGTCGCAGCAGCCGGGGCTGAGCAGGATGCCAACGCGCCCACCACCAAGAGCCGCGGCTGACCGAAAGAGCGACCCCACGTTGTCGGCGTTGCTCACGTTTTCGAGCACGAGCAGGGTGGAAGCGGCGCGGATGATGTCGGTGGGGGTTGGCGCAGGAGCAGGGCGCTCGCCGCAGGCGAGTACGCCGCGATGGAAGTCGTAGCCGACGAGCGCGACCATGACGTCCTGCGGCGCGACGTACACGGTGAGCCCATCGAGGGATTTGCCAAGCCGGGCCGCCCGCGCGGGCGTGGTCAGCACGCTGCGAACTGGAAACCTCGACGCGAGCAGCAGCTCGACGACCAGCTCTCCCTCGGCGATGAAAGGCCCGGCGAGTTCGCCGATGGCACGGGGCACCGCCGCCCGCGCCGGCAACGCGGCGTAGTCCGCCACGCGCGGGTCGGCAGGGTCGGAGATGGGTATCCAGGAGTCCATGACGTCGCGAACAAAGACTGGGCGATCCGCCTACTCCTGCAACTCAAACTGATGCTCGACGCGCTCGATGGTGAGAAAGCCAACCTTTACCACGCGCCGCTCGTGCTCGCGCACGATGCCCGTCGGGCCCACCTGGCGAACTTCCTCTTCCGTCACGTCGGCGGGTGAAAGGCCGATCTTCAGGAGCGACGAGATGGTCACGCGCAGGGCCTTGCCGCTGCCTTCTGATTTGATGATCTTCAGCTCCAGCGACGCCTTTCCGGTGGAGCGTTCGACCTCCGGCTGATCCGCGTAGGTGAGCTTCACGTCGGTTTCGGTCTTCCATCCATCGGGGCCGAGCACCTTGGGCATCAGCTCCAACGGCGGCGTGTACGTCGTGATCGCGTTTTCGCCGTAGTCGATCACCTTGCTCAGGCCCACGCCCCCGTCGTCCAGCGGCACAAACGTCAGCACCTGAATCGCCACGCCGACCTCGGGCTTCTGATCGATCACCGCCGAATCGGCGCTGGTCATCGTCCACGAGCCGTCGCTCGCGGCATCGGTAAATCGCCGCACCTGCACCTTGCCGCCTTTGGTGTCCTTGTATCGCTTGTCGCGCTGGCCGGGAAAATACACCTGCGAGGCGGGCACCGTCACGCTGGTGGCGCTTTGGTCGGAGGGCGGCGCCAGCGGGGGGGAAGCACAGCCCCCGATCAGGAACACGCCAAGCACCCCGAGCGTGCGAAGCGACGACATCAGATAGGAATGCATGAGGCAGGATGATAGTGGGCGCAACACTTCGCCCGGGGTGCCCACCCCCTGACGCCGGACCTGAGTCTTCGAAGGTCCGGGTTGCGGAACGCCTCGACCCCGAGCCAAGCCTCAGTTCCGGCGTCACTAAGCTCGGGTTCCCTTCAGCAATGCACGCCTCCAATCCCACCATCGCCCCCAAGACCACCCCACCGAATCTCCATATGCTCCCTCCCGTGCCACCACAGGCTCCATCCAAACCGGTCGCCGCGTACGTCGTCGGGGCGATCTCACTCATCTGCCCGCCCCTGGGTTCTTTGCTGTTGCTGGGGTACATCAACACTGTGGCGGATTGGCTGCGGAGCCACGGCGACCTCGGGGTGTACTACTACGCCGGCGCATTTGCCGTGCTCGCCGGCATGGCCCTCCTGCCCACCTACGCCCAGGCGCTGCTGGGGGGATATGTCTTCGGGTTCAAGGTCGGCCTCTTCGCGGCGCTCGCGGGCTTTTGCGGCGGCTCCATCATCGCCTACGAGATCGCCCGCCGCCTGCACACCGATCACATCAACGCCAAGATCGACGCCCATCCGCGCTGGCGGGCCGTGCGTGATGCCCTCATCGGCCCACCCGACGGCTCGCGCTCGTGGTGGCGCACGCTGGGCATGGTGACGCTGATTCGCTTTCCACCCAACTCGCCCTTTGCGTTCACCAACTTTGTGCTGGCCTCGGCCAGGGTGCCGCGCAGCGCGTTTCTGCTTGGCACGCTGCTGGGCATGACGCCGCGAACGGCGCTGGTGGTCTTCATCGGGGCGGGGCTGACCAATCTGGAAGGAGATCACAGCCTCTTCAAGGATTTTCGGGCGATGCCGCTGTGGGTGCAGATCGCGGCCATCGGCTCGATCGTGGTGACAGTGGGCGTGATCGCGTACATCTCCAACCGCGCGCTGGACAAAGTGGCCAAGGCCAACTCGCCCGCCGCACCCGAGGTCGATAGCCTGTTGTGAG
>JBAZUW010000157.1:0-8190 GCA_041661205.1 Phycisphaerales bacterium
CGCCCGGGGGGATGCGCCGCCGCGTGTTTGCGGGAAGAGTTCCCAGCGACGGCGTGTTGGCGCCAAAGGCACTATTCATGACACTGCTGCTGCGAATGGCGGCGTGCGACATGTTTGTGCATGGGCTGGGTGGCGAGAAGTACGACAGGGTGATGGAAGCGTGGGCGAGCGCGTGGCTCGGTACGGGGATGCGACTGGCCCCGGCGGTGGCCGCGAGCGCGACCAGACTCATCGCGTTTCAGGGGGTTGAGGCCCCGACGCCGGAGCAGATCCGCGAGGCGAGATGGGCCGCGGCCCACGCGCGACACGACCCGGGGCTGGTCGGCGACGAGGCTGCGCTCGCGGAGAAGACGACGTTGGTCGCGGAGATCGCGGCACTGCCCCGCAGGTCCGCCGCGCGGCGGGCAGCGTATGAACGGCTGCTCAGCCTGCTTGAACGCGTGCGCGCGTCGCACAGGAAGAAGATCGAGATGCTCAAGGGCGAAGCGGCCCGACTGGCCGCGACCCGCGATCTCGCGGCGATCGTGCACGATCGCACGTGGACGTTCCCGATTCTGGAAGAGGCGAGTGTGGAGTCGATGCGAAACGAGATTCGCGAAGCGTTTGCGAGGTCGAAGCGCGAGTTCGGGTCGCCGTGATATTCGGGTTTTCGAGAACCTCGCTGGCGCTTCGGGCTCGTAGATGCCCCGCCCCGTGCCGCTCACGGCAGCTGCGCGATCAGGCACTCCATGCCCCCCATCTCTTCGCCGATGATGGTGGTTGCGCTCGCCAGCTCCGCCGGCACCAGCACGGTCATGCCGGCCTTGAGGGGCATCGCGGGGAAGGCGCCGCCTTGGCCCTGCAAAGACCCCGCTCCGTTCAGCACCATCAGAATCGTGCACGCATCGTCGCCGGGGATGCGCTGGCGGCTGGAGTTGGTGAGGGAGAGATGCCGCAGGACGAAGAACTCGGTGGTGAGCGTCGCGCCAAAGCCTCCGGACGGGTTCACCAGGGGCACCGCCTCCGGGGCCTTGCCCCAGTGGATGCAATCAAGGCTGGGCGCGATGTGCAGCTCGCGCCCTGGGCGCCCCCAATCGAAGACGCGAAAGGTGGTGTCGCTGGGGGTTTGCACTTCGGCGACCAGTACCCCAGCGCCAAGTGCGTGGCAGGTGCCGCTGGGCAGGTTGTGGCAGTCGCCCACGCGGGCGGGCACTGAAATCAGGCACTCCGCAACTTTGCCCGCGGCGATGGCCCGCTGGAAGAGGTCGCGGGTCACGCCCTGCTTGACGCCCTTGTAGATCACGCTGCCGGGGGCGGCATCCATGATGAACCAGGCTTCGGTCTTCAGGTGCGCATCCGCGTGCGTGCGGGCGTATGCCGGGCTGGGGTGAACCTGCACCGAGAGATTCTGCTTGGCGTCCAGAAACTTCACCAGCAGCGGGAAGGTCCGCGCGGAGGAGTGCTTCGGCCCCAGCATGGCGGCCGGCCAGGCAAGCATCGCTTCGTGCAGGGTGCTTCCCGCCATCGCCCCGTTGGTGATGACCGAGCGCTGGGCCCCGCCCCCGGCGCCGCTGCTGGCGGTGCTGGCCAGATCGGCGACCTCCCAGCTCTCGCCGATGGTGCTCCCCCGCGCGACGTCCTTGCCGAAGCGGGCGAGGCGATCGCCACCCCAGACCTTGGAAAACAGGAGCGGTTTGAAGACGAGCGGGTAACAGCCGCTCAAAGGACGCCGCCCTCGACGAACATCCCGCTGATGCGCCCGTCAAAGGCGATGCGGTCGCCGACGACGCCCTGAATGTCGGTGACAAAGCGGCGTCGCTGGGCCTTGATGACCTTGCAGAGGATGAGCAGCGTGTCGCCTGGGACGACCATCGCACGGAACGAGGCGTGCTCGATGCGGAGGAAGTATGAGATACCGGGCACGGGGCGGCGCGCGATGAACGCGAAGCAGGCCAGCTGTGCGCCAGTTTCCACCATGAGCACGCCGGGGAAGACGGGCTTGCCGGGGAAGTGCCCCTGGGCCCAGAACTCGTCGGGGCGGATCACCTTCTGGGCGAGCGCGAGGGTGTAATCCGCGTTGGCCCAAATCACTTTGTCCAAAAGTTGCATCACCCCGCGGTGCGGGTTGATGCTCTCGATCTTCGCCCGGTCCGCGCAGGTGGCGGAAAGGTCGATCCCCGAGATGTCGAACAGAGGCGTCTTGCCGGCGTCACTCTCGCCGGAGTCGACGGTCTGCTCATTGCTTGTTTGGCTCGCCGGCATTCCGCAGCTCCAGAATCTTCTCGCGGACTTCCTGGGCCGCGTTTTTGATGTCCTGCATCGTCTGGCGGGCCCGAGTTCCCGCCGCCTTGTTGCCGCCCTCGGCCTTCTTGATGTCCTCTTCCGCTTCCATGATCAGCTTCTTGAGCTTCTCGAATGTTTCCACGGTTCTCCCTTCCAAGTTAAGGTTTCGTTGAGCGTACAGCCCTTTCGGCTCGACCGCGTAATGGTGGCCCTTTGGAGGGCCGGAGGCAAGCCCGAAAACACAAAGCTTGATGGGTGCTGGGGAAATCGCCGAACCAGGGAAAAATCCTAACGTAGACCGAACTTATGCCGTGCGATGTCTACCTCGTGACCTGAGGCAAGTACTTCTCGATCATACCGAGTGCGGCGTGGAGGTATTGGGTGCCTCCCTCGCGGGCGACGAGCACGGGTGCGCACGCCGCCATAAGCACGCGCCGCACCATGGCCAGTTCGCCGTAGTGATCGTCGGCGGGCAGGCCGCGGGCCCGGCGCAGCTTGGCGAGCATGGGCACGGGTTTGAGCTGGCCAACCACTTGGTCGCATCCCCAGAACTGGCGCTCCAGATAGAGCGCGTCTTCCAACCAATGCCCGGGGTGGACCAGGGCCAGGTCGATCAGCACGCAGGTTTTTTCTTCGCCATCGCGCCCGCGCCACAGCGCGTTGCCGGGGTGGACGTCGCCATGACACCAGGCGTTGATGGGCCGCGCTTCCCAGCGGCGTTGCAGGCTGGGGAGTGCCCGCTGCACCTTGTGAATGGCGTCGTTCCATCGCTGTCCTTCGGGGATGCCCCCGGCGCGGGCGACCTCTCTCGCCTTGGACATGGTCTTGTCCCAGTCGGGGCTGACGGGGCGATCCGTCAGTGGGGCCTGGCGGATCGCGGCGGCCTGAAAATCCGCAGTGGCCTCCAGGATTTTGGTAAGCGACTGCTCACAGACGTCTTTGGCCAGGGCCGGGCCGGCCAGGCGCTCGGTGACGAGCCAGGCGAGGTCATATCCCCCGAGTTGATTGCCGGAGGCGAGCACGCGGGGGGTGGGGGTGTGCCAGGAGTCGCTGTGCCGCCAGTGGGAGTGCTCGCAGGCACCGAGGGACGTGGTCCAGCGGTGTTCCAGCGGGCCGACCGGGAGCTTTACCAGCACCGGCTCGGGGCCGTGGTCCATCTCCCAGGTGGAGAAGCCGGTGGACGCGCCGCCACGCTGGTGGGTGCTGCGGAACCACTCGATGGGGCCTAGGCGGCCTTCGGAGATCTTGCGGAGCACTGGGGCCAGTGCCACCGCGAGGCCGTGGCTGTCCTCGTGAGGCTCCGATCCGGTTGTGCCGCCAAAGGGCATTAGGCGCAGCCTACGGGAGAGAGGCCCGCGGAGCAAGCGCCGTCTGGTTTCATGCGGGGAGCGGGAACTGTTCGCACAACTGGGCCACTTCTTCGCGGACCTTGCTCGATTCGCTGACTAGAGCCTCGGGCCCGGTCAGCCCGGCGGTGAGGGCGCGGTCGATCCAACCCGCGATGGCACCCATGTGGGCCTCTTTGAAGCCGCGGGTGGTGGCGGCCGGCGCGCCCAGGCGGATGCCGCTGGTGAACTTGGGTGGGCGCGGGTCGTCGGGGATGCCGTTCTTGTTGCAGATGATGCCGGCTTGTTCCAGCCATTTTTCGGCGTCGGCTCCGGTGAGGTCGGCGCTGCGTCCGCGAAGGTCAACCAGCATCAAGTGGTTGTCGGTGCCGCCGGTGGTGATGCGGTATTTGTGGCTGGTGAGAGCCGCGGCCAGGGCCTTGGCGTTTTTCACCACCTGAGTAGTGTAATCGCGGAACTCCGGGCGAAGAGCTTCGCCGAAGGCGACGGCCTTGGCGGCGATAACGTGCATGAGCGGGCCGCCTTGGGTGCCCGGAAAGACCGCCATGTCGATCTTCTTGGCGATCTCTTCATCGTTAGAGAGGATGAGGCCGCCCCGGGGACCGCGAAGGGTCTTGTGGGTGGTGGTGGTGACGACGTGTGCGTGGGGGAAGGGGGACGGGTGGGCCCCGCCGACGATGAGCCCGGCGATGTGGGCCACGTCTGCAATGAGCAGGGCCCCGACCTCGTCGGCGACGGCGCGGAACTTGGCGAAGTCGATGGTGCGGGGGTAGGCGGAGTAGCCGCAGAGGAGCAGCTTGGGCTTGTGCTCGATGCACACGCGTCGAACGGCGTCGTAGTCGATGCGTTCAAAGTCTGGGTGGTCTTTGGCGTAGTGGAGGGGGTAGTGGACGGGCTTGAAGAATCGCCCGGAGAAGTTGAGCTTCATGCCGTGCGAGAGGTGCCCGCCGTCTTTCAGGAGGAGTGAGCAGAAGGTGTCGCCGGGTTCCATGAGGGCCTGGAAGACGGCCTGGTTGGCCTGGGCACCGCTGTGGGGCTGCACGTTGGCGAACTTGGCCCCGAACATCTTGCACGCGCGGTCGCGGGCGGTGGTCTCGATCTGGTCGTGGAAAATGCATCCGCCGTAATAGCGGGCACCCGGATACCCCTCGGCGTACTTGTTGGTGAGGCAGGTGCCCATCGCGTGCATCACGGGGCCGGACACGTGGTTTTCGCTGGCGATGAGCTCGATGGTGGTGGCCTGTCGCTTGGCCTCTTTGGAGATGAGTGCGCCGATCTCGGGGTCGCGCTGATTGAGAAGCGAGAGGACGTCGGCCGTGATGGGGTCGTGTGCCATTGATGTAGGGTAGTGCGGGAGGAACGGGGGAAGTTGGGGGATGGGCCCGCGTGGCTGCCCCATGGGCTCTTGGCGACTCTGCTCAGGTTTGGCCGTTCGCCCTCGACGGGGATTCCGTTATGATGGCGGTGCTTCGCGAACCTGCGTGCACGCCCGTTTGGAGCACTCACCATGAACTCGACTTTTCTCGGTGTCCTGTCTGCGAGCGTCTTGAGCTTGGCAGCCGGCCAGGCGATCGGCCAAAGCGCTCCCCCCGCCGCGGCGAGCCCTGCGGCGACGCCAGCGACTGGCCACGCGGTGCCGTTTCCGCACCCGCTCATCACCGAGGTCTTGTTCAACGTTCCCACCGGGGCGAAGGGAGATGCCAACGGCGACGGCACACGCGACGCGGTGGGAGACGAGTTTGTCGAACTGATCAATCCGCACGACAAGCCGATTGATCTCAAGGGGTACGTGCTGACCGACTCGGCGGGTTGGCCGGGGCCGACGGTGGCGAATCCGGAAGCCATTGACGCAGCCGCGGATGATGCAGCTGAAGGTGCGTCGCCCCCGAAGCCCGCCAGGGAGGCGGACAACAAGAAGAAGACGCCAGCGAAGAAGCCGCCCAGCAGCAAGGCACCCGCGGCCCCCAAGCCGGGCGAAACCCGACGCGGGGCGGTGAGGTTTGTCTTCCCCAGCCTGGTGCTCAAGCCCGGCGAGCGGGTGGTGGTGTTCAACGGCTATAAGCAGAAGTTTGATGGTCCGGCGGGGGGCGCGGGCGCGGCGCCTGCGGCCAAGAACCCCAAGTTTGGTGAAGCGTTTGTCTTCTCCATGCACAACGACTCCAAGTTCAACTCCTTCAGCAACACCGGCGACTGGGTGGGGCTGCAATCGCCTAGCGGCGAAGCGGTGGAGACGCTCGTGTGGGGCTTGCCCAAGACGCTGCCTCCCAAAGCGATCTTGAGCGAGGAAGTCACCGCAGATTCGGGCAGCGTGCAGCGCAGCGCGATCGACGGGCCGTTCGAGCGGCACCAAGATTTGCCGGGGGATGCCGCGGGCAAGGCGTTCAGCCCGGGAGAGTTTCAGTGGAGTGCGATTCCGGGGAAGTCGCCCGCGAATCCGAAGTAGCTGGTCCGGAATGGGGGCCTGAAAATCGCGGGTTTGGGATGCGCCGGCCCGGCAAAGCTGGCCGGACGAGGTGCATCGGCCGATGACGTAGCTTCGAAGACTTTCGGAAGCGAGCCGAGTCGTGCCGGAGAAGAACTGTGGTCAATCGATGAGCGAGCACGATGGCGACATACTTGCCGAGCAACTGGCCGCCGAGTTCCTTCGGTCCCAGAATCGCGAGCTGGCGGAGCACGCCACGCGGCTGATGCTGGGGCGTCATCCGGAGATCGCACGGCGATATTCGCCCACCCCGCATGATGTGTGGCGCGGGTCGCTTGCTTCGCGGGTGGGGGAGCTGGCGGATGCGCTCTCGCTGGCGGCCCCGAAGCTGTTCAGCTCACAGGTCGCGTGGGCGAAGGTGGCGTTTGTGACCCGGGGCGTGCCCGTGTCGGATATCACCCACAGCCTGGAGGCGATTCGCGAGGCGGCCACCAAGTTGGTGCCGCAGGACGACCTCGAGTTGGTACAGGATTACATCGATCAGGCGATCGAGGCGTTGGAGCGCGCGCCGGATTCGCCGCCCCCGGAAATGTCCCTCAAGTCCCCGCAAGGGCAGTTGGCCGCCCAGTATCTGCTGACGTTGCTGGAAGGTGAGCGGCACAAGGCGTGCCAGATGCTGGTGGATGCGGTCCCGCAGTTGTCGCTGCACGAGGTCTATGGACAGGTCATCCAGCCGGTGATGTACGAGCTTGGGCGGATGTGGCACCTGAATGAGGTTTCGGTGGCGGAGGAGCACTTTGCGACCGCCGCGACGCTGATGGCGATGTCTCAGATGCTGACAAAGCTCCCGCGTAAGCCGAGCAAGGGCAAGACGCTGCTCGCGGCGTGCGTGGAGGGGAACGCGCACGAGATCGGGCTGCGGATGGTGTCGGATACGTTCGAGCTCGAAGGGTGGCGGGTGGTGCATCTCGGGGCCAACGTCCCATCGGAAGACATTCCGTTGGCGGCGCGGGATTTCCAGGTGGACGTGGTGGCGCTCTCGGCGACGCTTCACTCGCAGCTCCAGGCGATGATGCACGCGATCGAATTGGTGCGGCGTACCTCCCCGCCGGGGCTCAAGATTATGGTGGGCGGCGTGGCGCTGAACCAGCCCCAGACATGGCGGCAAGTGGGCGCCGACGGCTACGCGCGATCGCCCCAGGAGGCGCTGGACCTCGGGACCCGCTGGTGCGGCCTGGCAACCGCCTAGCCGGGGGAAGCGACTGAAACACGGGAAAACCACCTGCGCAGAAGCTGCGTTTGTGATGCTTTTGTACGTGTTTGGGGACAGAACTCTTTGAAATTGTGCACAAGGATTGATGGCGGCGCTAGTATCCTCCCCACAGTGCGTGGTCCCGTAAGAGCGGGAGACTGAACTTATTGTGATCGTTTTGGTGCGAATCTTGAAGGAGGATGGTTGTATGAAGCGTGGTCAAATTCTTCTGGCGGGCATGTTGCTCGCTACTGCCGGGCTGGTTGGTTGTCAGACGTCTGAGCCATCTGGGGTTTCCCAGGGCAAGACGTACCCCGGCTTCTGGGGCGATCGTCGCGGCACCACCGATGGCGCCGACGAGACTCCCGCGCCGGCCCCCAAGCCCGCCGCGACCCGCGTGACCGAGAAGCCCGCGGCGGCTCCGGCCCCGGCCCCCGCTCGCCCGATGGCGATGTCCGGCGATGGCTGGGCTCGCACCATGATGTACCTCCCCACCGGGGCCGCGGCTACCTCGACGATTCTCGTCGAGCGCACGATGCCCGCCGAGGTGAACGCCGGGCAGAACTTCGATTACATTTTCAAGGTGACCAACCTCACCCAGAACGCCGTCTCGAACGTCGTGCTGCGTGACGAGTGCGAGCCCAAGCTCAACGTGGTGTCGAGCAACCCGGCGTTTGTCGGGGCGGCCCCCACGCTGACCTGGAACCTGGGTGACCTGGCTGCGGGCCAGAGCAAGACCGTGACGGTGACGGCCAAGGCCGCCCAGACCGGTGTTGTCGGTTCGTGCGCGAACGTGACCTGGGCGCAGACGCTGTGCCAGCAGGTGACGGTGGTTCAGCCGGCCCTAAAGGTTGAGCTGGCCCAGACCCCCGAAGCGCTCCTCTGCCAGCAGGTGTGCGCCAAGGTGA
>JBAZUW010000158.1:0-8170 GCA_041661205.1 Phycisphaerales bacterium
AAGACCGCATTTCCGGAGCTGCCCCACCCGGCCCCGGCAAAGCCGGCAGCGAAGCCCAGCCCCGCGCCAGCCGCAGCTCCGGCGCAGGCCCCGGTGGCCCCCCCTGCGCCGCCGGCAGTCGCCTCGTTCGCGGGCGTGGAAGGTGTCCGCGCGAAGCGGATTGTCTACGTGATGGACGGATCCGCAGCCATGGTTACCACCTTGCCATTCATCGAGGACGAACTCGTCCGCTCCGTCGCGCGCCTCACCTCTTCGCAGTCCTTCCAGGTCGTGGTGTTTCGTGATCCGCCCGAGTCGCGCTCGGGCAAGCCTCTGCCCGCGCTGGAACGCTTTTCGCCGCAGGGGCTGACCCCCGCCAACGCCGCGGCCCGCCAGCAGGTCGGCACTTGGATCCAGGGCATCCGCCCGCTGGGCTCGAGTGTGCCGCTGGACGGCCTGCGTGAAGCGCTGGACCTGCACCCGGATTTGATCTTCCTGCTCACATGCAGCATTCAGCGGAGCCAAGCCGGAACATGGGGCCAAGGCAATGCGGCCACGCTCGCGGCCCTCGACAAGCTCAACCCGCCCGACAGTTACGGCCGCCGCCCGACGGTGATCAAAGCCGTGCAACTGCTCGCGGATGACCCCACCGGTCTGCTGCAGGCGATCGCCGCGATCCACGGCGATGGCCCCGGGTCGTATCGCGTGCTCACGCTCGAAGAACTCAAGGGTCAATGACGCCCCGGCAGGGTGAAGTTCAAGAAGGCATCAAGGCAGGCGGCATCGAGGCATCGAGAGTGAACTCTTACACCTCGTCGTCGACCGCGTCGTTCCGCAGGGCAAGGATGTCGCGCAGCTTGTCGGTCGAGAGCTCGCTGATCCAGCTTTCGCCCGAGCCGATGATGTTGTCGGCCAGTTCGATCTTGCTTTCGATCATTTCGTCGATGCGTTCTTCGAGCGTGCCGCGAACCACGAACTTGTGCACCTGCACGGTGCGGGTCTGGCCGATGCGGTAGGCGCGGTCGGTCGCCTGGTTTTCCACGGCGGGGTTCCACCAGCGGTCAAAGTGGAAGACATGCGTCGCGGCCGTCAGGTTCAGACCCACGCCACCGGCGCGAAGACTGAGCACCAGGATCGGCGCGGTGCCGTCGGCCTTCTGGAAGCGGTCGATGATCGCCTGGCGCTGGGGCTGGGTAGTGCCGCCGTGAATGAAGAGCACGTCTTTGCCGAACTGCTGGCGGAACATGGCCTCCAGCAGCGTGCCCATCTCGCGGAACTGGGTAAAGACCAGGGCCTGGTCCCCTTCGGCGATGACTTCGTCGAGCATTTCGAGGATGCGGGTGCACTTGCCGCTGCGCCCGGGCTCGGGGCGGGCTCCGGCCTGATGATCCTTCAGCACGAGCGAAGGGTGGTTGCAGATCTGCTTGAGGCGGATGAGCGCCGACAGCACCAGGCCCCGGCGCTGGATTCCCTCGGCCTGGTCCACCTCGTTCAGCATCCGCTTCACGCAGTTCTCGTACAGCGACGCCTGCTCGCTCGTCAGGTACCCGTACTCGCGGCTCTCCACCTTCGCCGGCAAGTCCGCCACCACCGTCGGGTCGCTCTTGAGCCGACGCAGAATGAACGGCCGAATGAGCGCCCGCAACTGCTCGGCCCGCTGCTTGTCGTGGAAACGCTCGATGGCCACCGCGAAGCGGGCCCGGAACGCCCCCGGCGAACCCAGGTACCCGGGGTTCAGGAAGTCCATGATCGACCAGAGCTCGGTCAAGCGGTTTTCCACCGGCGTACCGGTCAGCGTCACGCGCTTGTCGGCGTTCAGGCTGCGTACCGCCTGGCTCTGCTTGGCGGTTGGGTTCTTGATGTACTGGGCTTCGTCCAGCACCACGCGCCCCCATTGAACCTTGCCAAGAATCTCGCGGTCGCGATGCACCAGGGCGTAGGTCGTGACCACCAGGTCGCTTTCCGCGACCTTCGCGAGGAAAGCGTCGCCCAAGGCCCGCTCCGGGCCGTGGTGAACCAGCAGGCGCAGGTCCGGGCAGAAGCGCTTGGTCTCGTGCATCCAGTTGCCGACGACCGACATCGGCACCATCAGCAGCGTGGGCATGAGCGGGATGCCGGCCTGGGTTTTGCCTTCCTTCTCGTGGGCCAGCAGCGCCAGCAACTGAACCGTCTTGCCCAGGCCCATGTCATCGGCGAGGCAGACGCCAAAGCCCAGGGCCTCTTGAAACGCCAGCCAAGAGACGCCGCGTGCCTGATACGGACGCAACGTGCCGTGGAAGGTTTTGGGCAAGTCCAGCGGCGTGATCTGGCGGCTCGCGCTTTCGCTGTTCATGAAGGCTTGCAGCCAACCGCTCGCCTCCAGCCCCACCACCGCGATGCCGGTCTTGGCCAGGTCCGACCCGTACGCCATGCGCATCGCGTCCGCCAGGCGGATCTGCCCGCCCGGATTCTCGCGGATGAACTTGATCGCGGCGTGCACGTCTTCCGGGCGGATCTCCACCCACTTGCCGTTGACGCGCACCAAGGGCGAGCGCTTGGCCGCGAGCTGCTCGAACTCGTGCAGCGACAGCGTGGTGTCGCCCACGGCGATCTCCCACTTGTACCCCACCAGTGCCGCCAGCCCAAGCTGCACCTTGGCGGCGTTCGTCAGCCCGCCCGCGGCCGGTGCGAAGGGATCCGTCTGGCCGGACTCAAGCTTGAGCTTGGCGCCCACTCGCGCGGCAGGCGAATCCCACCAATCCGGTGCCTCCACCGCAAACCCCTGCTCCAGCAGGATCGGCCGGATCTCGCGCAGAAACTCGTACGCGTCGCGCGTCGAAAGGTCGAGGGCTTCAGGCTTGGAGTCTTCCAGGGCGCGTTCGAGGGCCTTGTAAAAGCGGCTGGCCCGCCCGAGTTCGCCCAGGAGCAGGTCCTGAGGCCGGTCGATCCGCCGCCCCATGATGGTGGCCGACTCGCCGGTCAGGAGCCAGATGTCCGGCGCGTCGAGCACCAGGGTGGGCTGGTCGACATTTTGCAGGTGAAACGTCACCGACCAGGCCTTGTCTTCCGGGGCGGGGGCCGCGTCGGGCGCGAGGCCCACCGGCTCGGCCAGGCGCATCATGAGGCGCCACTGCGAACTCGGCCCGCGCTCTTCGAGCACAGACACCCACGCGCGCACGCGGCGCGTCATGTCCTGCCGCGCGGCGTTATTTCCGGGCACGGTGCGGGCTTCACTCAACATCCCCTTCAGCCACGCCACGTGAACGTCGGTGCTGGGGTCGCGATCCGTAAGCGCGTCCGCAAAGTCCTCGGACATCAGGCGCCGACGGCACGCGGCATCCACCACGCCCGCGAGGAATGAGTCGCACACCGCCCACGCATCGTGGCGGGCTTCGTCAACGACGCATCGCGCGGCGGGAGGCATGGCCCCGACGATGCGGCGCAGGCGATCGGCACTCGCCGCGTCACTCACCCAAGGCTCCCATGCCCCGCACAGCTCGCCATCCCGCTGCACGAGCAGGGGAACAAACCGCTGCTGGGCCAGCAGGTGCCGAGCAAACCGCGCGAGCAGGGCAAAGAACTCCAGCGAAGGCCCCACGAGCCAGCGAGCTTCGCCGGCCGCCTCGCCGGTGCCCACCGCGCTCAGCTCGGCCCGCTGCGAAAGACCATCCACAAAGTTGGGAAGCCACGCGTGCACCACGCCCGCGTCGAGGGTGAGGGTGGGGAGCGTGAAGGCGTCGATGCTCGCGCCGGCGACGGCGTCTTCTTCGAGTGTCGCCAGACCAAGCTCGCGCGCCAAAGGGGCGCTGGGCAGGGGGCGCGATCCGGACGCTGGCAGGCGAATCACCAGCGTGCTGGGGGTCGCGGCACTCGGCGGGTTGACACCCGCCAGCGTGGCGAGCAGCCCCGCGGGCGGCGAGGCGGGCACAAAGGGGTGCACACCCGGGGCGGCCGTCTCGCGCAGCGCATCACCGGCTTCCGCCCAAAGGTGAAGCAGTCCCTTGCTCCAGTTCGCGTGCAAAATGTTGGCCAATGTGGCTCCCATGCCGCGGCGAAGCTGCACCGATGCGGCCAGTGAACATAGGCGACTCGCGACGGCCTGCGCCACAGGTTTGCGTGCTGCGCGCCAACGTCCGGTGCGACTTCGTAAGGCGGCCGGCGCCGGCGGCGCGAGCGAAACCGGAAATGAGGGCGCAGGGACTCGAACCCTGGACCTACGGCTTAAAAGGCCGCTGCTCTACCAACTGAGCTACGCCCTCGGCGTTAATATTTCTTCGCCGGATGACGCCGGAAAGATGCCCCAACCAAGCGACCGCGGGAGAACGTCCCGCGAACGGGAAGCGTAGCCGGGTTTCCGGCGACAATCGCCCGGCCCGGGCCTCGCAGCGCATGAAAAAGGGCGTCCGCGGCTTTCGCGGACGCCCTTTGGTGTACATCGAGTGGGCCCTCATCGGGCGTGCGTCAGGTTACCGGGGCGGAAACACCGAACGACGTGCCCAGCGTGCTGAAGCCACCCGGGAAGGCCCGGTCGAAGTGAAAGAAGGATGCGACGATGGGCGTCGGCGCCTTGATGCTGGTGGAGAAGTACTGCGTAGCGGAACGGCGGGCACCCGTGATGAACTGGTCGACGTCCAACTCAGTCACACGGTGCGCCGGCAGCACGCGCCGGAAGGTCTCGGTCGCGGGGTTGGCGTTGTACGAGATGCCGATCTCGATGGTCACATCAAAATCCGTGGGGTTGTAGAGGCGCAGGTGCTCGACGACGCCGGGGTGGCCGGTGTTGTCGCCGGGGCGGAAGCCTTCCGCAAAGCCCCAGTAGCTGTACGCCGTGGGGGATGAATAGCTCGCCAACTGCTGGCCGAAGGCGTTGGAGCGGTCAAAGACCGTCACGGCGCGGTCCGACTGGTAGAGCACCGCGTACGGGCGGCCAGAAACCGGCAAGTTCGGCAAGGAGTCAACACTCAGCTGCACGTTGGAGTTGTTCGCCACCGTGGTGCTGGTGCGATAGGCGCTGCCGTCGTCGTACAGGAGCGAGAACGTCACGTTGGCTGCCGCGCCCGAGACGTTGAGAATGCCGATCGTCTCGGCGGTGGCGTTGAGGCCCACCTGGCCCTCGGTGATGACGCCCACCGTGCTGCCGCCACCGGCGTTGCCCAGCGACCCCTCGCCCACCGCGATGCCCGGGGTGTTGTCGTAGTGCGAGAGGGACGCGATGATCTGCAGGGGCGAAGTGATGACGACGCCGTAGGTGCCGTCGGGCAGAGCGAAGGGCGTCTCCGAAGTGTTGCCCACGCGCTGCACGGTGACGAAGCTGGTGCCGGTGCCGCCACGGTAGTTGCCGAAGAGGTTGTAGGTCGCGAAGTACGCCGTGCCGGGGGCCGCCCCGTTGACCGACTGCGGGTAGAAGGTGACGGTGACCTTGTTGAAGTCGGTGGTGGTGTTGTACCACAGCAGGAAGTCGTTGATGTTCGGGCCCTTCACCACAGTGCCGAAGGTCCAAGTGCTGTCGGTGCGGCTGGAGAAGCTTTCGCCCACCGCGCTGGGCTTGCTGATCAGGTTGGCGTCGTAGTGGCTGAAGGTGGCCGCGACGGGCAGGGAGGAACGCAGTTCGAGTGCGTACGTCTGGGTGCTGCCGTCGGTGCGCTTGCGGATGAGCTGCTGGTTGGCGGCGTAGAGGTCCGGGGTGGTGATGGTCAGACCATCGCGGCTGTTGGCCGCGAGAATCTGGTCGTAGATGATCTGATCTCGCTGGCCATCCTCATACCGGGCGATGAGCACCACGCGGGCCGGGGCGTTGTTGGGGTTGGAGATCGGGATGAACTCGTTGATGGCGCTGTTCGCCGCACCCTCGGCGAAGTACTCGCGGTACGGGAGCGTCGGGGTAGTGGAGCCGTCGCTGAGGGTCTCGAGCGCCGGGGACTGCGGGTTGCTGGTGAGGTGGCCCGAGCCGGTGCCCGCGACCAACTGGTCGTACGTTCCGGGGGTCGGGAGCGTGTTCGCGTTGGCGATGTTGGCCGTGTTGGAGGTGATCGCTCCGGGCGTCAGGCCCATAAACACGAAGTACCGAACCGTCACGCTCTGCCCGGCGCCCAAGTTGCCCAGGTCGTACACCAAAGCCAGGATCGCATCGTCGCTGACTCCGTTGGGGTCGACGCTCGCCGCATTCCGCAGGGCCAGCGCGTCGCGCGGGATCGACGAAATCACGGTGGCCCTCGCCCGCGTGTCACCTGGGGCGGCCCCCAGGGCCACGGTCAGCCCGTTATCGAACTGGTTGTTCGTATAGCGGGAGCTGGCCAGGGTGCCCGAAGCGCTCACATCGTTAAAGGTTTCGGCACTGGCCTCGCCGAGTGCGATGCCGGGGTCGACGTTGAAACCCTCGGTCCAGGCCACGTTGTTCACCGAGGCCATGCTGGTGTTCGTGAGCGTGACGTCGATGGCGAGGAAGGAATCGTTCTGGGCGTAGGAGAAGTTGCGGTCGATGCGGATGCCGCGGTAGTTGGTGTTGCTCGCCACACGCAGGTTGCTGGGGTCGCTCTCGTTGGTCAGGCTGAAGGACTGCTGGGCGTTGAGGCCGCTGTTGACGAAGCTGTACCCACCGGCGGAGAGGCCGAAGAAAGGAGACTGATCGACGGCGGGATTGGGCACGCTGTTCTGAATGAAGTCGATGCCCGCGAACCGCAGCCCCACGTTGGAGCCCGTGCCGGGTTGCGAGCCGAGGGTCGCGTTGGCCGACACGCCCACGTCCAGGTTCGTGCCGTTCAGCACCTGGGGCGGGTCGCTCACGCCCGGGTTCAGCGACACCGTCAGGGTGTACGTGCCGGTCGAAGCCGCGGCCACATCCGTGCCGTTGCCGACCTGGTTGGGGTTGTACGTGATGTTCGAGGATTCGCTGACACCCAGGTAATAGGTCCCTGACGTAGTGAAGACGTAACCGTTAATGCCGCTGGAGTTGAAGGCGCTGGGGTTGCTCAGCACGATCTCCGTGCCCTGGGCGTTGAACAGACGCAGCGCCGAGTTGAAGGCTCCGGTGGGGGCGACGTTGGCGGTCAGGCTGTCGCCAGCCGCGGCACTGAACGAGTAGATATCCCGGTCGTTGTTGCCAAAGCCGCCGTCGCCCAGGAACGCGGTGCGGGTGGCCGCGGTCTGCGTGGTGAGCTGAGTCAGGGCGTTGGCGGTGCCGATCGAATCGTTGGACTCAAAGGGTCCGAAGATGTTGTTGAGGTAGGTGATTTCGAGCGCGAAGTTGAGCAACTGGCCGGTGTTCAGCGGCGAGGTGTCCCGGATCACCAGCGTCCAGCGGCCCAGAGCGGACTGGCCGTCAAACCCGCCGAGCGACTGCTCGGGACGGAAGACCCCGGTGAAGGGCGCAGAGGCCGTGGTGATCGAACTCGAAGCCTCGTCATCAAAGACGGTGTTGGTGAAGTTGGGGTTCACCCCGCCTCGCCCGCTCACGAGCACGATTTCGCGCCCGTTGGGGAAGCCGGTGGCGGCAGGCGAAATAAGGCTGACGGTGAGATCCGAGTCGGAGCTGTGGGTCAGGCGCAGACGCACGTTGAGATCGATGATCTGGCGAGAATCGGTGATGTCGATGAACGCGGACGTCGTGCCGGCGGTCTGCGTCGGAGCGTTGGGCGGAATTCGCGTGGTGAGCGAGCTGGGCGCATCCGCCACCGCGAAGACATCAGTGCCCGGTGCCGGGGCGGGGTTGGGGGTGTAGTAGACGTAGTTGAGGGTGTCGTCGTTGGCGAGCTTGACGTTGAGGCTGAGGTTGTACGCCCCGACCGACTGCAGGGACGAGCCGCTGCCACCCACGGCGGGGTTGTAGTTCGCGTTGCCGAAGCCGCTGACACCGATGTAGTAGGTGCCGGCGGTGCGAACGAAGTAGTCGATGAAGGAGTCGTTGCCGAAGCTCTGATCGTTACTGGTGATCTCAACGCCGTTGCCGTCGAAGAGTCGCAGATAGCTGTCGAGGGTGGAGCCGGCGGGCAGGCGCTGGGCGGTGATGGTCGCAGTGATCTGCCCGCCACGTACGGTGGTGATGCGGTACAGATCGACATCGGAGAGGCCGAAGATGCCGTTGCCCAGCGTGACGCCGGTGAACGTGGCCGAGCCGTCCGCACTGAAGCTGACGGGGGTCGCCTGGACCAGCGTGTCGTTCGGTTCGTTGTCGCCCGAGGCGCTGGCGACTCGGAAGTTGTAGACGGGGTTGGTG
>JBAZUW010000159.1:0-8038 GCA_041661205.1 Phycisphaerales bacterium
CACGAGCGTGCGCACTACCTCTGGTGACGCGTGATGCGTCACTCCCTTGACGTCCACGTACTGCGTCAGCACGCCGTGTAGCTTCGCGGCTCGCTCGAGAGACGCGTTGAGCGCGGGGGCGGCGGGCTGTCTACGTGCCATTCGCCGCGATCTCCGAAGCGTGATTGTCAGGCACGAGAATCAGCCCGCCTAACGGGGGCAGGCGAAGCGTCAGCGACGCAGCGAACTGCCGGAACGGCATCGGCGACGCTTCGACACTGCCCAGGTTGCCCACGCCGGAGCCGCCGTAGATCTGTGCGTCGGTATTGAGGACTTCCTTCCAGCGCCCCGCCTTGGGCAGACCCAGTCGATATTGGTCGCGCACCACCGGCGTCGCGTTCAACACTACCAGCGCCGACTCTTTACGATCCTTCGTGTATCGAACAAACGCGAGCACACTTTGCTCGCTGTCGTTGGGTTCTGCCCACTCAAAGCCCTGCGGGTTGCAGTCCCCCTCGTGCAGCGCTGGCGTTTCGCGATACAGACGATTGAGGTCGGAGACGAGTCGCTGAATGCCCGCATGCTCAGGCTGTTGGCAGAGGTGCCAGTCCAGACTCTTTTCGAATGCCCACTCGTGCCACTGGGCAAACTCGCACCCCATGAACAGCAGCTTCTTGCCCGGGTTGGTCCACTGGTTCATGAGCAGCATGCGCAGGTTGGCGAAGCGCTGCCACGGGTCGCCGGGCATCTTCTCGATGAGAGAGCCTTTGAGGTGCACCACCTCGTCGTGCGAGAGGGGGAGCATGTAGTGCTCGGTGAACATGTACAGCCCCCGAAAGTTGATTCGGTTGTGCTCGAAGCGGCGGTAGATGGGGTCAAGCGAGAAATACTTCAGCGTGTCGTGCATCCATCCCATGTCCCACTTCATGCCAAAGCCCAGCCCGCCCACGTACGTGGGGCGCGAGACCATGGGCCACGCGGTGGATTCCTCGGCGATGGTCTGAACATCCGGGAAGCTGCCGTAGACGGCGGTGTTGAACTGGCGGAGGAACTCGACGGCTTCGATGTTCTCTCTCCCGCCAAACCGGTTGGGGATCCACTCCCCGTGCTTGCGCCCGTAGTCGAGGTAGAGCATCGACGCGACGGCGTCGACGCGGATGGCATCCGCATGGAACTTTTCAAGCCAGAAAAGAGCGCTGGAGATCAGGAAGGCGCGCACCTCGTTACGGCCGTAGTTGAAGATCGCGCTCTTCCAGTCGGGGTGAAAGCCCTGGCGCTGATCGGCGTGCTCGAAGAGGTGCGTGCCGTCGAAGTAGCCCAGGCCGTGCTCGTCGGTGGGGAAGTGCGAGGGAACCCAGTCGAGAATCACGCCCACGCCCTTCTGGTGCAGGCAATCGACCATCGCCATGAAATCCTGGGGCGTGCCGTAGCGGCTGGTGGGCGCAAAGTAACCGGTCGTCTGGTATCCCCACGACGGATAAAAGGGGTGCTCCATCACCGGCAACAGCTCGACATGCGTAAAGCCCATCGCCACGCAGTGGTCCGCCAGTTTGGGCCCAAGCTCGTTGTAGCTGAGCATGCGCTCGGGGTCGGCCGGGTCGCGCATCCATGAGCCCAGGTGCACCTCGTACACGCTGATGGGCGATTCGAGCGTCTGCTTCTTGCCGCGCTCGGTCATCCAGGCGGCGTCGTTCCAGGTGTAGTCGAGCGAACGAACGATGGAGCCGGTCTTGGGGGGCGTCTCGTGCATGAAGCCGAAGGGGTCGGCCTTGTTCACCGTGTACGCCGAATCCCGGGCGGCGATGTGAAACTTGTAGACTGCTCCGGGAACAACGTCCGGCACGGTGGCCGCCCAGATGCCTGACGCGCCCAGCGCCTTCATCGGGTGTGCGCCGCGGTCCCACTTGTTGAAATCTCCGACGACGGACACGTACCGCGCGTTGGGCGCCCATACTGCGAACGCCACGCCGCCACCGGGAAGCGGGTGTGCGCCGAGCTTTTCGTACAGGCGGTAGTGGGTGCCTTCGTTGAACAGGTGCAGGTCGTCGGCGGAGATTTCCCAGGTGGGCGGCGCGGGAACAACCACCGGCGAGCGAGCCTTGCTTGGCGTGCGTGTCAAACGGCACCTCCATTCTTTGTTGTGGACGCTTCCCCCAGCAGTGTCAGCGCGGCCCGCAGCGGGATGTGTACCCAGTCGGGGCGGCTGTTGAGTTCGTAGACGATTTCGTAGCAGGTCTTCTCAAGCAGCCAGGCACGCAGCAGCAGTTCCCGGCCCGCCGCGTCCGGGCCCAGCAGCTCGGGTCGAAGCGCGAGCACACGCTCAAAGTACGCGGACGCGAACGACGACGCGGTCCAGGCGCTCCAAGCGCCGGCGGCCTGCGTCAGCACCGCACGGGCCCCGGCACGCTCGCCGGGCAGCAACTCGTGATGCCGGTCCAGCGCCGCCCACGCGGCGTAATCGAAGGATCGGATCATGCCCGCCACGTCGCGCAGGGGTGAGCGTTTCAGCCGCCGCTCACCGATGGAACGCAGCGGCTCACCCTCAAAGTCGATGATGATGAAGTCCTTGCCGGTGTGAAGCACCTGCCCGAGGTGGTAGTCGCCGTGGATGCGGATTCGCATTCCGCCCAGCGTTCCCTCGCGGAGCGTCGCAATGGAGCCGGCCAGAGCCGCTTCGCCCTGCAGGAGGGTCTTGGACATCTCCTGTGCTTCGCCGTGCAGCGTGGCGGCGCGACGAGAGATTGCCCCGGTCGCCCCGCGCAGCGAGTTGCGGATGGATTGAAACATCGCACGCTGGTACATGGGCGTGAAGGGCTCGGGCGTGAAGGCGGTGTCGCCCGCGTCGGTCGCGAGGGCTGCGTGCATCTCGGCGCTGCGCACGCCGAGCAGTCGCGCGCCTTCCACGGCTTCGCTCACAAGCTCAGAGAGCTGCGACGGTGGTGCGCCCGCCGCGAGAAAGCCGGGTCGAACGGTCGTGAGGTTGCCCGCGGCGTCAACCGGCAGCGCCGCGATCCCCTCCAGGAATCGCACCGCGAGCCGCCCCATCCACCCCCAGGCGTCCCCCTGCGACGCGACAAACTTCAGCACGACCGCGAGCGTGCGGCGCTCCTGCGAAGGCGTCTCGATATCAACCGTCGCCGCCAGCGGAGCGATGTGCGGGAAGGGCACCTTCTGCGTCAGATGTCGCCCGATCTCCGACTCCGGGCTTTCGCCGTCATCAAGGCGGCGGAAGAGCTTTAGCACATATTGGTCGCCGAAAAATACCGTGGTGTTGCTCTGCTCGACCTTGGGCATCTGCACGGCAAGCCCGGCCAACGCCGCGGGCTTTTCTTTGCGCCCCACGGGGCGGCCGACCAGCCGGGTCTCGCCGGTCTCCACCTCATCGCCTGTGAGCGCGAGCTTGAGCATGGCCGTGGCGACCTCCGGCATGCCGAGTGCGTCGACCACATCGCGGCGTTCACCCCGCGCGTTGACCAGCGTGGCGAGCGCTGGTGCAGCCACCGGCGATGTCGCCTCTTGTGGCGTTGTCGTTGCCGGGGCTGAAGCCGGTTCACGCATCATCAGCGGCAGCGCGTACCGCTCCGGCTCGCCGGTAGTGAAGTCAAACCGCGAGATGAAGAGCGAGGCGTCAGCGTCGTTGCCATTGATGGCCGGGAGGCGAAGGCGTTCGGTGATGGCCGCAGCTCGCGGCCCCCGCGCCTTTGACATGAACCACCGCTTCGAAGTGACGGCGGGAACCAGCATGTGCTCCAGGCTGCGCCGCAGCGAATCCGAACCCCACACTCCGTCCCATGCCCCATGAATGCGAATCTCGGGCACGGGCGCTGTCTCGGCAGGCGAAGCACTTCCGGCGTCCGTCTTCTCGAGCACAAACCACAGGAACGAATGCGGCCCCATCGACAGGAAGTACGGGGCCTTCCCGATGATCGGAAACTCCACCTTGCCGAAGAGCTCAACCGGACGCAATCCTTCAAACTCCGCCAGCGGCACCTCGACCGGCTGGACAAACCTCGAGAGATTCGCCACTACCAGAATCGTGTGCTCAGCGTTGCTGCGCGTGAAGGCGAGCACCCGCGGGTTGGCGGGCTGAAGAAACTTGATTTCACCGGTGCCGAAGACCGGGTAGCGCTTGCGGAGCGCGATGAGCCGCTTGGTCCACCAGAGCAGTGATGACGGATTCGCCAGCTGGCTCTCGGCGTTCACCGCCTCGTAGTGATACTCCGGGTCGATGATCGCCGGCAAGAAGAGCTTCTGCGGGTTGGCGCGGCTGAAGCCCGCGTTGCGATCGCTGCTCCACTGCATCGGGGTGCGCACGCCGTTGCGATCACCCAGGTGCACGTTGTCGCCCATGCCGATCTCGTCGCCGTAGTACATGATCGGCGTGCCCGGCATCGAAAAGAGCAACGCGTTCATGAGCTCTATCTTGCGCCGGTTGTTCGACAGCAGCGGTGCCAGGCGGCGGCGGATGCCGAGATTGATCCGAGCCTGGTGGTCGCTCGCGTACACCCGGTACATGTAATCGCGCTCTTCGTCCGTCACCATTTCGAGCGTCAACTCGTCGTGATTCCGCAGGAACATCGCCCACTGGCAGCTCTGCGGAATAGCGGGGGTCTGATCGAGGATGTCGATGATCGGGAAGCGGTCTTCCATCCGCAGCGACATGAACAGCCGCGGCATCAGCGGAAAGTGGAACGCCATGTGGCACTCATCACCCTTGCCGAAATACGCCACGGCGTCCTCGGGCCACTGGTTCGCCTCCGCCAGGAGCATGCGTCCCGGCCAGTGCTTGTCCACATGAGCGCGAAACTTCCGAAGGAACGCGTGCGTCTCTTCGAGATTCTCGCAGCTCGTGCTGTCGCGCTCGTAGAGGTACGGAATCGCGTCCAGGCGAACACCATCGACCCCCATCTTCATCCAGTGATCGCACACATCCAGCACCGCCCTGTGCACCGCCGGGTTGTCAAAGTTGAGGTCAGGCTGATGGCTGTAAAACCGGTGCCAGAAGTACTGCTCCGCGACCGGGTCCCACGTCCAGTTGCTACGCTCAAAGTCCTTGAAAATGATCCGGGCTTCGCGGTACAGGTCCGGCGTGTCGCTCCACACATAAAAGTTCCGCTCGAGGCTCCCCTTTGGAGCGCGGCGGGCCCGTTGGAACCACTCGTGCCGGTCCGACGTGTGATTGATCACCAGCTCGGTGATGACCCGCAAACCCCGCTTGTGCGCTTCGGCCACAAACGTCTTGAATTCGTCCAGCCGCCCGTATGCCGGATTCACCGCCTCGTAGTCGGCAATGTCGTAACCGTCGTCGCGCAAGGGAGACGGATAAAACGGCTGAAGCCACAGCGCGGTCACGCCCAGTTCGGCCAGGTAGTCGAGCTTGGAAATCAGACCATTGAAATCGCCCACCCCGTCGCCGGTGGAGTCACAAAATGACCGAACGTGGAGCTGATAAATAACCGCGTTCTTGAACCACAGCGGGTCGGCCGGCGCTTGCTTGGCGCGGGACTTCGACGCACCCGCTTTGCCCGTCGCCGCCGTCGCGGGGCCGGTGGGATCAGAGGAAATACTCAAACTGGGCCTCCGTTCGTTGATGGCGGCGCACACGGAAGACATGCGCCGGGCTTGTGGCAGGGTCAAGCCCTACCACGTTGGTCCGGCCCTGCCAGCGATACTTTGTGCCAGTCAGCAGGTCGTGCATCTGGTAAGGCAACTCGGCCGCAAGCCCGAGAGCGGCCAGATCCAAGTCTACCGAGCTCCACTGCACGTGGTACGAGTCGGTATTTGCCACGACGACGATGCAATCGTCTCCGTCGGTCTTCGAATACGCGAGAATCGCCGGATTGTTGCACGCGTGAAACAGCAAGGTGCGGTCCTGCTGCAGCGCCGCATTCTCGCGGCGAATCCGGTTGAGCAGCGTGATCAGCGGCGCCAGCGAATCCGGGCGATCCGTCTCCCACGCGCGAATCTGATACTTCTCAGAGTCGAGGTACTCCTCGCTCCCAGGCGCAACCGCCAGATGGTCCATCAACTCGAACGCCGGGCCATACACGCCCCAACTGGCGCACAGCGTCGACGCAAGAATCGCACGCACCACGAATGCGGGGCGCCCGCCGTGCTGCAGATACTCCGGCAGAATGTCGGGCGTGTTGGGCCAGGCGCTGGGCCGGAAGTACTCCACCGATGCAGTCGCGGTCAGCTCCGTGAAGTACTCGCGAAGCTCGGCGGCACTGTTTCGCCACGAGAAATACGTATACGACTGCGTGAAGCCGACTTTCGCAAGCCGGTGCATCACCTTGGGACGAGTAAAAGCCTCGGCCAGAAACAGCACCCCCGCGTCGCGCCGTTTCACCTCTGCGATGAGCCACTCCCACAGCGCGAAGGGCTTGGTGTGCGGGTTGTCCACGCGGAAGATATGCACGCCCCGCTCAACCCACAGAAGCACGACTCGCAGGATCTCGTTCCACAAGCTCTGCCACTGCTCGCACTCAAACTCAAAGGGATAAATATCCTGGTACTTCTTGGGCGGGTTCTCGGCGTATTGAATGCTCCCGTCGGGGCGATGCTTGAACCACTCCGGGTGCTGGATCACGTACGGATGATCCGGCGAACACTGCAGCGCCAGGTCCAGCGCGATCTCCATCCCGCGCTCCCGGGCGGCTTTCACCAGCGCCCTGAAATCCTCAACACTCCCAAGCGCAGGGTGAATCGCATCGTGCCCGCCCTCCAACCCCCCGATGGCCCACGGGCTTCCCACATCCTCCGGCCCGGCGTTCAGCGTGTTGTTCTTCCCCTTGCGAAACTGCCTGCCGATCGGGTGGATCGGCGGCAAGTACAGCACGTCAAACCCCATCGCCGCCACCCCATCCAATCGCCCGAGCACATCGCGAAACGTCCCATGCGTGGCCGCGTCAGCGCCCGTGGAGCGCGGAAAGAGCTCGTACCAAGCGCTGAACTGTGCCCGCTGCCGATCAACCCAGACGCGGGTCGGCTCCGACTCAGCCGCGAAGCGGCGTTCATCCGCCTGGAACATCAGGCTCGCCAGGCGCTCGTCGAGCGCGTGTTCCAGGCGATCCGCATTGGACTCACCTCGCAGCAACTCGGCGTAGCGGAGTAGGTCAACGCGAGACGGCGGATGCGCGTTGATGGCCCGATCGATGAGTGCCGCCCCGATGGGATACTCGGCGGCAAGATTCTGCTTGGCCTCCGCGCGTCGCTTTAGATCGCGCCGCCATGTGCCGAAGTGATCGATCCACGCCTGCACGCAGAACTCGTGGGGGCCTTCGGTCAGTACGGTGAACCTACCGCCCCAGCGGTCGTTCACCAGCGACTCCATCGGACTGTCATTCCAAGTGCCGCTTCCCACCGCACGGTGCCGCACCACCGCGGCGATGCGATCGTGACCGTCCGCAAAGATGTCCGCTTCAACCTCTACGGGCTCGCCGAGGACCCGCTTGACCGCAAACCCGCCACCAGGCACTGCGGGAGAGACTCCCTCAATCACCACACGGACGCGACCGTCCCTCTCAACCGCAAGCGAGTTAATCGACGTCGCGGCAGAATTCGCGTTGCTGGGATGACCCGACGTACGGCCTGTGTTTGCAGCACGCTGAGCCATGTTGGGTTTTAGGCGCGTGGCATGAGTCGATCTATCGCATGAAGAAACTTTCTTTCGCTCGCGTCGTCAGATTCGACGGCCGCGATCTCGCGCGAGAATGAAAAACGTCTCACAAGATCCGCTTACGTGCAGGCCACTGGTGGGTGCCGATTGTGGAACGCTAAAAGGGAAACTGCACGCCGCTGTACATCATGATGGTGTCCACCCCCGGGTTGTCGTCGTCGCCGTGAATGCGTGCGTTCGACACGTGGGCCCAGCGCAGCCCGCCCACCAATCGCAGGTCGCCGGCATCGTTCAGCGCGTAGGTAAAGCCTACCCCCGCGCGGGGTGTGAAATCGAACGATGTCCCGTTGCTGGGCACATTGTCCGTCGCCCCCAAAATACCGATGCCGATATCGGCGTACACCGTGAAATCTTCCTCATGCACAAAGTGCCACCGGAACA
>JBAZUW010000160.1:0-8027 GCA_041661205.1 Phycisphaerales bacterium
CGCCGTCCCGCCGCGACCTTTTCTTGGCGGCTGGCGTTCGCCGTGCGTCCAGGCGTACCATGGCGTCTCATGGTGACCGACGCGTACAAACCGGGGCAGCGGGTGAAGGTGACACAGCAGGTGCCGCGACTTGATCGGGCCATCGGCCCGGGGGGTGGGACGATGTCCACCACCATCGAGGGCACAGTGGTGACGCTGCAGCAGCAGAAGACCGGCTCGTGGTTTGCCCATAGCAAAGACCACAAACTGTGGCTGGATCGCCTGGAACTCCGCAAGGATGACGGCGAGATTGTGTATGTCAATCTCGACCAGTATTCGAGCGTGGAGATCGTGGGCGGGTGAAGATCGACTGAATGGCCGTTCAGGTGTGCCGCGGCGTTGGCTTGGCGGTGCGTTCGTGCGCTTACACGCGGGCTCTTTGAAAGCTTTGGCCAAAACGGCACCGAGGAAGCCAGTGGGCTTCCTCGGCGGCATGTGTTGGGTTGACCTTGAAAACGCGGTGGCGGTCAATCCGCGTCGAGGAGGTTGGCGAGCAGTCGCACGCCCCAGCCGGTGGGGCCTTCGATGTAGGGTCCGGAGTTCTTCTCGGCCACGTGGACGCCGGCGATGTCGAGGTGGCACCAGGGGACGCGGTCTTCGACGAAGTATGAGAGGAAGGCGGCCCCTTGGCCGGCGTGGGCCTTGCGGTTGGGGTTGCTGTTGAGAATGTCCGCGACCGGGCTCTTCATCATGTCGCGATATTCCTGGTGCATGGGCAAACGCCACACCCGCTCGCCAGCGATGTCGGCGGCGGCCTGCACCTTGTCACGCAGCGCGTCGTTCTCGCAGAAGAGCCCGGCGTAGGTGCTGCCCAGGGCGGTGATGACGCCCCCGGTGAGCGTGGCGAGGTCCACGATGTAGCCGGGGTTCTCCTGCTCGCACGCCCAGCACAGGGCGTCGGCCAGGACGAGGCGGCCTTCGGCATCGGTGTTCGTCACTTCCACCGTCACGCCGTTGCGATAGGTGATCACATCGTCGGGGCGATAGGCCTCTTCGTTGATGCTGTTCTCGGCGACGGCAAGCAAAGCCACCACGCGCCGGCGGGGCTTGATGACGGTGGCGATGGCGTGCATGGCGCCAAGCACCGCGCAGCCGCCGTCCTTGTCGCGCTTCATGCCCACCATGCCGTTGTTGATCTTGAGGGAGAGGCCGCCGGTGTCGTAGGTCATGGTTTTGCCGATGAGCACGGCGGGCTTGCCGGACTTGGCGTTGGGGGGGTTGTACTCGAGGCGGATCATGCAGGGCTTGTAGACGCTCGCCTTGCCGACGTTGATGAGCCCTTGGAACTTCTCTTTGACCAGGTCCTGGCCTTCCCAGATTTTGATTTTGAGGCCGACCTGTCGGGCGAGCTTTTTGGCTTGGTCGGCCATGTAGGTGGTGGTCGCGATGTTGGGGGGCGTCTGGCTCAGCGTGCGGGTGAGGTTGGTGCTCTCGGCCAGCGCCAGGCCGCGAGACAGGCCGGCGGCGAAATCGGCATCGCTGCTGCGCAGGGTGAGGGGCGTGCGCTTGGAGTTGGGCGTGCCCTTGCCGCGAAACTCATCGCATACCCAGCCGAGCAGCCCGAGGCCTTCGCCCGCCGCAGCGCCGGCGGCGTGGGCGTCGGCCTTTGCCGCGGCGATCACGCCGTCGAACTCAAGCGACACGCTGCGACCCTTGACGGCGACGAGGCGACGGCCGATGGAAGCCGCAGCGTTGCGGAGGGCGCCGACCTGAAACTTGGCCTTGTCACCCAGGCCGATCAGCAGCACGCGCGTACCCGCGGCAGCTTTGGCACCATGCGAGAACGACTCCGCCAGCGAGCCGGATTCGCCGGTGGCTTCGGGGAGTGCCGCGGCCGCGACCAGGGCGTCTTTGAGGCCCAGCCCGGCGGCCAGCGACAGGGTGCGCGAATCTGGCTTTTCGCCCTGGAAGTGTGCGAATGCCACGGCCTCGGAATCGCCCTTACGCGACACGCTGATCGATGTAAACATGTGGTCTCCTCAGAAGTGAGGGGGAGTGTAGCGGACGCGGAGCGAGGGCGCGCTGTCGAGAGCTATGTTGGATTGGTGGTGCGTGCTCGAGAAACGCGTGGCGCGAGCGTCGGTCGCACCGAGGAATCGCCGAGCCGATTCCTCGGTGGCACGTGAGATCGCTCGTTTGGCGACCAACCTGCTACAGCTTTTTCCAGGCGTCCTTGTCGAGTTTCGGGAAGCTTACTTTGCAGGTGCCCGGCTGGATGTAGTCGATGCGGGCGAAGCCCTTTTCGTCGAGCGTGCCGCTGGCCTCGGTACCCTCGGGGGTGATGACGCGGTAAGGCTCGCCCGCGATGGGTTTGCTGTCTTCGCCGACGAGTTCGATCTCGATCCAGGTGAGTTCGGTGGCGGCTTCGGCGTTTTCGGGGGGCTCACCGGGGTGGGCGGGGAGCTTTATTGAGCCGAAGCTGCCCGAGGCGGTGGCGAGCGCGTCAGACTTTGCGGCAGAGACCTCGCCGGGGTCGGCGGTGATGGCTTCGATCACAGCTTCAGGAGCCGCGGGCGCAACGATGGAGGCGGACTTGATTGATTTGGGGCTTGCCACGACGAAACTCCAGCGCTGTCAGGGGGTGGATGGTGCGGTGCTGCTCGACGATGACGAGTCGGCATCTTCCTTGGGCGGGTCGGGCCAGATCTTGGCGTCGACCTTTTGTTCATCTTCGACCTTTTTGATGTCTTCGTCGGGGATGGGCTTGGCTTCGCACAGGAACTTGCGATCGCCCCCGGGGAAGTCGCCGCTGGCTGTGCTTGCAGAGCCTGGCGGGGGCGGGGTGGCGGTCGTCAGGTCTTTCTTGAGCGCGTCGAAATCGGTGTCCTGATTGATCTTCGTGCCACCCTGGCCGTCGTCGGTGTCGGAGCGGAGCTTGTTGACGCGATCCTTGTAATCCTTGACATCATCCATCTTGCTTTTGGCACTCGACACCATGTTCTTGACCGGCGACATGGCGTCGCCCAGCTTTCCCATGGCCTTGCCTGCGAGCTGATCGAAGACCATGTCGTACACGGGCAGCACGGTGTCGCGGATGAGCAGCGCGGTGACCTCCGGCAGGCGGGCGAGCAGCAGCTCCATGGTCATGCAGTGCTTTTCGCGCGCGTTGCCGATCGACTCGGCGGCTTTCTTCTGGTCGTTGCCAAGGCCGAGCGCGCCTGCAACGGCCGCCACTTTCGATTGGGCCGCTTGGTCCTTCGCCCCCTCGATCGCCTCGCGCAACCGGTCGCCCATGTTGGTCATCGCGAGCTGCAGGATCGGGTTGAGGTATTTTCCGAACTCGTCGCGGATGAGATCGCGCCCGTGCTCGATGAACGCCTGCTTGGTGATCTTCTGCCCCTGGATGGTGCCCAGGCCGCTGGGCGAATCCTGCAGGAACGAGAACGTCTTCACCAGCAGGTCGATCAGCGTGTCAAAGAACCACTCCTGCCCGAGCTTGTTGAGGGAGTCCTGCGAGAAGGTCATCGTGGGTCCCGCGCCCGCCGCCTTGTGATAGATGAGCTGCAACAGCCCGATCTCCATTTCGATGATCTTTTCGAGGGGCTTGGTGAACCACGTGGGCATGCTGTCGACGCCGACGCCCTTGGCGATGGCCTCGCTCAGCACGGGCCCGAGTTTCTTGCGTTTGCGCAGCGTGCCGTCGTCCAGACGCTTGTCGAGCTTGCCGCTGGTGAAGGCGGCGAAAACCGACCCCAATGCGTCGTCGCCGGGCGTCGGCGGGTCGGGGGCTTCGGGAGACAGAAAGTCCTTGACATCCTGGATCTTCTTGTCGACCTTCTTCTTGGCGTCGTCGGCGGCTTTTTTGGCCGCATCGATCGCGCCGGCGATGTCGCCCTTCTTGGCCGCGTCCCCCGCGTTGCTCAGGTCGTCGCCGGGGTCGCCCTCGGGCGTTTCGGCGGGCTTGGGAAGGGGGAACCAGACTTCAAACGTCGGCACCGCCTTGGCACGGATCGACTTGATCGTCATTGCGTAGCTGGCGTTTTCGATCGCGTCTTCGTACTCGTCACGCACGGCGAGGTACATCGAGAGGTAAATGTCGTAGGGCTTGAAGATGATCGACTGCACCAGCGTGAGGGCTTTGCCGACCGGGCCCCCGATGGCGCTGATGGCGCTGCCGGCGGCGTTGCTCACCGCGCCGGTGACGCTGGAGAGCGCCCCGCCCGGGGTGCCGCCCCCGTCGTCGTGCTTGAGGTAGCTATCACCGGTCTTGCGCACGAAATCGATGTAGTTGGCCCGGGCTTTGTGCAGGTCGATGCCGGCCTGATGGAGCGTCGGGTAGTCGATGCCGTCGTCTTTGTTGATGGAGCCGCCGGCTTTGGTGATGCGGCTGGCGAGCTCGTCGAAGCGCGAGAGATCCGGCCCGGAGGAGCCGCCCCCACCCAGGACGTTGACGGCGCTCATGATGTCGCCGATTGCGCCCTTGCTGTCGTCGTATTCCTTGAACACAGCCTGGGCGCGGCGGAGCGAACCGTGCAACAGCAGGGCCTCGCGCTCCAGCGCATCGCGCCACATCACCGCATCGCCGATGGACTTGTTGTCGTGCGGGAAGGTGGGGGCCAGGGCGGCGTGGGTGCGCCCGAAGTGCACAAGCTCGGTGGGGGCATCCTGCCCGAGCTGGTTCTGGTCGTTGCTTTACGCGTTGGGCTTGGGGGAGAGATTGACCGGAGCACGGGTCTTTGGGTCGGCCAGGGGGTCACCGATGTGGAACACAGCGTCGACATCCGAGGCGGATTGCTTGTTGCCGCCCAGGGCGCCCGTAGCGCTGTCGATCGCAGATCCGATGCTGTCGAGCATGTTCCCCTCGTTCTGCCGCGGCAATCTCTCTCGCGCTGGCGGCCCTCCCCTACGGTCGGGCTACTGAAACGCACTGGTCAAACGTGTATTTCGTCGATCTTCTTCTTGGTGGCGTCGTCGGCAATGCCGGTGACGTCGAGGTCGTACTTCTTCTGGAAGTTCTTGATGGCTTCGACGGTGTCGGGGCTTTCGAGGTCGCCCCCGATGTCGCCGGGGGCGAAGCCGAGGTTGTTGAGGCGCTGCTGCACGCCGGTGGGCGAATCGAAGGGATCGAGGCCCCCGATGGTGATGGCGTATTCCTCCTTGCCCTCCTGCAGTTTCAGGATGGCGCTGCGGGCGTTGGGAGGGATGGGGTGCTCGAACTGGCCGTCGCCGTCGGTCTTGCCCGTGAAGAGCTCGCCATCGATGATGAGGGTGTAGGGCTCGTTGGCGCGGGGTTCGTCGAGGCGGGTGAGGCGGAGCTTGAGGGTGGCGGGCACGCCCTTGCGCTTGAACTTGTGGCGGGCCTCGTTGGGGCGGTTTTCCTTCTTGGTTTCCAGGTCGGGCACAAAGACTTCATCTCCGGGGAGGATGATGTTGGGGTCTTTGCGTTTGTTCTTGAGGTCGCTGTTCTCGGAGTGATTCCAGATCGTTTCCCAGAAGAAACCTTTATCGTGGGCGATGCTGGTAACGCTGTCTCCGGTTGATGCTGTGATGATGGCCATGTGAACTCACTCCCCGCCTGTAGCAGCGACGTTTCTATGCGGGTTCCCACGCGTCTTTGTCCAGATCCGGGAAGGTGATGTCGCTGGAGCCGGGGTCGATGCCGACTACGCGGCCCACGCCCTTTTCATCGGTGGTGCCCGAGTAATCGCACCCGTCGGGGGCGGTGACGATGAAAGCCTGACCGGCGATGCCCTTGCCGTTTTCGTCAACGAGTTGAACCTCGATCCAGCTGGTCTTGGTGGGGTCTTTCTTGCCCGTGGGGTTGGCGGGCGTGTCCATCTTCACGTACGTCCACTCGCCGGGGCTGGTCTCGATGGCCTCGCTGGACGTGGAACTGACCTCGCCGGGATCAGCGTCGATGGCTTCCTTGGGTGCGTCGGGGGCGGCGGGGGCCACCACCGACGCGGACTTGATGCTCTTCGGGCTTGCCATGATTCATCTCTCCGATCACCACCAAGGCTATCCCACCGCGATGGTGCCGCCTTTGACTGTTGTAGATCCGCCGCCGTCGAGTGTCGCCGACGCGCTTCCCTGGAACGTCGCAGAAGAGCCCGCCTTGAAGGTGGCGGCTCCGCTGGCCTCGCAGTTAAGCGAGCCGGAGGCCTTAAACTCGCCGTTGCCGCTGGCGGTCAGCGCGATCTTTCCGTCCGCCGTGACCGTCACGTCGGTCGTCTGGATGTTGATCGAGCTGCTGTCGATGGCGATGGTGGAGCCGCCGACTTTGAACGTGATGTTGGTGCCGGCCTCGAGGACGATGGTGTCGGCCTTGATGGAGAGCTGGCCGCTGGTGGTCTCGCTGTGATCGCCGGCGAAGACCTCGATGACGTCACCATCGACCTTGAGCGACATGCTGCCCGCGATCGCGATTGCCGCCTTGCCGCCGACGTCGAGGTTGAGGTCGTTCCCGACCTTTTCCTTGGAGTCGTTGCTCACCTCGGTGTGCCGGTTGTTCTCGATGAGCGTGAACGAGTCGTTCTTCACCATCGTGTGGTGGTCGTGCTCGATGGTGACGAACTTGTCGTTGAGCACGCGGACGTGCATGTCTTTTTGGGCGTGGATGAAGAACTCTTCGTTGCCGGCGTCGTCTTCGAAGCGGATCTCGTTGAAACCCTCGCCCCCCTTGCTGCTGGAGCTCTTCATCGTCGACATCGTCTTGTTGTCGGGCAGTGTGTACGGCACCGCGCATTCCTGGTTGAACACGCGCCCCGTGATGATCGGGCGATCGGGGTCACCTTCCAGGAAGTCCACGATCACTTCCTGCCCGATTCGCGGCAGGAACACGAAGCCCCACTTCTTGCCCGCCCACGGGTGCGACACACGCACCCAGCACGACGAGTTTTCGTCGGACTTGTCGTAGCGGTCCCAGTGGAAGTGGACCTTCACGCGCCCGAACTCGTCAGTGTAGATTTCTTCGCCGCTGGTGCCGACGACGATCGCGGTCTGCGGCCCGCCGACGCGGGGCCGGGGCGTGGTGCGGGGGGTGCGGAACTGGGTAGCCGCGGGAATCGCCGAGAAGGTGACCTCGAACGTGTCTTCGTCCTCGAGTTCGCCACCGGTTGAAAAATCGTCGCCCTGCGCGCTGAAGCTGGCGGCGGTGCAGACGTAGTCGATGTTCACTGCATCGAGGGGGTATTCCTTCAGTGTGAACTTGGCGCCCGCGACAATCGCCCGGACATCACCCTTGGCCCGAGAGACCGCGTGCTGGGCTTCGAACTCCTCCATGCGGATCTTGGCGAGGGTGTCGCCATCGCCCGCCGTGAAATAGCCGCCGGGGTAGTCGTACCAGTTGAACTTGTCGATGTTGGAGAACTCGACCACCGTCGTCGCGTCTTTCAAGAGGGGCGTGGAGGGCGTCTTGAACTCGAAATCCGTAAGCGAGGCCTTGCCGGGGAAGTACCGCTTCTCGACCATCCACTCCCAGACCCGGTCAAAGCCCATGGAGGTGCCGTCGTTGGGTTTGTAGGTCACATCGGCCGCCCCTTCGGCGGCTTCGTGGGCGCTCGGGGCGTCCACGATCATCATCGTGTGCTTGCCGTCCTCGTGCTTGAAGAAGAAGTAGATCCCCTCTTCCTCCAGCAGGCGGCTTACAAAATTGAAAGCCGTCTCCCGGTACTGCACCACGTACTCGCGCTGGTTGTAGGTGCCGGTGAGGTTGAACTCGTAGTCGGAGAACCCGAAATCGTCGAAGACCTGCTTGACGATGTCCGGGATGTTCATGTTCTGGAAAATGCGGCAATCCGAAGAGCGGGTGAGGAACCACAGCCAGGGGACCATGGTCGCCTTGTACTGGTTCATCGAGCCTTCGTAGGGCACACCGTGCTGCGAAAAGTCGGCGATGAAACCATTGAGGTAGCGGACGGCGCCGTCCTCCTGGGTGGGGTTGATCCGCACCGTGACGTTCAGGCCGATGATGTTCTTGAAGTCGATGTCCTTGGTTTCGCTGCGGAGGTCAAGGTGAGCCACGACCGGCCGCCCCATCTCCTCGGTCA
>JBAZUW010000161.1:0-7958 GCA_041661205.1 Phycisphaerales bacterium
CGGGTGGGACCCGGACCTGCTGGCGCTGAAGGGGCTGGCCCACAGCAAGATGTTTGCGGACAAGGGCGTGCCCGAGTTGGTCTTCGTGATGTTCCAGGGGAAGTTTGCGATCATCACGCCGGCGTTGATCGCGGGGGCGGTGGCGGAGCGGATCAAGTTCAGCAGTTACTTGTGGTTCATTCTGGCGTGGACGACGTTTGTGTATTGCCCGCTGGCCCACTGGGTGTGGGCGGATGGGGGCTGGCTCTTCAAGCTGGGCGTGCTGGACTTTGCCGGCGGCACGGTCGTTCACATTTCCGCGGGCTTTTCGGCGCTGGTGCTGGCGTTGCTGATTGGGCGGCGAAAGGACCTGGACGAGCGGGGCGTGATATTGCCTCACAACTTGACCCTGACGCTGTTGGGCGCGGGGTTGTTGTGGTTCGGGTGGTTCGGGTTTAATGCCGGGAGCGCGGTGGCGGCGGACAAGCCGGTGGCGGGGGCGGTGGCGGGGCTGGCGTTTACGACGACGCAGTCGGCGGCGGCCGCGGCGGCGCTGGTGTGGATGCTGCTGGAATGGCGACATCACGGCAAGCCCACGAGTCTGGGGTTGGCATCGGGCATCGTGGCGGGGCTGGTGGCGATCACGCCGGCGGCCGGGCATGTGCAGCCGATGCACGCGTTGATTTTCGGAGCGCTCGCGTCGATCGTGTGCTATTGGGCGGTGCAGCTGAAGGCCAAGTTCGGGTACGACGATTCGCTGGACGCCTTTGGCGTGCACGGGGTGGGGGGGTTGCTCGGGGCCTTGCTCACGGGCGTGTTTTGTTTCACGCCGGCGGAGGGGTTGCTGCGTGGGCACCCGGAGCAGTTGGTCAAGCAGGCGATCGGCTCGGGGGCGGCGATTGGGTTTGCGCTGGTAGGGTCGCTGGTGATCGGGGTGGTGATCAGGAGGTTGAACGGGCTGCGGGTGAGCGAGGCGCACGAGCGGGACGGGTTGGACATTACCATCCACGGCGAGCGCGGGTATCACATGGAGTCGTGAGCGGTTTGAGCGGGGGCGGAAGAAGGGTGGGAAGGACACAGGCCGGAGGCCTGTGCCACGAGATTTGGTAGGTCGGCTCTCCGAGCCGGCTCACGGGCTGGAAGCCCGTGCCACGAGATCGGGAAGGGCTGCGAGACGGTTGGCTCGTCTGGAGCTTTGGGCATGAAACTCATCAACGCGATCATTCGTCCGGAGCGGCTTGAGGCGACACAGCGCGAGCTGCGCGCGGTGCTGGACGAGCAGGACAACTACCGCATCACAGTGTCGCCGGTGCGCGGGCACGGGGCGCAGCGCGGTGAGATGGAATACGTGCGCGGGCAGGCGGTGCAGCCACCGATGGTGGAGCGCGTGCAGGTGACAATCGCCGTGAACGACCACTATGTGGAGCCGGCGGTGCAGGCGATTTTGCGCGGGGCGAGGACGGGCGAAGTTGGGGATGGGAAGATTTTCGTGCAGCCGCTGGAAGAGTGCATCAAGATTCGGACGGGGGAGCGCGGGCCGGGGGCGATTTAGAGTGGTGTGTCAACGACCCCGCGTGCGGGGCCAGGGCGATGTTGCAGCGGTGTCGGCAGTTCCGCACTGACCTCTTCGCAGAGCCGAAGCGGTCAGTGGCACTTTTCTCATGCCATGCGGACCCAGCGGACCAGCGTCGCGAAGTTCGGCGGCTTGCCGTACATCAGGACGCCGATGCGGAAGACCTTGGAGGCGGCCCAGATGGCGAAGATGACGCCGAGGGCTCCGACGAGGATGGAGACGGGGATTTGCCAGGTGGGGATGGGTTCGCTGCCGCTGATGCGGAGGACCATGACGAAGGGGTTGACGAAGGGGACGAAGCTGCAGACCTGGGCGAACATGGAGTTGGGGTTGCGGGTGATGGGCATCCACAGCATCATGGGGATGACCAGCAGCATCATGACGGGGGCCATGAGGGACTGGGCTTCGGCGATTTCGGTCACGGCGGAGCCGACGGCGGTCATGAGGGCGGCGATGGTGAAGTAGGCGATGGCGAAATACGCCGCGAGGTAGATGATGTTCTGCCACGGCACCAGGTCCATCATGGCGAAGGCGACGAGGGCCAGCACGCCGGTGCCGCTGTAGATGAGGAGCATCAGGAGGCCGACGGCGCCCTTGCCGAGGATCTTGCCGCTGAGGAGCTGAATGGGCGAGACGGCGGAGAGGAGCACTTCCATCACGCGGCTGGATTTTTCTTCGATGGTGCTGGTGAGCAGGTATTGGCCCGCCGAGAAGACGCTGATCCACATGAGGAACATGAACGCTCCGGGAACGAGTATCTGGGCGACTTCGTTGCCCTTTCGCTCGCCCGCGGCGGTCACGACCTGCACGTTTGCATCGGGGCGGGTGATGAGGCCGCGGACTTTGTCGGCATCGAGCCCGCCGGCGCGGAGGCGCGCGTCGACGATGGCTTTGCCGGTTTCTTTACGGATGTCGCTGGTGATTTCGATGTCGAGGCGGGTGGAGGTGTAGAGGGGAAAATCTGGGTAGGTGACCTCGCCGGTGGCCGCGGATTTTTCGCCTTCGACGCAGGCCTTGGGGATGACGACGATGGCCAAGCGTGGGTCGGGGCCCATGTCGCTCAGGCGTTTGTCGGCGTTGGCCCGCATGTTCGCCTTGGCGGTTTCGAGGTCCGTATCTGGCGGCAACACCTGCACCGTGAGCGACGGAGCGTCGGCTTCGGCGGCGGCGGGGGTCTGGACACCCTTGGCGATCTGTTCCTGGGTTTTTGCGTCGACTCCGATGGCCTTGCCGGCAGCGGCGGCCATTTCTTTCTTGTCGTGGGATCGGCGCGACTCGATGCTTTCTTTGGTGGAGGCCTTGGCCAGTTCGTCGGCCACGACGCCCGAATGGTCGATGACCGCCACATGCCCGTGCACGGTGGGGGGCTTCTGGTTCATCAGCAAAGGTGTCAGCGTTACGACCAGGCCGATCATGACCGGCGGGAGCAGGATGCCCAGCGCGAAGCTGCGCGTGAGCACCACGGCCAGAAACTCTCGGAGGGCGACGGTCAGAATCTTGTTCATGCGATGGGGCTCTCGGTGCGGGCGATCGAAAGGCGTGGGCGCGGAGGTGTCTTCAGTACGTTGGCGGGGGCATGTGCTGAATGTGGCGAGGTCTAGTCGCCGGATGAGCCGCCCCCCCCCCATTCGCCGGCCAGGGCCATGAGGCGTTCGCGTTCTTCGGGGGTCTTGGCGGCCTTCAGCACGATCTCGAGGAAGACGTCTTCGAGGGAGGGTCGGACGATCTTGATGCTCGACACGGGCATCGCCTGCACGATGCGGGCGAGCACCTGCTCGGCGGATTCACGCCCATCGAGGGCGAAGAGCAGGCTGTCGTCTTTGCGGGAGACGTCTCGCACGCCCGGGAGGCGGGGCAGGTTGGCGAGTTCTTCGTCACTCAGAGGGTGCAGCGGGGCGGCTTCGACGGTTTTGGGATCAAAGCGGCTGCGGATGCCCTGGGGCGTGTCGTCCAGCACTTTGGTGCCGTCGTTCACCATGATGACGCGGTCGCACACCGCCTCGGCCTGGCTCATCTGGTGGGTGGAGAAGATCACGGTGCGGCCGGCCTTGTGCTGCTCGTCGACGAGCGAGCTCAGCAGGCGGGCGTTGACCGGGTCGAGGCCCGAAAAGGGCTCGTCAAGGATGATGAGGTCGGGCTCGTGGATGACCGAGGCAATGAACTGGACCTTTTGTTGCATGCCCTTGCTGAGCTCTTCGCATTTTTTCTTGGCGCTGCCGAGGAGTTCAACGCGCTCCAGCCAGGCACGAACGCGCTTGTCGAGACCGACGCTGTCGATGCCTTTGAGGCGGGCGACGTAGGTGAGGAAGGTGTTGACCTTCATTTTTTTGTAGAGCCCGCGTTCTTCGGGGAGGTAGCCGATGCGGTCTTTGCTCTCGACGGCGGACTTCTTGCCCAGCACGCTGATCTCGCCGGAGTCCGGGAAGATGATGGACATCACCATGCGGATGGTGGTGGTCTTGCCGGCGCCGTTGCGGCCAATTAGGCCGATGAGGGAGCCTTGGGGGATGGTGAAGGTCATGTCTCGAACGGCGACCTTTGGGCCAAAGCTCTTGTTCACGCCGCGAATTTCGATTGCTGCCGTCAAGTGGCCTCCTCGGGTCGTTTGGAAGGTATCCGGTCGGGTCGTTGAGATTATTAGGAGGGCTTGGCGGCTCATTTCGCCCCTACGCTGTCCGCGCATGTCTAGTGCCGCCCCGACCGAGTTCAGTTTGGCCCCGCAGTTGCCGCCCCGCGCGATCGAAAAGCTCCGGGAAATCGACGCGAAAGAGCGGCAGTTGGCGTTGTCGCTCGAAGACCCGGAGGTGCTCTCCGACCATCGAAAAGTTCGCGAACTTTCGGTGCAGCGCCGAGCGATCGAGCCGGTGGCGACGGGTTTTCGGAAGTTGCAAGAGCTGGAGAAGGAAGCGGCCGGGCTGCGGGAGCTGCTGGCGGCCAACTCAAAGGACGTGGATGCGGAGCTGGTGGCGATGGCACGCGAGGACCTGCCCCGCGTGGAAGCGACGGCCACGCAGGTGGTGGGGGAGATGCTGTCGCGGCTGGTGACGAGCGATGACCGGCGGGTGGGCTCGGTGATGCTGGAAGTGCGTGCCGGTACCGGGGGCGACGAGGCGGCGCTGTGGGCACGCGATCTGTTTGACATGTACACCAAGTACGCCGTGAAGCGAGGGTGGACGTTTGAGCTTCTCGACGCGGTGCCGGAATCTGATGCGGGGGGGGTTCGCAGCGCGGTGGCGAACGTGAAGGGTGACGGGGTTTGGAGCGAGCTGGCGTTTGAGGCGGGCGTGCACAGTGTGAAGCGAGTGCCGGCGACCGAAGCCCAGGGGCGCGTGCACACGTCCACGGCCAGCATCGCAGTGCTGCCGGAGCCGGAAGAAGTGGACCTGAAAATCGACTGGGCCAACGACGTGGAAGAGTTCGCGACGCGGGCCCAGGGCCCGGGCGGGCAGAATGTGAACAAGGTCGAGACGGCCTGGCAGATTCACCACAAGCCCAGCGGCATCATCATCAAGATGATGGAGGCCAAAAGCCAGCAGCAGAATCGCGAGCGGGCGAGGCGCCTGTTGCTGGCGCGCTTGTATGAAGCCGAGTTGCAGAAGAAGAAGGCCGAGCGCTCGGCGGCCCGCTCCGCCCAGATCGGCACGGGCGATCGCAGCGAGAAGATCCGCACGTACCGGTTCAAAGAGGGCATCGTGGCCGACGAGCGGTTGCCCGATGAGTACTCGCTGCGCGACTTGATGGCCGGCGACCTGAGCGACCTGCACCGGGCCCTGATGGAACGCGAAACGGCGCGGCGGCTCGAAGCGATCTAACGCGAGCGATTTTTAAGTGTGTTTCAGTGAGGTGCTGCGAAGGGGGAGCCATGAGCGAGATCATCGTGCGATTGTCCGACGGCCGCCGATTCGCGGCGAGCTCGACTGAAGCGCTGGTGCAATGGGCACGCGAGGGGCGGATCCCTGCGGACGCGATGATCGAAGAGGCGGGCATTCCGCCGATCGTGGCGGCGCAACATCCGGCGTTGAAGGGCGTGCTGACGCCGCCGATGTCGCCGCCGCAGTTTCAGCCTTCGGCGGGTGATGAGATGGTCGCGACGGTGATTCCGTATCGCAACAAGGCGGCCCTGGTGGGGTATTACGTGTCGATCGGGTCGTTGATTCCCGGGCTTGGGCTGCTGCTGGGGCCCGCGGCGATGGTGCTTGGAGTCATGGGAATCAAGAGGGTGCGGGCTGAGCCAAAGGTTCGCGGCACGGCGCACGCGATCGTTGCGCTGGTGCTGGGGAGCATCACGACGCTGGGGTATTGGGGGCTGGTGGTGGGTCTTGTGGTGACGAGGAATCGGCGGTGAGCAGTGGGGAGGCCGGGGGAGCGGCCGCGGACATTGTGGTGGTGGGAGCCGGTGCTGCGGGACTGTTCGCGGGAGTGTGGGCCGGGCGGGCGCTGCGAGCGGGGAACCACGCGGGGCGTGTGGTGGCGCTTGATGGGGCGAAGAAGCTGGGTGCCAAGGTGCTGGTTGCGGGGGGCGGGCGCTGCAACGTCACGCATCATCGCGTGGATGAGAATGCCTACGCGGGTTCATCGCGGCATGCGATTCGCAATGTGCTGGGACGGTTTGATGTCGCGCGCACGGTGGAGTTCTTTCGTGAGCAGGGGGTGGAGTTCAAGCAGGAAGAGACCGGGAAGCTCTTTCCGGTGTCGGATGATGCGCACAGCGTGCTGAACGCGCTGCTGGGGGCGGCACATGGCGCGGGGGTGGAGTTGGTGCACCCGTGGCGGGTGGAGGCGGTGCGGCGAGTGGGGGGCGGCGGGTTTGAGATCGTCGAACGGGCGGCGCCGGGACAGATGCCGAGGCGGATCGTCGCGGCTCGGGTGATTCTCGCTACCGGCGGCTTGGCGCTGCCAAAGACGGGCTCGGACGGCGCGGGGTATGAGATGGCGAGGTCGCTGGGGCATACGACGACGGCTCGGGTTTTTCCGGCGCTGGTGCCGTTGTTGTTGCCGCAGGGGCATTGGGTGTGCGGGCTTACGGGGCTCACGACGAACGCGACGCTGTCGGTGCGCGTGGGGGCGAAGTCGCTGGCGAGCTTTACGAACTCGCTGTTGTGCACGCACTTTGGATTGTCGGGTCCGGCGGCGCTGGATGTGAGCCGGTATTACCTGGCGCAGCAGGTGGAGAAAACGGAGACAGGCGAGACGGCTGGCCCACCGGCGGCCAAACTCGAGATCAACTGGGCTCCGGCGCAGACCTTTGAGTCGCTCGACGCGGAACTGGCGCGGGGCGGGCGGCAGAGTGTGGCGCGGGCGCTGGCGGCGGCGGGTTTGGCGGACCGTTTGGCCCGGGCGCTGTGCGAGGCGTCGCGGGTCGACCCTGGGGCTTCGCTGCACACACTGGCGCGCGACGCGCGGCGGACGCTCGCGGCCAACGTCACGCAGTTTGAGGTGCCGGTGATCGGCGACCGTGGGTTTACGTTTGCGGAGGTGACCGCCGGGGGCGTGCCGCTGGGCGAGGTGCATTTGGGAACCATGGAGAGCCGGGTGTGTCCGGGGCTGCACTTGTGCGGGGAGATTCTGGACGTCGATGGACGCATCGGCGGGTTCAACTTCCAGTGGGCGTGGGCGACCGGGTTTGTTGCGGGGAGCGCGGCGGCGCGGGGGATCTCCGGTCCGTGAGCGAGATGGCGGGGTGCAGCTTTGACGCCGGACCTGAGTCTTCGAAGGTCCGGGTGGTGGATGCGAGCGCTGCCCGGAGCTTCGCCGAGTCTCAGCTACGGCGTCCCTCTTGAAATACTCGACCCATTCCTGATAACTCGGTCGCGATCGGTCGATTACCATCTCGCCGATGCGATCGCTCCTGTGCGTCCCGATTTCCGTCCACACCAAGGCCGACGCGATTGCGGATGCCGAGTTGGCCCGTGCGCAGGGGGCGTCGCTGATCGAGTTCCGGATGGACCATGTGATGGAGGCGGGCGGGGTAGACGCGTGCGTGGCGCTGTCGCGGGGGTTGTGCGAGGCGTCGCCGTTGCCGGTGATCATGACGTGCAGAAGCACCAGCGAGGGCGGGGTGTTCGGGGGCGAGCTGGGCGACCTGGAAGCCTGGACCCGCGCGATGCTGGACAGCACCGCGCCGCATCCACCCCGGTATGTGGACGTGGAGTTTGCCGCACTGGGTCGCAGTGGGGTGCTGCGTTCGCTGGTGCATGAGCACGAGGACCCGAGCAGGCCCGGGGTGATTCTCTCGAGCCATGATTTTTCAGGCCCGCCGCGGGACCTCTCGCGGCGACTGCTGGCAATGGCCCAGACCGGAGGCGTGGACGTGATCAAGATCGCGTACGCCGCCCGCTCTCTGCGCGACGCACTGGCGGTGCTGGCGCTGCCGGAGGAGCTTGGGAGGCCCACCATCGCGGTGGGG
>JBAZUW010000162.1:0-7785 GCA_041661205.1 Phycisphaerales bacterium
CCACCCGGCCGGTGCGGCGACCGGCGCAGGGTCCTTGCCGACGAACGAGTGAATCCGCGCGGCGTACAAGCTCAGATGCCCGCAGATGAAGGTCGGGTGGTTGGTATCAATGATGACCAAGCCCCCCACCGTTTCGAATCGCGGCTTCAGGCACGCCTTCTCGGGCGTGATGCCTTCGAAGAGCACAACGGCCCGATCGCGCGTGCGACTGGCGGCGGTGATGACATTTTCCAGATGCGTTGTCATTAATTCTTCCTGGATGGGCGCAGCCGCTGCGCCACTTGTGATAACCGAATGGTCCGATAGTCGCATCGTATGGACGCACGCGCGGCGCGATCCGATGTGAGGCGGGACGTGTGGGCGGGTGCAGGCGGTCCGTCTGGCAGGGCAGGCATGCCGGGCAAAGTCGTAAATCTCGTCATAGCAGCGCAAAGTCGCGAGCAAACTCGGACGACGAAAGAGGCGGAGTTGGGCCCCCTTTGCTGACGTGCAAGGCGGGGTCCCGAGGCTTGTCCTCGATCATTGAACCCGAAGAGATACAGAGGTCCGATCATGACCAAGCACAGCGGCCGTTTCCAGGTTCGTTCTTCGATCCGAGTGGGTTCGGCCTTTGTTGCGGCCGTGTTGTTCCACCTTGCTGGAGTGGCGCCCGTCGCCGCCCAGACCAAGGCACCTTCCCGACCCTTGCCCGCCGCGGGCGCCGGGTTGGGCTCCCTGGGTGGTGAAACCTACCCCGCCAGCCCCTCCTTTGCGACCAAACCGCACGGACGGACACCCACCGACGCGCAACCGGACCCCTCTCGCGTGACCGTGGACGACAACATGATCGTCGACCTGCACGTGAACGACGAGGACCTGGGCACGGTGCTCGAAATGCTCAGCATTCAGAGCAAAAAGAACATCATCGCCAGTAAGAACGTCAACGCCCGCGTCTCCGCCAACCTCTACGGCGTCACCTTCTACGAGGCGCTGGACGCGATTCTCAACATTAACGGCTACGGATACCTCGAAAACGGCAACTTCATCACGATTTACACGCTGGATGAGCTGAAAGCCCTGGTGGCGCAGAGCCGCCAGCGCGTCAGCAAGGTTCTGAAACTCAACTATCTCTCTTCCACCGACGCCGCGTCCCTGGTCACGCCTTTGCTGAGCATCGCCGGGCCAAACGGCGACGCGGGGCAGATCAAGACCAACGGCAAGCTCGCGAACTTTCCGAGCATCGGCGATGTGCCGCAGGGCAACGAGGAGTATGCCAACGGCTCGATGATCGTGGTCTTTGACTACGAAGAGAACGTGAACGAGATCGAGGCGTTGCTCAAGCAGCTGGATACCCGACCCGCGCAGGTCATGGTGGAAGCGACGATTCTTCAGACCGCGCTCACCGAAGCCAACGGCCTGGGCATCGACTTTTCAATCATCGCGGACGCCAACTTCAGCGACTTTGTAACTCAGGGCGGCCCCCTGGGGGTTGTCAACGGCCTGATCTCCGGCCGCAGCGCCCCCGGTGGCAGCAACCCGCTGCCGGCAGACAGCCGCGCCGTGGGCATCACGAGCACCAACGGCAATACCTCGGGCCCGGGCGGGTTCAAGGTCGGCGTGGTCTCGGATGACGTGTCGGTCTTCCTGCGGGTCCTGGACGAAGTGACGGACACGACGATTCTCTCCAACCCCAAGATCATGGCGCTCAACCGCCAGGCCAGCCGTGTGCTGGTTGGTCGTAAGGTCGGCTACCTCAGCACCACCAGCACCGACACCACGACGACGCAGACGGTTCAGTTCCTGGATACTGGTACGCAGCTGTACTTCCGCCCCATCGTGATGAACGACGGCATGATCCGCATGGAGCTCAAGCCCCAGGTGTCGGACGCGGTCATCCGCAACAGCAGCAGCTCCACCGGCGCGGGCGTCACCATCCCCGATGAGAACACCAACGAGCTCACCACCAACGTGATGGTCCGCGACGGGCAGACCGTGGTGCTGGGCGGCCTCTTCCGCGAGCAGACCGACAGCTCGCGCAACCAGGTTCCCTTCCTGGGCGACATCCCCATCATCGGCGCCGCCTTCCGTGGGCACGATGACAGCACCGCCCGCAACGAGATCATCTTCATGATCACCCCGCACATCGTCAACGACACGCAGCTGGCCGACGCCGGGCAGCGTGGGCGCGAAGCCCTGGAGCGTGCGGTGGCGGGCGCCCGTGAAGGCACGCTCTTCTGGAGCCGCGACAAGCTGAGCAGCCAGCTCAACGTCGAGGCCGACGACGAAGCCACCAAGGGTGATACCGACAAGGCCCTCTGGCTGCTGCAACGCTCGCTGGCGATCAACCCGAACCAGACCGAAGCCATCGGCCTGCGTGAGAAGCTCTCCGCCGAGAAGACCATTTGGCCGACCCGCAGCACCCTGCAGCGGATCATCGACGGTGAAACCAGCAACATTATCAAGACCACCGTTCACGCCAACGCAGACACCATCGAGGGTGGCTCCACGCAGAACGCCTCCAACGCCTTCAACAGCGACGGCAGCATCAACTACAGCACGCCCAACACCACCACGAACAACTCCGGTGTCAACAACACCAGCACCACAGCCTCCAGCACCTTTGCCAGCACCGACGGGACCGCAGTGCCCGCCCCGGTGGTGACCCCGCCCATCACGCAGACCGCCTCTGCGGGTACCACAACCCAGGAGAACATCTCGCCGCTGGCGGGTGCCGCGGGCCAGGGCAACTTCCGCTTCGCCATGCTGCGTCAGTGGGTCCGCCTGAGTCAGGCCCAGCAGCAACAGAACCCGCAGCAAACCTTCACCACCGCCCCTGAGATGCCCACCACTCCCGAAGTGGCCCCTGACATGCCCGACTTGAACAAGTAAGCACGTACCGCCACGCCGGGTGAAAGACCCCGGCGTGTGCGATTGTTCCAACCTCCGGGGCCGCTCTGTTCCGGACCCTCACCCCTCACACGCCGCCCCTCACGGCGGCAGGAGCACCCTCACATGTCGAAGCACGTTCCCTCGGGCATCCGTACCTCACGCGTCACCAAGATTCTCGGAACCTCCACCATTCTCGCGGCTTTGTGCCTGCTCAGCGCCTGCGGCACCAACGGGGCCTACACCACCGAAGGCAAGAACGCCGCCAAGGAGAAGATGGCGCAGTTGAAGAGCGCTACCGAGTGGCAGATGGCCCAGCAGGCGTTTCTCGCCGGCGACCTTCCGAAGGCGCTCAAGCACGTGAGCGTGTCGATCGAGCTCAACGACAAGGTGGTGAAGAGCTACGTCCTTCGCGGGCGGGTGCTGATGGAAATGGGCAACCTGGATGGTGCCACGGCCTCCTTCGCGCAGGCTGAAAAGACGGACCCCGCCGACGTGGATACCTGGTACTACCAGGGCATTCTGGCCGAACGAATCGATCGCAAGGAAGAAGCCCTGCGCCGCTACGAGGGAGCGAACGAACGCGACCCCTCCAACCCGCAGTACGCCATCGCCGCCGCGGAGATGCTCATGGCGATGGACCGCCTGGACGAAGCCGAGAAGTTCCTCGAGGATCGCAAGGCCAAGTTTGATCACAGCCCTGGCGTGAAGCAAACCCTGGGACACATCGCGATGCTGCGGGGCAAGCCCGCCGACGCGATCCCCATGTTCAACGAAGCGCGGCTGCTCGCGCCCGACGACCAGGCGATTCTCGAAGACCTGATCCGGGCGCAGATCGCCACCGGGGAGTTCGGCCAGGCTGAAGTGCACCTGGGGCGCTTGCTGACCAACAAAGACAATGCCGATCGGCGCGACCTCTTGCACGCCCGCGCCAAGTGTTTGCTGCAGCTTGATCGCCCGGTGGACGCGCGCGACCTGCTGATCAAGATCACCAGCGACCCCAACGGAACGACCGACGCCGACGCCTGGGTCGAGCTCGGCCAGGTGTGCTACCAGCTCCGCGACCAGGCTCGGCTGCGCACCGCCAGCGGGCGCGCCATCGCCCTCGCGCCCACCAAGCCGGATGGGTATGTGCTCCGGGCCCTCTACCTGCGGCAGACTGGCGACATGACCGGGGCCGAAGAGAACCTCCGCCGCGCTCTGGACATCAAGCAGTCCGCCGACTCGTACATCATGCTGGGGGTGGTGCAGCGCGACATGAAACGACTCTCCGAAGCGCGGGCCAACTTCGCGATGGCTCTGAAAGTCGACCCGACCAACACGGTGGCGCCCAAGCTGCTCGCGGCCGTGGCCGAGTAATCCCCGCTCGCTCCTCCCGCTTCACGCACACACAACACGCAAACTTGCCCCGGGATCGGGCCTGTGAGGGGGCCTGACCCGGGTGCGTTTTTTTGGGGGGAGGGCGAAAGGCACCGGGCACGAGCAACGCCCGCGACGCGGGGCCGCGTTCAGCCGTCGATCAATCGCGCGTCTACCAACACCGGCTCGACCGTGGGCGAACCAAACGTCGAAATCTGCGGGGTGACAATCGCCTCGATCATCGCACCCGCTGGCAGCTTCGCGATGTGCTCGGCCCAGTTCCAGCCAACGATGCGCACGTGGCGAGTGCTCTCGGGCCCCGCCACTCGCAGCGACAGGTGCTTGTTGAGCTGTCCGAAGGTCTCGGGCCGGGCCGCGATTCGCACCGGCCCCAGCCGCACGCGCACGCCCGGGTTCTCCCGCCCGAAGGGGCCCAGCCGACCCAGGTGCGTCACGGTGTGCAGGTCAAGCTCGCCCGCCGCGGCCTTGCAGTCATAGTCTGCGACGCCAATCAAAGCATCGGGCGCTATCTCGCGATTGGCGACGGCGGTAAAGGCATCCACGAACTCCGCGAAGCGATCATGCGAGAGCTTCATGCCCGCCGCCATGTCGTGCCCGCCAAAGGTCGTCAACATCGCGGCACACTCGCACAACGCCCCGTGCAAGCTGAAGCCATCAATCGAGCGCCCAGAGCCGTGGCACCCCTCGTCGCCCCGCGTCAGCAGAATTGTCGGTCGGTTGAACCGCTCCACCAGGCGCGAGCACACGATGCCGACCACCCCGCTGTGCCAATCCTCATGCGCCAGCACGATCGCGCGGCGATCCTCACCCGTCATCCCACTCGCAATCGCCAACTCCAAGGCGTGCTCGAAAATCTTCCGCTCCGTCGCGCGCCGGTCGTCATTCATGCCCGAGAGCATCGTCGCGATTTCATTCGCCCGCGATCCGGTCGCAACGGTCAACAACTCCACCGCCTCGCGCGCGTGGCCCATGCGCCCGCACGCGTTCAGCCGCGGCCCGAGCTTGAACCCCACATCTTCCGCGCTCACCCGCTCTCCCGCCAGCCCCGACGCCCGCACCAGCGCCTGCAACCCCTCGATGTTCGAATCCTTGATTCGCGAAAGCCCGAACTTGGCGATGACGCGATTCTCGTCCACCAGCGGCACCACATCCGCGATCACGCCGAGCGACGTGAGCCCCAGCAGCTCGATGAGCAAGCCGCGAAGACTCTCCGACACCCGCTGCCCGCCGCACGCAAGGGTCGCGAGGCGCCACGCGAGCTTGAAGGCCACCCCCGCGCCGCACAGCTCCCCAAAGGGATATTTGGAGTCAGGTCGTCGCGGATGGACAACGGCGAACGCATCGGGCAGCTCTTCGAGCGACGCCGGCGGGTTGTGATGGTCGGTGATGATGAGATCAACGCCCAGTTCGCGCGCCACCCGCGCGGGCTCGACCGCCGTGACGCCGCAATCCACGCTCACGATCACCCGGGCCCCGCGCCCGGCGAGTTCGCGCATCGCATCGGGGTTGAGGCCATACCCCTCCTCCTGACGGTGCGGCACATAGGTGCCGATGTCCTCGCCGGGCGCGATCGCCCGCAACATGTGAAACAGGATCGCGGTGGCCGAGACGCCATCTACGTCATAATCGCCGTAGATAAAAATCTTTTCGCCGCCCTTGGCCGCGAGCAGCAATCGCTCCGCGGCTTTGTCGAGGTCAGGAATGCCGGAGGGGTCGTGCAGATGGCTGAGCTTGGGCTCGAGAAACTTCGCCGCCACGGCCGGGTCGGTCAATCCTCGGGCGGCCAGCACGCGCTCGATCAGCGTGGCGCCCGGGGCCGCCTCGCGCCCGCTCCCGCTTCGCGCACGCCAGATTTTCTTGATCCCCCGTGTGGGCGGCGTACTAGCCTTGATGCGATCCGTCGCGAGGGGCATGAGCCCAGCATATCGCACGGGCCACCGCGGAGACGACAGCATGGTCAAGCTCACGAAGATCTACACCAAAACCGGAGATGATGGCACCACCGGACTGGTCACCGGCCAACGCGTCCGCAAGGACGACCTGCGTGTTGAGGCATACGGCACGGTGGACGAGGCCAACGCCGCCATCGGCGTGGCCGTGGTGCTCTGCGAGCAGGCAGGCGCCTCCGGCGATGCCTTTTCCGGAGAACTCGGCGACGTACTCAGGCAAATCCAGCACGACATGTTCGATCTGGGGGCCGACCTCGCCACGCCACTGGAAGCAAACGAAAAGCACCGCCTACGAATCGTCGAATCACAAACCTTGCGACTTGAGCGCACCATCGACGAGTACAACGACCGCCTGACGCCGCTCACAAGCTTCGTGTTGCCGGGGGGCTCGCACATCGCCGCGGCCTTGCACGTGGCACGCACGATCGTCCGCCGCGCCGAGCGAATCGGCGTGAGCCTGCAGGCAGCGCACGCCGGCACGGTGAACGCCGAGGGCGTGAAGTACCTCAATCGCCTCAGTGACCTTCTCTTCGTGCTGTCACGCGCGGCGAACGACAACGGCAAGAAGGACATCCTGTGGGTGCCGGGCATCAACCGCGGCAAGTGACCCGCAGCGCTGCCGATCACGAACCTACATATCTCGCGTACACCGTTCGCGCCACCTGCGGGCTGGTGGTGCCGAGAATGATCGCCCGGCCATCTACAAAGATGCTCATGTCCACCTCGCCCCCGGGCCCTTCGACCCGCACCCGCACCATGAACCGCGTCGCGACCGGGGGCGAAATCGCAACGCGAGTCAGCCGCGCGTGCAGTGCAATCAGATCGAGATTGACCTTTTCCTGGGGCGAAATCTGAATCGCATCCTGCCCGCACAACGACAGCGAATCGCCCGCTTCCCCCCGAAGAAACTCAAAGTTCCGGAGCCCGCAACATGGGCACCCCGGCCGGGCACCACCGATTGGAAACCGCCGAATCGCGTTCGTCCACAAGTCGAAGTTCACAAGCGTGCGGCTCAGCGTGTCGGGCTTGCCCGCAAGCATCTTGATCGCATCCGCGGCTTGTGCCGCACCCACTACCGCCACGCTGGGGCCGAACACGCCGGCGGTATCACAGGTTTCGCTCGATCCCGGCGCGGGCGGGTCTTCAAAGAGGCATCGCAGGCACGCGCCGCCCGGCACAAACGTGCCCGACATGCCACGGGTCGCGATGACACCCCCGTACACCAAAGGCAGGCCGTGCTTCACCGCGACGTCGTTGAGCAAGTATCGAGTTTCGAAGTTGTCCGTGCCGTCGATGATGACTTGGGGCGCTCGTCGGGCCACCCGCGGCGCTGCACTCAGCTTGTGCTCTGGCGCCGGGTCAGCTATTTCCAGGCCCAAGAGACGTTCGGCGTTCGCGCTCGTGAGGTCGTGCGCCTCTTCCACCACGACAATGCCGGGGTCAATCGCCCGCAGCCGCTCGCCCGCGGCTTCGACCTTCGGCACGCCAACATCCTTCACGCCGAACAACACCTGCCGCTGCAGGTTCGTGAGTTCCACCACATCGCGATCGATCAGCGTGAGTGTGCCGACCCCAGCCCGGCACAACTGCT
>JBAZUW010000163.1:0-7735 GCA_041661205.1 Phycisphaerales bacterium
GTGGGGGCGTTCATGTGGCGAAGTGGCGAAGTGGCGAAGTGGCGAAGTGGCGAAGTGGCGAAGTGGCGAAGTGGCGAAGTGGCGAAGTGGCGAAGTGGCGAAGTGGCGAAGTGGTTCTATTCCGAATTTAGCAATTTAGCAATCTGACCTTTAGCCATTTCCCGCGGCTTCGCCGCGCAGGGCCCGCCGCCCTGCCGCCTCGTCCAGCAGCGCCTGCCCGCGGCGCTGCAGATACTCCATTCGGGGCTTGGCCCTGTCCGCGTGCTTCCACAGGTCCTGCATCGCGGTATCAAAGGTGTCCTTCCACTCCGGCCACTGAGGCACCCGTGGCGAGGTAAACGCGCGGGGGCTGCTCGCCAGCGCGGTGTGCAGGCGCACGCCCCGATTCTTGTGATGGGCGAAAAAGCTCTCGCTGACCTTTACGAGTGGCGAGCCCTTGCAGTGGGCGCTGGCCAGCGCCTCCACGTTTTCGGGGCGCTGCGTGAACGCGATGAACTCCATGCTCGCCTTGGGGTCTTTGCAGCCGCGCGGGATCATCATCACGTCGGTATCGATGACAGCCAGGGGGGCCGCCGGGTCGTACAAAGACTTGATGGTGGGGATGGGCGTGACGCCGTAATCGAGGTCGGGCGTGAACTGGTGGATCAGGTTGGCCATCCACGGCCCCTGCACGCACATCGCCACCTTGCCGGTGAGGAACGCGCACTGGGGCGTGCCGTACGGGCCAAAGCCGCTGCGAAACGTCTCGACATAGTCCACGCCGAGTTGCTCGGTGTACGACTGCACCCAGTCGTAGCCGCGAACAAAGTCCGGCTCGCCGCACACGGCGTTTCCCTCTCGCAAGATCGTCCCGCCGAAGGGCTGGCCCCAAATCCAGCTCCACCACCCCGGCTCCAGATGCATGAACCCCATGCGCTCGAGCGGCCCTTTGCCAAAGGCCGCACCGCCCGCGACCTTGGTCGTCGCTTGATGCGCGAGGTCCAACTCATCGATGGTCTTGGGGGGCTCATCCGGGCTCAGACCCACCTTGCGGAGCGCGTCGCCACACTCACGAAAGATGGCGCGGTTCCAGTAGAGCGCCAGCGTGCCGCAGGTGTTGATGATGGCGCTCCAACGCCCGCCCTGGCGCATCACCTGGTGCATGCCGGGGGCGTAGTCGCTCATCTTGATCCCCGCGGCCGCCGCCAGATCTTCCAGAGGCAGCACCGCGTTGGATTCTGTGTAGCTGGGTACGTTTTCGGCGTACAGCCCGACGATGTCCGGGGCGGCCCCGCCCAGAATGGCGATGAGCGCCTTCTGGTGAATGCTGTTGGTGATGAGGTAGCGAACGTAGAGACGATTCTGCGACGCATTGAACGCGTCGACGATCTTCTGCATCGCCTGACCTTCGACACCGGTCCACTTTTCCCAGTAGTCCAGCACCAGCTTGCCGCGCGAGGCGAACTTATCGCGATCGCTACGGGGGCCGAAGAGGGCAAAGGCCCCGGCCCCGGCCGCCAACGCCCCGATGGCCGCGCGGCGGGAGATATCTCCCGCGCTGGTCATTTGGGGGCCGCCGGGGTGGAGGGTGCGGGGCTGCCGCCCCGGGCTGCGGGCGGTGATGGTGATGTGGGTGGGCGGCCGGTCCTAGCTGCGGCGGCTTCCGCCGCTTCCTTCGCGGCCTTTTCCAGCTCTTCCGGGGTCTTGTCGCCCGGCTTGGGCGTGGCCACGCCGCGTTCCTTGTTGATGCGGTCGATCATTTCATCCCAATCACCTTTGCTGAATGGGAAGCCGGTGAACTTGCCGGTCTTGGGATTTTCAATTCCCAACGCCGGATCGAGCACGGTCCCGCGCTCTCGCATCATTTTGTCGAGGCGCCCGCGCGGAATCTCCATCTCATCTCCGGTGTCGGAGAAGCGGATGTGCACCATCTCGGTCATACGTTCCGGCGAGTAAGGGCCGGCCTGGCTGCCGGAGCCGGTCGCGAAGCGATAGACCACGATGACCAGCAGCACGCCCGCCAAGGACCAACCGATCCACGGACGCTGATTGATGAACTCACGAATCCCCATCGAGACCTCCCGGTTTAGTACCCGTCCCACGCTTGCGGATCGTTCGGTCCTGGCGACGTCGGCGGATAGTTGTATCCCCAGTTGTAAAAGAACGTGTACGAGCCGTACGGGTCGCGACGATCGTTGTAGGTCTGGTACTTCAGAGAGCGAACCGATTGGTCGCCCATCAGAAAGTTGTTACGCCCCGCCAGCACTGCGCCGCTGGCGTTGGTGTTGTTCTGCTCGGTCAGTTTGTTCACGCCCTTGGCAGCATGGCGAGGGAACTCGTCGAGCGCGTCGGTGGACCACACGACGAAGTTCGGATTCTTGATGAGTCGAATGCGGTTTTTGGACACGCCCGGCTCAGAGTCGTTGAACCAGTACTCCGTGTAATCGGTCACCGGTTGATTCCCGATGAACCCCGGGAACGGGAGTGTGAAGACGCGCTGGCCGGTCTGAAGGTATTGAATGTTTGCCGGGTCCCGAACGCTCGAAAGCCCCTTCGCAGCCGGGCACTCATACGCCTTGCTGCCCGCGGCATCGCCAAGGTAAGGCCGCAGCGTTTCCACCACACCCACCTGCCAGAAGAGGCCCGGCGAAGGGCCATTGTGCAGGTCCATCCACACCGGGTCGCGCTGGTCATTGAGGTACGACTGAATGCAGATGCCCAGCTGGCGGAGGTTGTTCTGGCAGATGACCGTCCACGCCGTCTTTCTCGCCTGACCCAGGCTCGGCAGCAGAATGCTGATCAGCAATCCGATGATCGCGATCACCACCAGCAGCTCGATCAGCGTGAACGCCCGCCGCCCCGCCATCTGAATCCTTTGCACGTACATCATGTGTGACTCCTTCCGTGAGACGCGGCTCGCACCGCTACGCCCGCGCCATCACTCCACCGAACTGTCACGTCCAACCCTTGTTTCCCGGCACGGGCCGCCATCTCGGGCGGAATCGTGCACCCTTCGATCTCGCGACCGTTCACCAGCACGCGGGGTTCGCCACCTTTGAACTCCGCCGCGTCGAACTGCACGCGAACGTCGACGCCCCGCCAGCGACGGCTCACCTTCACCTGCCCGAGCGCCTCCGCCGGGCACGGGTCGATCCGCAGACCTTCCCAGGTGGGGCGAATGCCGAGCACCCACTCAAGGCATACGCGATTAAGCCATGCCGCGGATCCGGTATACCACGTCCAGCCGGCTCTGCCAGGCAAATCGCTCAAAGGGCCGTCGACATTTCCCGGCGTCACGTAGGGCTCAGCCCAGTATTTGTCCGCGTCGCGTCCGCGCCACGCGGGCGACACCGAGTCCCAGATCTTCTGTACGCTCGCGCCGTCTTTGAGTTTGGCGGCCGCCGCCAACGCCCACGTCGCGGCATGCATGTACACCCCGCCGTTTTCGCGGCTGCCCGGGCTGTAGCGCGTCACATAGCCGATGGTGGGGTCCGGAACTGTGTACGCGGGGGCGAGCAGTAGCGGGCCATAGGGGGAAAGAAGGTTTTTCTTCACCGAATCCCACGCGGCACTCGCACGCTCGGCGGGCGCGATGTCGGTGAGGATGGACCACGTCTGGGCGTTGAGGTGGATGCGGCCCTCGGCGCATGAGCTCGCGCCCACCCACTCGCCGTTGTCTTTGGTGCCGTAGCGATACCACGCGCCGTCCCACGCGTGGGCGTTGATGGCCTTGGCGTAGGCATCGCGCTTGGCCAGGTACTCGGCCGCTCTGGCTTTGTCGCCCCGCGCCGTCAGCACGTGGGCCATGTCGCCCAGCACCTGGCACAGAAACATCGCCAGCCACACGCTCTCGCCTTTTTCTTCGATGCCCATGGCCGAGAGCCCGTCGTTCCAATCGCAGGAGCCGATGTGGGGCAGGCCGCGGGGGCTGGTGCGTTCAAAGGCACGGGCGAGCGAGCGCTGGCAGTGGTCGAGCAGGGTGGTGGCGTCGGCGGAATCCTGGAAAGGCGCGGTGCGATCGAGAATCGACATGTCGCCGGTTTCGCGGATGTACGAGCAGGCGAGGTAAGGCAGCCACACGTAGTCGTCGCTGCACTGGGTGTGATTGCCGAAGTTGGCGAGGGCGTGCCACCAGTGGTTCACGCTGCCGTCCACAAACTGGCGCGTGGCGTGCAGCATGATCTGGTCGGCGGTGCGGCTGGGTTCGAGCGGCAGCCACACCTGGCTGTCTTGAAGTTGATCGCGGAAGCCGCGGGCACCGGACTGCTGGTAGTAGCCCGTCCGGCCCCACATGCGCCCGCTGATGGCCTGGTAGGGGAGCCAGTGGTTGTTGAGCAGGTCAAAGTCTTCGCGGTCGCTGGCGATGCTGGTCTGGCTGAGGCGTGTGTGCCAGGTCTCCTCGGCGATCTCGAGGGCTCGCGTGGCGGTTTGCGGGTCGCTGTACTCATCCACCAGCTTCTCGGCCTGCGCGAAGGAGTCGCCGATGACGATGAGGTAGTGCAGGGTGACGCTCGCGCCGGGCGCGAGCGTGAAGTCGCCACCCAGGGCGGCGGCCGCGTCGCCAAAGCGTCCGGCGTTGGCGGTGCCGGGAATGCTGCCGGTCATCACCTTGGGGTTGTGAAGGACGCCGTAGCGACCCATGAACGTGGTCTTGTCGGCGACTGCCAGATCGCGGTCGAACTTCATGCCGCAGACGGCATGGGCGGCGACGTACGGCCAGGGAACATTCCAGTGATCCTTCTCGGCGCGGGTGGGAATGTCCCACATGTTCTTGGTGGCGAAGATGGCTTTGCGCTGGGTGTCGTGGCTGGTGGTGAAGAAGAGGCGATGGAACTCGCGCTTGCTGTCGGGCGCGACGCCGCAGCACCAGTCGAAGTACGACGACAGCCGCAGCCGCCGATCGCGGCTGGTGTTGTTGGTGAGCGTGACCTTCCAGATTTCCACGCCCGCATCGGCCGCGACGCCCAGTGTCCAACTCGCGGCGATCCCGCGTGTGGTCGTTTCGATCGTCGTGCGCCCCATGGTGTGCGTGCAGCGATACGCCTCCATCGGAACGCGGCATGGGGCCGGAGCCAGCGACCACACCTGTTGGTCGTCAAGATCGGCGAGGTAGAGATACTTCCCGGATTGGTCGCGGGTCAGGTCCATCTCCCAGCGGGTGAGCACGTTGTGCTGGGCGTCGTCGTACCACGAGAACCCGCCGCCGTTCTGACTGACGACCAGGCCATAGCGCCCGTTGCAGATGACGTTGACCCAGGGCATGGGTGTGTCGGCGTCCGTAATTACGAACTCGCGGCCGGAATCTTGAAATGCACCAAAGCGGCTGGGAAGTGTCACGTCGTCTCTTTCAGGAAGGAACCGGCAGGGCCCGGCCGTGCCGGCTGCGAGATGGGGTTCGGGCCAGTCGCCGGCGTGCCTGCGACCGAGTGGCTGAGAAATGAAAACGCGTCCATTCTGACGGACGGTGCGCGTTCTGTCAAGCCCAGGATCCCGAGAATCCACAAAAACACGCACGCCGGCCCTTTCGAGCCGGCGTGCGCCGTGCTTGCGCGTGTGGTGGTCGTGGGGCCCGGGAAGCGATCTGGGCCCGCGCGACCGAAGCGATTGCTTACCGGCGGCGGCGACCCATGGCCAGGCCAGCCAAGCCCAGGAGGGCGGCGCTGGTCGGGGCGGGGGTGATGGTGATGCCCGAGTAGATGACGGTGACGCCGTCAGCCACGAACGGGTTGCGCTGGTTCTGGTCCTTGAAGCCCAGAACGGCGTTGGTGAGGCCGGCGATGCCGTCGGACTCAACACCCCAGACCTTGAAGCCGCTGTCGTGCACGCCGGTGACGGCATCGGTGAAGATGAGGCGGTAGGCGCCGAGGGTGGGGTCGACCACGCCGGCGGGGACGTACTGGAAGCTGACGTGGGCGGTGGTGCCCAGGGTGTAGGTGCCGGCGCCGAAGCCGGTGAAGGGGAGGGCGGCGCCGAAGACGGCGACTTCGCCGTTGTCGCTGGCGATGAGGATCTGACCTTCATCGGTGAAGCCGAGGGCGGGGCGGGGCTGGTTGATCTGCACGCCAGCTTCCTTGCGGGGGGAGCCGGAGACCGCGGTCATGAACACGTTGAAGTCGAGGCTAAGGGGCTGGGAAGCGTTGGTGGTCGCGCGAGTGGCGCCGCCGTTGTCGCTCAGCCAGGCAACGTGCTTGTTGGCGAAGTTGCCAGCCGCACCCTGGGCGAACTGCTCATCGAACGTGAGCATGCCGGGGTTGGGAATGGCGGCGGTCACCGGGGCGGGGTAGTTCACGCCGTTGATGGTGAGGTTGGTGTTGGCGAAATCGTTGAACAGGCGGGCTTCAAGGCTGAAGCCGTTGATCTGGGAAAAATCGCTCGCCAGCGCTGAACCCGAAACGGCGGCAAAAGCCACCAACGTCGTCACAAAAACCGTCTTCATATCGCTCTCCTTCTCTCGCTCGTCATGTCTGTCACTCGTCGCCAGGGAAACGCACCCCGCGCGGCACTTGCAGAACCCCCGGAACAAGGATCCTGTAAAGGCTTTCAGTATCCTTTCATTTTGCGATCTGTCAAGAGTTCTTTTTGGCTCAAAGCGCGCAAACCTTGGCCCCGCACCATGATAGAGCCGGCAAAAAGCCTGGAAGGGCTTACATTGTAGATATTCTCGGACGTGGCGTTACTGGCTTTTCAGGAGTGAGCGGCCTTCATCTCCCGGCGCGAACCACGCGGCCTCGGCGGGGAGCGGGCAGAGTGAGGCCGAATCGACCGGGGCGGCCGCCCCGCGCGCGGGCACGCGAGCCACAAAGCCCTTCGCGCCGGTGCCGTAGATGTCCATCGTGTCGCCCAGCACCTCGACCACGCGCACGGGAATCGTCCACGCGCCGGGCCCGGCGCGCAGTTCAAAGCTGGTCGGCCGCAGCCCGAGCACGAGATCGCGCGAGCCCTTGAGGTTTGCCTCCAGCAACGGCACATGCGCGGCATCGACGTTCATCGCCACGCGGGTGCTGTCATCGAGCGTGCCTTCAAACTTCATGGTGGGGCCGCCGACGCTGACGGTGCCGGGGACAAAGTTCATCGGGGGCGTGCCGATGAAGCCGGCGACGAACCGATTGGCCGGGTGGTGGTACACGTTCAGCGGCGTATCAAACTGCTGCACTACGCCCTTGTGCAGCACCATGATCCGTTCGCCCAGCGTCATCGCTTCTTCCTGATCGTGCGTGACGTAGATGGACGTGGTGCGCAAACGCCGGTGCAGGGCCTTGAGTTCGATTCGCGTGGCCAGACGCAGCTTGGCGTCGAGGTTTGACAACGGCTCATCGAACAAAAACACCTTGGGCTCGCGCACGATGGCGCGGCCAACGGCGACGCGCTGGCGCTGCCCGCCGCTGAGTTGGCCGGGCTTGCGGTCCAGCAGCATCTCGATGCCGAGCATGGCGGCGGTGGAGTTGACGCGGGTGTCGATGTCAGCGCGTTTCATGCCGCGAAGTTCGAGGGCGAGGCTCATGTTGCGGCGGACGCTCATGTGGGGGTAGAGGGCGTAGTTCTGAAAGACCATGGCGATGTCGCGGTCTTTGGGGGCGACCTCGTTGACGACGCGGCCATCGATGGAGATGGAGCCGCCGGTGATGTCTTCGAGCCCGGCGATCATGCGGAGGACGGTGCTCTTGCCGCAGCCGGAAGCGCCGACGAGCACGACGAACTCGCCGTCGTTGATGGCGGCAGAGACGCCGAGCACGGCCTTGTGGCCGTTGGGATAGGT
>JBAZUW010000164.1:0-3688 GCA_041661205.1 Phycisphaerales bacterium
CTTGTTCCCGCCGGGAGTGTTTCCCGGCTGGAGCAACAGGTCTTCATACCCATCGGACCCCGTCCTCGGGGTCAGTGCGAACTGGCAGACCCAAGACGCACTGACCACTTCACTAGAGCGTGAAGTGGTCAGTGGCACGACCGACACCCCGTCTACCCTCCACTGCCTTGCAGGACGACCTGCTGAAACTGATCGGCGAAGGCCCCGGCGTGCGCACGCTCGGGGGAGCGCTCGCGCGCGCATCGCGGTGCGTCGCCACCGGCGTCGTGGGCTCATCAACTTCGCTGGTGGCGGGTGCCCTCGCTCAAAGCCTCGCCCGCCCTGTCATCCTGGTTCTCGCACACATCGACGAGCTGGACGAAGCCGCCGACGAGTTGGCCGGGCTCAACGTCGTCCGCTTCCCGGCCCTCGAAACCCTTCCCGGCGAATCGGTCGCGTCGGTCGAGCTCTTTGCCGAGCGCCTGGCGGCCTCCAAAGCCGCGGTGCATCTCTCCGGCCCGGCGGTTGTGCTCTGCCCCATCCAGTCGCTCATGCAGGCGGTGCCGCCCCCGGCGAACCTCGACAAACTCGCGCGCACGCTGCGCCGCAACGACACGCTGAAGCTGACCGACCTCGTCGCGTGGCTGGTGGGCGCGGGGTACGCGCGACTCGAAGCCGTCGAAGAGCCCGGCGACTTTGCCCTGCGGGGGGGCATCCTCGACATCTTCCCCAGCGCCGGCCCGCCCGTGCGCCTCGACTTCTTCGGCGACACGCTCGACCGCCTCACCGAGATCGATGTCGAATCGATGGCCTCCGACCGAGTCATCGACCACGTGGACCTCTTCGCCGTCGGCCAGGGCTCGCTGCGGCCGGGGCCGGATGGCATCAGCTTTTTGGAGCTCTTGCCCAAAGAGTGCGTGGTGCTGCTGGCGGAGACCGCGGAGGTTATCGAGCAAGGCCGCGGCTACTTCGAACGCGTCTCCGATGGCCAGGGCATCTTCGGCCCCCCCGCCGTCATCAAGCTCCTGCAGAGCCGCTTTCACGCACTCGCCGAACTCAACCAGTTTTCCGCCGGGGCGGCGGCCGCCGACACGCGGGTTGAGCTGCACGCCTCGCCCCTGCCGAGCTTCTCGCGCGAGGTGAACCTGGCCGTCGCCGAACTCGCGGCCCTCGCCACCGGTGCCCCCGGTGCAGGGGCTCTCGTCTGCTGCCAGAACCAGGGCGAGCTCGATCGCCTCACCGAGCTCCTGCAAGAGCACGCACCCGACGCGCCCAACATCCGTTCCACCCTCCGCTACCTGCATCGCGGGTTTGTGTGGAACACTCCCGACCACGCCAGCGGCATCGCGGTGGTGCCCTACCACGAGCTTGTCAGCCGCTTCGGAGTCAAACGCCGCGCCAGCCGCATGAAGGCCGGGCGGGCGATGGACACGTTTCTTGACTTTGAGCCGGGGGATTACGTCGTCCACGCCGATCACGGCATCGCCCGCTACGTGGGCTTGCAGATGTTGAAGCCCCGCGACCTGCCGGTGCAGTTGCAGGGGCTGCGGACCACGCGCGAGACCGAGCCGGAGGAATATCTGACGCTGGAGTTCGCCGCCAAGGCGCGCCTGCATGTGCCCGCCACGCAGGTGGACAAGGTGCAGAAGTATGTCGGCGGCTTTCACGGCAAGCCGCCACTCTCGACGCTGGGGGGCCTGAAGTGGCGCAACCAGAAAGACCGCGTTGCCGAGAGCGTGCGCGACCTCGCCGGCGAACTCATGCGAGTGCGGGCGGCCCGCGAACACCTGCCGGGCATCGCCTACCCCGGCGACACCGCGTGGCAGCGCGAGTTTGAAGAAGAGTTCCCGTACGAGGAGACCGCCGACCAGCTCGCCGCCCTCAGCGAGATCAAGAAGGACATGACCCGCCCCCGCCCCATGGATCGGCTGATCTGCGGCGACGTGGGGTTTGGCAAAACCGAGCTCGCGATCCGGGCGGCGTTCAAGGCCGCGGAGTTTGGCAAGCAGGTCGCCGTGCTGGTGCCCACCACCGTGCTGGCCGAGCAGCACGAACGAACGTTTCGTGGGCGTTTCGCGGGGTATCCGTTCAAGGTGGAGAGCGTGTCGCGCTTCAAGACCGACGCGGAGATCAAGGCGACGCTGGACGCCCTGAAGCGTGGGCACATCGACGTCATCATCGGCACGCACCGGCTGCTGTCGAGCGATGTCCACTTCGCGGATCTGGGGTTAGTCGTCATCGACGAAGAGCAGCGCTTCGGCGTCGAACACAAAGAGTCCTTGCTACGGCTTCGCCTCACCGTCGATGTTCTCACACTCTCGGCCACGCCCATCCCGCGCACGCTGCACATGGCGATGCTGGGCATCCGCGACATCTCGTCGCTGACGACCGCCCCGACCGACCGGCGGGCGATCGTCACCGAGGTCATCCCCTTCAACGCCATCCGCGTGCGCCAGGCCATCGAGCGCGAACTCGCCCGCGAAGGCCAGGTCTACTACGTGCACAATCGCGTGGGGGACATCCGCACCAAGGCCGATGAGATTCAAAAGCTCGTGCCCGACGCGAAGATCGTGGTCGGTCACGGCCAGATGGCCCCGCACGAGCTCGAGGCCGTCATGCTCAAGTTCATCCGGCGCCAGGCGGACATTCTCGTCGCCACCACGATCATCGAGAGCGGCATCGACATCGCCACCGCCAACACCATGGTCATCGACGACGCCGATCGCTTCGGGCTGGCCGACCTGCACCAGCTTCGCGGACGCGTCGGGCGTTCGAAGCACCGGGCCTACTGCTACCTGCTACTGCCCGCCGATCGCAACGTCAAAGAAGTCGCTCAAAAGCGTCTCAAAGCCATCGAGCAGTACAGCATGCTGGGCGCGGGGTTCAAGATCGCGATGCGCGACCTGGAGATTCGTGGCGCGGGCAACATTCTCGGCGCTGAGCAATCCGGGCACATCGCGCTGGTGGGGTACGAGATGTATTGCCGCATTTTGGAAGACGCCGTGCGCGATCTCTCCAACGAAAAAGTTGTCCGCACCGTGAGCGCGTGCAGCGTGGAGATCGGCGTCAGCGGGCTAATCCCCAAGTCCTACATTCCCAGCGATTCACGCCGGCTCGAGGCCTACCGGCGCATCGCCACCGCCTCCGACGCGATCATGGTCCGCAAGGCCCTGGCTGACCTCACCGACGCCTACGGCGCTCCCCCCACCCCCACCATGCGCCTGTTTGAGCTGGCCGAGCTTCGCGCCCTCTGCGGCTCCATCGGCGTCCACACCGTCACCATCCGCGAACGCGATGTGGTCTTCGTGTGCGACAACGCCGCCACGTTGGCGCACATGCTGGCCCAGCATCAAGGCGGCGGCAGCGCCACCGTGCGCGCCCTGGACGCAAAGACCGAAGGCAACTACCCAGAGGTTTATTTCCGCCCGCCGGAAAACTATCTTGAACCCGCCACGCTCTTGGCCGTGCTGCGCAAGCGGCTGGGTATCGCAGAGTTGGTGGTGCCTGAGGCGAAAACCGAAGCCCCCGCGCCCAAGCCCTTGGCAAAGTCGAAATCGACGACGCATCGGCCAGCCACTCGCGCCTCGGCATTCGTGAATGACGAACCGCCACAACGCAAGCCACGCCGGTCATGACGTGCCACTGACCTGTTCAAGCTCGGTTGAACAGGTCAGTGCCGAACGCCCACCACGCTCGCCGCGCCGCACTG
>JBAZUW010000164.1:3698-7706 GCA_041661205.1 Phycisphaerales bacterium
GCGGCACGCGATCAACCCTTGGCCTTGTAGTAGTCCAAGTTCACCTGCACGAACTTCTTCCACTCATTGGGCACATCTTCCTGCTGGAAGATCGCCTTCACCGGGCACTCGTCCACGCACAGGGCGCAGTCGATGCAGGTGTCCGGATCAATGAAGAGCTGGGTCGCGGTGGCGTAGTCCGGCTCATTTTTGGTCGGGTGGATGCAGTCCACCGGGCACACCGCCACGCATGCAGTGTCCTTGGTGGCGATACAGGGTTCGGTAATCACGTGAGCCATAGAAGCTTCCTGGTCGTCCTGAACTCCGGGCCGTCCGATCGCCCGCTTTCCGCCAATCCTACGCGGGGCGGCCAAGACAGGCCGCTCCGATCTCGCCAACCATACCCTCCCCGCGTGCCGGATTCCTCCACCCCTTTTACACCCCCCACACCCCGGCTTCGCCGCCTTTCACGCTGGCTGGGTCACGTCTGCGGCGTTCTCGCCGTGCTCCTGCTCGCCGCCTGGATCTTCGGCCACTTCGTCACCGACCGCTTCTATCTCACCCAGTTCCTCTGGTGGATTCCCACCGTCATCATGCTCCCTGCGAGCCTGGTCCTCGGCCTGGCATGGCGGCTGCTCGCGCCCGGTGGCGCGTATGCCGTAAAAACCGACTTCACCAGCGCCGCCGGCCCCCGCCGCCCTACTTCCCAGACGCAGAAGCTCTACCTGCTCGGGTGTGGCGCGGTCGTCGCGTATGTGCTCATCGCGGAGTGGCGCCTCGGCAATGTTCTTCGCCGCCCACCCACCTCCCCCGGAGTGCGCCTTGTTGCATGGAACGAGTCGTGGGCCCCGATGAAGCCGTCACACGACAATCTGGTGGCGTTGAAGGCCGACATCATTTTCGTCGCCAACCCGCATTACACCTTCGACGCCGCCGGGGTCAGGGCCTCGATGGGGCCTACGACGTATTCCGCCCGAGGGGGCATTCTCACGGTCTTCTCCAAGTTCCCCATTCTCCGCCACGGCTTCTGCCCCCTTGGGATCGCTCTGGAACCAAATCGCCCGAAGTATCCCATCTTGAACCCCGACCACATCGACAATGGCGAGGCGATGTGGCTGGAGCTGGATGTGCCGGCGCTTGGCGGGCCCGTCATCGCCTGGTGCATCGACATGCCCAGCGATGTGTGGCTTGATCGCGAGCGGGCTTTTCGCGAAGCCCGGAACGCGATCGACTCCTTTCGCGGGCCGGTGATGGTCCGCCAGGATTCCGGCATGGATCGCCCCGAGCCGATGAGCGGCGAGGTGCTGGGCTTTCCCGCCCCCGGCATCATCATGGGCGACTGCAACACCCCCCGGGGCTCCTATTCCCTCTCGCTGCTGCATGCCAACATGCACCACGCCTTCGACGACGCCGGCCGCGGCCCCGACTACACCTACCCACGCCAGTGGCCCATCATTGCCATCGATCAGATTCTCCTCTCCCCCCGCCTCGTCGCCTCGCACTACGAAATCCTCGACCTGGGGGGCGCCCGCCACCGCGCCCAGCTTGCCGTGCTGCACGCTGCGTCTAAGTAGATCGCGTCAGCGAATCCCTACCATCCCCCGTGCCCGACAAGACCCCCGCCATCTCGCCCCCTGCCTGGCAGGATTCCGAACTTCGCAACCCCCACGCGAACGAAGACAAGCCCCAGAAGGTCCGCCGCATGTTCGGCGCGATCGCCGCGTCGTACGACCTCAATAACCGCGTCCATTCCCTTGGCCAGGACCAGCGTTGGCGGCGGTACGCGGTTCGGGCTGCGGCTGTCGAACCCGGCGACATCGTCGTCGACGTCGCCTGCGGCACCGGCGACCTGACCCAGGCCTTCGCCCGCACCGCCGCCCGCCAGGTCATCGGCATCGACTTCACCCATGGCATGCTCAAGGTGGCCCAAGACAAACGCCGCCGCGACCAAAACCGGGCCAAGTTCGGTTATTTCGAGGGGGACGCGATGAATCTGCCGCTGGCGGACGCCAGCGCCGACGTGGTCTCGATCGCCTTTGGCATCCGCAACGTGGCGGACCCGGTGAAAGCCCTGCGTGAGTTCGCGCGGGTGTTGCGCCCCGGCGGGCGTTTGGTGGTGCTGGAGTTCGATCAGCCGCGCATACCCCTGATGCGGTGGGTCAATAACCTGTACTGTCGGCGCATCATGCCGCTTACCGCGACGGCAATCAGCGCGGATAAGAGCGGTGCTTACAAGTACTTGCCTGCGTCGGTCGGCACGTTTATGACGCGGGAACAGATGGTTGCCGCGATCGGGGGAGTGGGCTTTACAGGGGTTAATGCGGCCAGCCTTTCCATGGGGATCTGCGCCTGTTATCGGGCTATACGCCAAATGTAATGCCTTACATGGGTTTTTATGCGGACCTAAAGTCCCGTTAATGCGTTATCGGTCCCGGTAATTTTGGGACCACCGCATTGCGCATTGGTTACCCCAAAATCCACGCAAAACGTGCTTGACTCCGATAGACACCCTGCCGCGGCGGAATGTTTGTCGCGACACCCGGGCCGGGGGATCTCAGCCGCGGGTCAATCTTTTCCGGTTTGGGGGTACGCCGTGGTGGAACCACGCCGACTTCGGTCGAGCACAGCACACGGAGCCAGCCATGAGCCAGGAAGTTCTCGTCGAGCGTTTGTTTGAAGCCCTTGTTGCGGGGGATCGTCCCACTGCCCGGGCGATCGTGCAGGAAACTGCCACTGTTCCCGCCGCCACCGTACTGAGCGATCTTTTCTGGCCGGTGCATGAGCTCATCGAGAAGCTGCATCGCAGCGACCAGATGACCAACATCAGTTACCAGATGTCCACCCGCCTGCTCCGCATGCTGGTGGATCAGGCCGCGGGCAAGCTGGCGGTGCAGGCCCCCTTTCGCGAGACCGTCGTCGCGTCCTGCGGCACCAGCGAGGGTGAAGAACTCGCTGCCCAGATCGCGTGCGACCTGATGGAGGCCAACGGCTTTGCCGTCACCTTCGCCGGGGGGGGCGTCCCCGCGGATGAACTGCTCGCCCAGGTGCAGGAGCGTCGTCCGAACATTCTGCTGCTGTTTGCCTCGGCGGCCAGCGACTTGCCGGGCATCCGCCAGATCATCGACACGCTGAAGGAAAACGGCAGTTGCCGCGAAACCAGAGTCGTCGTCGGTGGCGGGGTCTTCAACCGGGCCGACGGCCTGGCCCAGGAGATCGGGGCCAGCCAGTGGGCCTACAGCCCGGCGGACCTGGTCGACATGCTGACCTTGAAGCCCGAGACCGAGCTGCCCATCTCCAAGCCCATGCCCAAGCAGGACAAGGTCCCGGTGAAGGTCAAGCGTCGCATGGCGGCGTAAGAACTCTTCAACATCACAGCCCCTCACGAAGCCGCCCCCTCTGTTCGGGGCGGCTTCTTCTTTGCGCACCAAAGCACAGCACCGCCGAAGCGGTGCTGGGGTGGGAGCGGGTTGGCGTGAAGCTCAGTCGCTTATGGGCACGTGCCGCCGGCGACGACGTTGATCAGGGCGTCGATGTCGCCCTGATCAGCGTTGCCGTCGCGATTGAAATCCGGGTCGATATTGGTGGGGTTTTCGCTTCCGGCGACGACGCCGATGATGTAGTCCACATCGCCCTGATCGACGTTGCCATCGGCGTTGAGATCCGCGTCGCAGGCCGGCTCGCAGGGCGAGACCAGGATGTCGGTGGTCGAGGTGGTAACGCTGCCGCAGGCGGTCGTGATGACGCAGCGCACCTGGGTCGTGGACCCGGCGTTGGAGATGGAGAGGGCGGGGGTGTGCTCGCCGCTGACGGTGCCCACGGCGGGCATCATGCCCGCGGCAAGAGGCTGCCAGGTGCCGCCTTCAAGCTCGCGCTCCCAGCGGTAGGTCTGTGCGACCGGGCCGGGGGCGGAGACTGACACGTGCGCATCGCCACCGACGCAGGTCTCGACCGACGCCACCGGCTGCGTGGCGATCACCGGACACGTGGCAGAGGTGAGGCGGATGGTGCAGAAGGTGCCGTCGATCTAGA
>JBAZUW010000165.1:0-1473 GCA_041661205.1 Phycisphaerales bacterium
TGGCTGTGGTAGTCAAGCCCGACATACACCGGTACATTCTCCATGACCTGTTGCTCCTTGATGGGATTGCTTGTTCCCGCCGGGAGTGTTTCCCGGCTGGAGCAACAGGTCTTCATACCCATCGGACCTCGCTTCGAAGTCAGTGCGGCGTGGCGGGAGGTGTGGGTGTTCGGCACTGACCTGTTCAACAAAGCTTGAACAGGTCAGTGGCACTTCAGGTCAGTGACCCTTCTGGAGAGACACTACGACGCCTTGCCCGGCAGCTCCGCCTCGCCCAGCAGGCGGAACTCCTTACGTCGCAGGATCTGGCCCGCGAGCGTCAGGTCGTCCACCGCCAGGGCGATGGTGGGGGCGTTGGTTTGCGGGAGCATCAGCGGGTAGGCAAAGTGAATCGAGAGTTCCGCGGCCAGCAAACACAAGCACATGCTGGAGAGCGTGTGGCCCCCGGATATCTCCACCACCAGCACGTCGCGCTTGCTGAAGGGCATGTTCTCGCGGCTCAGGATGTCGCCGGCCACTCGGGCGTTGCTGGTGATGATGCGGACGACGGCGTGGTCGCTGGCCTCGTGCACCGAGAGGGCGCAGATGTGGCACGTGGAGCCTTCGAAGGCTTCGACGAGGTCGAAGAGCTTGCCCACCTTGTTGGTGAGAAAGACGCTGAACTGGGTGACGCTCGGGGGCGAATAGCCGCGGGCGGTTTCGACGGGTGTGGGCGCCTGGCTCATAGCGGCGTTCCTGCCTCAAGCGAGCGACGCGAGCGGGTCGCGGGCTGAGAGAGGGCCGCGGCCGCGGGGAACACGAGATTTCCCCCTACGTCCAATAGAGATTATCGCCTCTGCGGGTAAACCTCAAGGGGGAAGCTGAAAAGGGTTGCGGAAATGTGGGGGCGGCATTCGGCATTCGTGATTCGGCATTCGTTGGCGGCGTGAGGCAACTGGTTCGTCCACGCTCGAACGAATGCCGAAATTCCAATGCCTCGCTTCAAAACGCAAAAGCCCCCGCACCAAGGCGAGGGCTCAGGAAGCGAACGAGGCTGCACGCGACCCTTACACGCTGAAGCTGCTGCCGCAGCCGCAGGACGAGGTGGCGTTGGGGTTGTTGAAGACGAAGCCGCGCTGCATGAGCTCGTCCTTGAAGTCGATGGTGACGCCATCCAAGTAAAGGAGGCTCTTGGGGTCGCAAATGACCTTGATGCCGTGGCGTTCGAAGGATTCGTCGGTGTCCTTCTGGGTTTCGGTGAGGTCGAGGAGGTAGGAGAAGCCGGAGCAGCCGCCCCCCTTGACGCCGACGCGCAGGCGGACCTTGTCCGCGTCGAGTTCCTGCTCCTTGATGATCTTCTGGATTTCTTTGGCGGCGAGCTCGGTGATAATGACGCCGCCGGTCGCGGTGGAATCGGTCATGGTGTTTGAGGACATTCGTGAGTTCTCCTGGGTCTTTCTTACTGATTATTGTACGCTTCAGCCGGGCAGAAGG
>JBAZUW010000165.1:1483-7701 GCA_041661205.1 Phycisphaerales bacterium
GAAGGTTTGGATGCTTAGGACGGGCCGGGTGTGCTGGCCGCGTGTAGACGGACATCAAGCCAGGCGGCACCGAGGCATCAAGTTCTTTCTCAGTGCGTCGCGGCCTGTTCGGCGGGCTTGGCGGCCAGGCCGTTCTTTTCCTGGTAGTCCTTGATGGCGGCGTGGATCGCGTCTTCGGCGAGCACGGAGCAGTGGATCTTGACCGGGGGGAGGCTGAGCTCTTCGACGATCTGGGTGTTCTTGATCGCTTCGGCTTCGTCCAGAGTCTTGCCCTTGAGCCACTCGGTGGCGAGAGACGAAGACGCGATGGCCGAGCCGCAGCCGAAGGTCTTGAACTTGGCGTCCTCGATCAGGCCGGTGGTGGGGTTCACGCGGATCTGAAGCTGCATGACGTCGCCGCATTCGGGGGCGCCGACGAGACCGACGCCGACGTCCTTGCGAGTCTTGACCTCGGCGGTGGTGCCGAAGGCGCCGACGTTGCGGGGTTTTTCGTAGTGTTCGATGATTTTTGGTCCATACGCCATTGCTGAATCTCCAAGTTGATTAATGCGGAGTGTATTGGTGGGAAACGGGGAGTGCCGAGTAGCCTTAGTGGTGCGCCCACTCGACTTTGCTGAGGTCGATGCCTTCCTTGTGCATGTCGTACAGCGGGCTCATCTCACGGAGGCGTTTGACCGCCTCGATGATCTTGTTGGTGGCATAGTCGACCTGCTCGGCCGTGGTCCACTTGCCCATGCTGAGGCGCAGGCTGCTGTGCGCGAGTTCGTCGCCCACGCCCAGACCCTTCAAGACATAACTGGGCTCGAGGCTGGCGCTGGTGCAGGCGCTGCCGCTGGAGCAGGCGATGTCCTTGATGGCCATCATCAAGCCCTCGCCCTCGACGAAGCCAAACGAGATGTTGGTGAGGTGGGGCAGGCGCTTGGTGGGGTGGCCGTTGACCTGGCAGCTATCGAGCTGGCTGGTGACCGCATTTTCGACGCGGTCGCGCAGCTGGACGAGCCGGGCGGCGTCCTTTTCCATCTCCTGCATCGCGATCTCGCAGGCTTTGCCCAAGCCCACGATGCCAGTGACGTTGAGGGTGCCGGAGCGGAAGCCGCGTTCCTGGCCGCCGCCATCGGCGAGGGCCTGCAAACGCACGCGGGGCTTGCGCCGACGGACGTAGAGCGCGCCCACGCCCTTGGGCCCGTAAATCTTGTGTCCGCTGAAACTCAGCAGATCGACCTGAGCCTTTTCGACGTCGGTGGGCATCTTGCCGACCCACTGGGTGGCGTCGGTGTGGAAGATGATGCCCCGCTCGTGGCACAGGGCGCCGATCTCGGGAATCTCGTTGATGGTGCCGATCTCGTTGTTGGCCCACATGAGCGAGACGAGGATGGTGTCCTCCCGCATGGCGGCCTGCACCATGGCGGCGGTGATCACGCCGTCTTTGGGGGGCTCGAGAAAGGTGACATCAAAGCCTTCCTTCTGGAGGCGCTTGCAGGGGTCGAGCACGGCCTTGTGCTCGATGATGCTGGTGATGATGTGCCCGCGATTGGGGCTGCCGGCGGGGGCCTTCTCGTACAGATACGCCACGCCCTTGATCGCGAGGTTGTTCCCTTCGGTCGCACCTGACGTGAAGATCACTTCCTTCTCGTCAGCGCCGATGAGCTTGGCCACCTGCTCGCGGGCTTTATCGACGCCCGATTCAGCGTCCCAGCCGAACTTGTGGTTGCGGCTGCCGGGGTTGCCGAACATGGTCGTGAAATACGGCAACATCGCCTCGACAACCCGGGGGTCGCAAGGCGTCGTCGCGGCGTGATCGAGGTAAATCGTGTCGGGGCGGTCGGTCATGGGTGCCTCCAGCTTGGTACTTCTCGTACGCATTCCTCCCCCATGGGTTCGGAACACGTAAGGCGGTGGATTCCTAGGGCAGCAGGCCGCGGCCCCGTAAGGCGAGACTGTAGGCTCAGGTGAAACTTAGAATCGTTCAATGTCGGTGAGAGTCAAGGAAATGGCCGCTCCGCCGGGTCACGACCCGCTCACGCCCCCGGAGGGCGGCGATAGGTCATCTGCAGCCGGTTGCCTTTGCTGTTGTACTCAGCCGAGGTCATGTAGGCCCGGATCAGCAGCAACCCGCGTCCGGAGCCCCGCTCAAGGTTTTCTTCCAGCGTTGGGTCGGGGATGGCGTTGGGGTCAAAGCCCGGCCCCTGATCCTCGACGATGATCTCGACGGTGTCGTCGGTGGCGTCGAACTGGACCGAGATGGGCGTGCCTTCGGGCAGGCTGCGATGCCCGTGGCGGAAGCCGTTGCTCATGGCCTCGTGCAGCGACAGGCGTACGGCGAAGACGGAAGCGCGGGGGTAGTTGAAACGGGTGAGGGCCTCGACCACCCGGTCTTCGGCGCGCTCGATGGCCGCTGGGTCGTTAACGACTGTGATCAGGGCGCGATCGTGCTGGCCATGGGAGGCGGCCATGGTGATTAGACGAAGCTCTTGGCGGCGTCTTCGTTGGTGGGGTGAATCTGGAGGATGGTGTTCAGCCGCGTGATCGCGAATACTTCGAAGATCTGCGGGTTGATGTTGGAAAGGCGGAGCTGGCCGGTGCGGGCGCGGATTTTGTTGTTGAGGGTGATGAGCGCGCCCAGGGCGGCGGAGGAAAGATGCTCCACGTTCGCGAAGCTGATGATCATCTTCGGCTTGGGCTCGGCGTCGATGAGCGCGGCGATCTCGTCGCTGATCGAGCGGATGTTCCCCTCGTCGAGGATGTTTCGGTCGACGAACTCGACCTGGATGAAGCCTTCGGTTCTCTTGACCCTGATGCGGGACTCGGAAGCGGCCATGCGCGAGACTCCTGGAAAGCTCTTTGACCGGCGATGATAGCGGGCCGCAAAAGCTCCAGCGGACAGCGGGTCGGAAAAAAAGCCCGGGCGACGGCCGCCCGGGCTTGTGCAGTGCGGCCTTCGGGCGATCAGTTACCGGGGAGCTTGAGGGACTCGGCCAGACCGGGGAAGTGGCGTTCTTCCTGCTCGTTCTGGATGAGCACTGTGGGCTTGATGAGGATCAGCAGGGTCTGCTCTTCCTTGGTGGTGGTCCGGTTGGTGAAGAAGCGGTTGATGATCGGGATCTTGGAGAGGACCGGCACGCCGGCTTCGACTTCCTGCTCCGTCACCAGGCGCTGGCCGCCGAGAAGGATGGTGCCCTGATCCGGCACGGTGACAGTGGTCTGAATCTTGGTGGTGGTGACCGTGGGGAGCTGGATGTTGGAGCCGACCTGGGCCGAGTTCTGCAACTGGCCACCCGCGACGGCGGTGATGGACTGGGTGGCAAATCCGATGACCGTGTTGGTCGCGGTGTTCACATCCAGCGTGACGTAGCGGCGATCCGCCGAGACGGTGCCGGAGACCGAAAGCGTCACGCCCGAGGGCACGGCACTGACGGTGGGGTCAAAGCCGACTGCGGACTCGCTGACGACCGGCTGAAGATCTGAAACAAACGAGATGCTGGTGGCGACCACGATGTACGACGTCTGGCCGTTGGTAAACGTCAGACGCGGGGCTGTCAGGGTCACGGTGCGGCGGTCGGCCTGAGTCGCCTTGATCAGGAAGTCAACCTGCACATCGTCCAGGAACTGGCCGGCGACGCCCAGGGCCGGCGCGCCCGCCAGGATTCCGTTGGCAAACCCGCTGGTGGTAAGACCCTCGGTGATGCCCAGGCTGTTCTGGCTCGAAGAGACGGGCGAGAGTGGGCTGGGGCGGGCGCCGGCGAAGATCGGGGTGCTGCTCCCGTTGGGCAAGAAGCGTCCGCCGAGATATTGACCACTGGATCCGAAGAAGTCCGAGGCCTGGGCGTTGGGCTGGGTGCCGCGGGCGGCCCGGACCTGGTTGTTGTTGGCGTTGAAATACACGTCCAGGTCAAAGCCGATCTGCTCGAAGAAGTCCTGCGCGACGAGGAGGAAGCGGGTCTCGACGTTCACCTGCAGGGCACGCTGGGCGCGGAGCTGGCTGAGCAGGCCCTGGATGACGCGATGGTTGGCGGGGGTGTTGGTGATGATGAGCGAGCCCTGGAGCTGCTGGATGAACCCGGTATCGCCGCCATTCTCGCGCCAGCCCTGGCTGTCAACGTTGTTGGTGATGATCTGAATGATGTCGTTGGTGCGGTCTTCCAGCGAGCGGCGTTGCGTGTTGTTGTTATTCGCGTCTTTGAAGGGGCTCCGACCGCCGCCGCCGCCACGCTGGGAGGCCGCCTGCAGCACCTGCTGAAGGTCAAACTCAGGGGCGTTGGTGTGGTTGGGAATCTCGACCAGCAGATCGCGGATGTCGTAGATGACGATGGTCTTGTTCTTGTTGATGACCTCGCGCGACGCGATGGTAAGTACGCCGTCATTCATCGACCAGGCGGCGCCGTTGGTGCCGAGGGGGTCGGGGCTGACCTTCTCCATCACGCGGTCCAGCACGGTGCGGATGGGCACGTTTGAGAGGTTCAGGGTGACGGGCGTTTCTTTGTCAATGCCCGCGTTGCTGAGGCTCGACCAATCGGCGTCGACGTTCAGGTTGGTGACCGCCCCGATGAAGGTGACGATGTTCGAGAACGGCGTGTCGTTGAACTGCACCGGGATGCGCTTGCTGTCGATGATCGCCAACGCACGGCGGTTCTCCGGCGTGTCATTGAACGCCGAAGGTTCGCCCCGCAGGTAGCTGATCTGGGGCCACTCCGACGGGTAGTCGATGATGTCGGTGGGGGGGACCATCGCGCCGATGTTGTCGGTGGAGTTCGCTGCGATGCCGCGGGCCTTAAGCGCGTCGGAGTGGCGGGCGGCCCGCAGCAGCACGATGTCACGCAGCACATCCTTCAGCACCAGGCCCGTCGAGTTCGTCGGGTCCAGGAACAGGATGTTCTCGCACGTCTGCAACGCTTCCTCGTACTTCATCTCCGCCTGCAGCGAACGCACGCGGGAGATGTTCTCCGCAATCTTGGCGGATTTGCTCGCCGCGGCCTCGCGGGCGGCCCGATCAGCGTCTTCCTTGAGCGCCTTGGTTCGGGCTTCGGCCGCGGCCTGACGGGCCACGTCATCGGTCTTGTCGATCTCCGTCCGCAGGGCCTGCACCTGCTTGGTGAGGTCTTCAAACTCGCCCGCGGCGGTAATGTCCTTATTGGTGTTCAGCCGCAGATTGGCAGAGGCGGCCAGATCACGCGCCTTGCCGGTGTCGCCACCCGAAAGCGCCCGCTTGGCCGACTCAAGGTCGTTGTTGAACTCGGCCAGGAAGGCTTGCTTGCGGATGCTGTTGTCGGTGGTCACGCGATTCAGCAGGTCGCCCGGCGTACCGGCGTCCACATTCAGACGAACGCGGGCTTCGGCCAGACGCTGTTCGGCGTGGGACTTGTCTTCCGCAGTCAGGTCGTTGGAGTATTCGCCCAGCACGCGCTGGTACTTGTCGGCGGCTTCCTTCATCCGCGATTGATCGAACGCCGCGTCTGCTTCCGCGAGAATCGACTTCGCGTCGTACGCGCGGGCCTGAGCCACCAGGTCGCCCGGCTGGGCGGGCGTGGCCACCGGCTGTGCTGCCGCGGGCTGGCTCATGCCGGCGGGCTCGGTGCTCGCGGGCTGGGCCATCGGCTCGGCGGGCGCGGGCTGGGCGACGGGCTGAGCCGCGGGCTGGGAAACGGGCTCCGCCGGCTGGCTCATCGGCTGCGCGGGCGTGGGCGCCGGGCTGGCCGGGGCGGGAGTGGCCGGGGCGGGGCTCGCGGGCACCGGCTCGCTGGGCTGCTCACGCTTCTTGATCACGCCCGGCTGCATCATGCCTGCGTTGGCAGGGGCCGCGGCCAGCACGCGAAGCTGGTAATCACTCAGGCGGTGGTTCTGCTCCGGGGTCAGTTCCACACCCGAGCGTGTGACGGATTCGATGGTGAGGCGTGAGGCGGCAAAGTCGCCCGCGTCAAGCTGCTGACCGGCCTGTTCGATGAGACCCGGGACGGCGGGGGCCAGTTCGCCCTGGCGCTGCGTCACCTTCTCAAGGATGCTGCGGGCCTGGCCGACTTCGGCGTTGGTGGCGGTGGGGGCGTCGATGACGGCCTGGGCGTGGCGGGTGGCCAGGCGCAGATCGCTCTTGGAGAGCGCGTCATCCGCGAACTGCAGGCTGACCTGCACCTGGCTCAAGGCCTTGATGCGGGTGTCGGCGTTACGGAGCAGCGTGTACAGGCGACCACGCTCGGAATCGCTCAAGGCCAGCCCGGCGTTGGGCG
>JBAZUW010000166.1:0-7576 GCA_041661205.1 Phycisphaerales bacterium
CCCAGAACGTGGTGGCCGGAAATCTCGCATGGCCGAAGCGGAAGACTTGCACGCAGAGTCCATTGGCCATCTCGCGCCAGATGTCGCCACCATGACGCATGCGGCTCTCGTCGGCGGCGATGGTGCAGCGGTCATCCTGGCAGATCCAGCCGTCGAGCCCCTTGGTGTCGGGCAGGCGGGGAGAGTGATCGAGGCGTTGGATGTACAGGAATGGATTGTTCTGCGGGCCCTCTACGGCGTTCACATCGCGCATACTTGCGGCGTCATACAAGCGGGTTTGATTGGTGTCCATCTGTCCGCCGTTCCAGGTGAAGAGCAGGTTTGCGAAGCCGCCCCCGATCATGACGGCCGGTCGGCCGTATTTTTGATTGATGTGAAGGATCCACGGGGCGATGACGAGGGCGGAGCAGACAGCGGCGACGCCCGCGAGGGCGAAGGCGGATCGGAACCTTGTGTAGCCCCAGAGCGTGAAGACGATTGCGGGGGGCGTGATGACGAGGATGAGCTGGGCGTTGCCGCGGATGAGTGGCGAGAAACCCGAAACCAGGCCAAGGCAGGCAGCCCAAGCGAACGCGCCGGCAAATCGGGGGCGATTACGTTTCGCAGCATTCGAGGCGGAGAACAGCAGCCGCACGAAGAGCCACGCCCATAGGGTGGCGGCGAAGGCGAGGGTCCACTCAGACATGACATGGCGCTCCCACACGAGGGTGGGCGGATCGAGGCCGACCAGGAGCATGGCGAGCAAGGCGGCAGGGCGGGGCATGAAGCGCCGAGAGATATCGAAGATCATCACGGCCATCAGCACGCTGCCGAATCCTTGGACGAGCGCGAGCGTGTTTTCCGGGTGGCGAAAGAGCATGATGAAAGGCAGCAGGACGAACGAAACGCCGGGGAGTCGCCAAGCGCCGAAATGGTCGATGCTGCGGGTTTCGAAGAGTTTCTGGGCGTTAAGGATGTAGTCGATGCTGTCGGGGGGGTAGAGAATCGGGGCCCACCAGGCCATCCAGACGTGCACCGCGGCGATGAGGGCAAAAAGCGTCCAGAAGGCCACGCCGAACGCGGGCCGGTGTTGCGGTGGCAGCACGTGCGGGCCTCGCCAGACGAGAAACAGTTCATTGCAGTACGTTGCCGCGCCCCGGCAGGTTGGTACCAGGATGTGCACGAGCAGCAGCCATCCGCACAGCAAGCTCGCGGCCACCACGCCAACGCCTAACGCGTGCACGCCCAATGTGGTCCTGATGGGTGTGGCGGTGCGCACGGCCTCGCCGAGAACCTGGACGCGGCCGTCACCCAAAGGAGCTGTCGTTTGGTTGGCTTCCCATTCAAAGGCGCGATCGGCGATGGCCACGCCGAAGAGCTGGGTGTGCATCACGACGCGCGAGAGGATCAACGGCGTGCGGTCGCGCTCGCGAGAGATTCGTAGATCGGCGATCGGGTATGCGGGCAGGGACGTCCGCACGACAATCGGCTCGCCGGCGGCGAAGACGAGTGCTCCGGGAACTTTCACCAGCAGCGATTCCCACTCGGGGGCGTAGGTGTTCACGGCGGCCTGTGCGTCACCCACGCTGAAGGTGACCTCGCCGCCCCATTTGAGCTTCTCGGTCTCGAAGGTGACGTCGTTTCCGGAGGCCTCTGGCGGGAGCGGGAAGCGGATTCGCCCGGCCGCCTGGCTGTAGACGCCACCCAGCTCGCCGTTGCCGGGCTTCCAAACGCCCTCAAACTCCCAGCCGGCGGCGCGGGCCTGCTCGGGGTTTTTGTTCCAGAGCGCCAGTGCGGCCTTGAGCTGCGTGCGCCTGACGACGCCGCTACCCGCACGCACTTCGTAGAGGTGAAACCCGAACGTGGTGATGCCCGGGCCGGCGGGTTTGCCGGAGAGTCGAATCTCGGCGCTCTGCTTACCGGGGGAGCGAGCGCACAGGTCGACCCAGATGCCGTTCCAGGGGCCGCCGCCCCGCTCCTGCCACTCGAGCGCAATGTCGCGCTCGGCTCCGGCCTGGGGCGTCATGGTCACTTCGATCTCGCGCAGCCAGGCGTACGGCTTGATCGCGAGCCAGACGACGGGCGAGAGCGCGAGCATGGCGAGGCAGAGCAGGACGCGCACGCGCCGCGTGAGGAATCGATCCAGAACCGGCTCAAGGGGAGGCGAGACGTCGTACTGCTCACTCACGTGCGGGCTCCCGGAGCGCTGGCTGAACCGGCAAGAAGGTCACTGAGGCTCTGCGATGCATCACGGAGGTTGACGCCCAGCCGCTCGATGCTCGGGCGGCTGTCCATGTGCTCCATGCTGCGCAGGCCCAGCAGATTGTCGGAGGATACCGCAAGGCGCAGGCCGAGGCTCTCGGCGCACCTCAGCACCAGCAGCACCGGGCCGAAGGGGAGCGAGACGATGCGTACCGGCCGCCCAAGCAGCCGCCCCATTTCCTTGAACAGGTCGCGCATCTCCATGCCCTTGGGTTCGCAGATGACCAGCGTGCCGGTGAGATCGAGATCAACGGCACGCACGAAGGCGGCGGCGAGGTCGGCGATGTGCACGGTCTGGATGATCTGGTGCCCGCCGCCGAACATGGGGGCGATGCCGGTGCTCTTGACGGTCTTGAGCATGCGCACGAAGAGACCGGCGTTGGTGTCGAGAATAAGACCGGGGCGGATGATGAGGTCGCGCGAGGGGTCGAGGTCTTTTTCGAGTTGGAGTTTGCTCTGGCCGTAGAACCCTTGCGCCCGCGCGTGGGCCGAGACGGATGACACAAAGATGTAGCGGTGCACACCGGCCTCGCGCGCGAGCTTGAGGATGGCCCGGCTGCCGTCGATGTTCACGCGGCGGTCCACATCGCGGCTCACGCTGCGCATGCTGTAGGCGGCGTGGATGACGACCTGGGCACCGGCGAAGGCCGCGGCGTCGATGGTGTCGGGCAGATCGCACGCGTAAACCGAGATGTTCGGGTTCGTGAACTTGGTGCCCGTGTTGCGGCACAAGGCCCGCACATGCCAGCCGGATGCGGCGAAGGCTTCGCACAGCGCGCGGCCGAGCAGGCCCGTGGCGCCGGTGATCGCGATGATGCCGCGCGTGCTGGTCATGCAGTCTCCATGGCCAGCAGCGTACCCACTCGGTGGGCGTTGGCCATCATGGTGAAGGTGACACCTTTGGCGGGAAGGCGCGGGAAGACGGCGCTGTCGGCGAGGCGCACTCGCGGGTGGCCGGTAAGGCGGCATTCCGCGTCGCATTCGAGCTCGCGCGGCGAGCCGGACATCGGCAGGGGGCCGCCGTAGTGGATGCTGGCGCCGGCGCCGAGGCGCACGGCGCGGGAGTGGAGCGTGTAGCAGCCCAGCGTGCGGAAAAGCTTGAGGACCTCGCGCTCGGTCTGGTGCTGCGTGCGAACCTCTGCGGGGGTCTGGTCGTAGCGGATTTCGAGTGTGTCTGGCGACACGCCGGGCGCTCGGGGCGCGTCGCTGGCCTGGGCGTGCAGTGCGATGAACTTGCTCGGGGCGGGGTTGTCTTCGTGATGAATGCCGAGCAACGAGAGCGACGGGAGCAGGGCCTGGAAGATGCGGCGCGAGTGTGTCAGCGCCAGCGGCGTTTCCTTGAGTAGTTTGAACAGCAGCAGCGAGCGATAGGAATAGAACTGCAACTGCACCAGGCCCCGGTCGCGCGACGGCGGGCGATAGAACCCCGTGAGCTGCGTGAGGCTGTGGCGACGGTCCTGGGCTTCCTTGCCCAACATGCGGGTGTTGAGCATCGGGAAATAGGGCGAGAGGTTTGTCACCAGCGGGCGACGCACGCCGAACTGGCCGAGGCTGCGAAGGACCAGGCGGCTTGTACCCATCGCCCCCGCGGCCAGAACGAGATGTGTTGCCTCGTGCTTTTCGCTCTCGCCGCTATCGAGCTTGGTCGCACGTACGACAACGCCCGACGCGTGCGAATCAAATCGCGTCGCCAGTCGCCCGCTGAGCGACTGAAAGTTCGGAAACTCCAGCAGCTCACGCAGCGTGTAGCGTGGGCGATAGACACTCTCGCCGTGGTCGGCCCAGAAGTCCATATCGAGGTACGGCTGGGGCCCGCGGCGGCGATGCTCGCGCGAGCAGGCGGCGAGGCGAGCGTGCCCCAGCACCAGCCCCGCGCGGTTGAGGGACGCACGATGTTCCTGATACGCGCCGAATGCCTGCGTGGCGGGTGAATCCAGCTCCAGGGGCGGCATCATGCTTGGGGCATCGTGCAGGTGGGGCGAAAGGTCGTCCCCCGCCTGGCCGCACACGCCCATGAGGTCGGCGACCGCGTCGTAGTGCGGGCGGAGCTGGTCGAAGGTGATGGGCAGCCCGGCGAGGTCTTCGGCGATCCACGGCGAGACGGCGGCGCCCCACCCGCTGGCGAGCCCACCTTGGGCGACGCTTTCGAGCCCGACGAAACCGTGGGCGTCGCGGGGGAGCAGGCGGGGCGCGTCGGCGGCGATGTACGCGCGGGGCGGGGTGAGCTGGGCCCCCACTCGGGCCTTGCCGCTGGGCACGCCCTCGAAGTGATCACCCAGAAAATAGCGATGTTGATTCGCGTCCGAGCGTCGCAGGTGCGACCAGGGTTCGGCGGGAATGATGGAGGCGGTGCCGGCATCGGTTTCGCCAACATCGAGCATGGTGACGCGTTCGCCGGCCTGCACCAGGGGCCAGGCCGCCGCCACGCCCGCGGCTCCGGAGCCGATGACGATGACGTCGCTCATGCCGCCCGCCCTTTGGGGGCGAGCAAGAGCAGCACAAGCCCGAGGAGAAGATTGACGACCCCCGCAACACCTTCGACCACGCAGACAGCGAGCACGCTGAGCGTGCCGCGAGGCTGCGGGATGTAGTCATCGGCGTGTGCGGGGGAGGCTTCGAGGACGGCGCTGAGCAGGATCAAGCGGCGGCGGAGCGCCCAGCCGGAGTGAAGTATCGCGCAGGCGGCATCCAGCGGACCGATGGTCCAGTCGCGGCGCTGGGCCAGCGAGAGCGCCCATGCGTCGGCTCTCCCAGAGGGGAAGAGCCCGAGCTCGGCAACGCCTGCGGCATATCGCTCGCACAACGCAGGGCTGGCGACCACGCCCACGAGATAGCGGCTGAAGCGCTCGGCTTCGCGAGGGTTCACCGGTGGCTGCGTTGGAGACGGGGTTGCATCCTGCATTCCGTTTCGTGCCTTGCACTTTGGCCAATCGCTGGGAAGGGGTGGAAGGACACGGGCCGGAGGCATGTTCCACAAGATGTAGAAGTTAGGAGGGAAGTCAGGAACGAAGGAAGCCCGCACTCAGATCTTGCGGCGGTACTTGATGCTGAACATGCTCATCACAAAGCTCATGAGAACGGTTTGGGCGCCCAGCGCGATGAGCGTGCTGCCGATGATCATGTAGCGGAGCGTGGTTTCGTTGTCGAGCTGACCCACGAAGCCGCTGCGGGCCCACTGGACGGTGGGAATGCCGACGAGAACAAGCCCGGCGAGCACACCGAGCACGCCGGCGATCACGCCGCGCTCGAGGGTGAAAATGCCGTAGGCCTTTTCAAGCAGTTCGGGCACGGGCCCGACTTCTTCGGCCATGGTGTAGCGGCGCATGGCGGCGGCGGTGACGGCGAACTGGTAGCCGAGCACGATCATGAGGCTGGCGCCGACGAGGGTGTGAACGTCGAGTTGCACGCCGCTGATTTTGATGGGGCCGGTGGCGACGAGGGCCATGAGAATGAGCCCGAGGAAGCCGAGCGTGAGGCCGGGGATCAGCAGCGTCCAGCGCGGGGACATGGTGAGCATGAAGCGCAGGTTGCGCCAGCCGTCGCGGAAGCTCTTGAGGTGGGGCGGGCGGCCGCGTTGATCCTTGTGCAGCTTGATCGGCACTTCGGCGAACTTGAGCCCCTTGAGCTGGCTCTTGATCACCAGCTCGCCGGCGAACTCCATGCCCGGGGTGCGAACGTCCATCCGTTGGAACGCCTCTTTGCTGAAGGCGCGAAGGCCACAGTTGAAGTCCCCCACCGGGCAGCCGAACAGGAACTTTCCGATGAAGCTGAGGAAGGGGTTGCCGAAGTACTTGTGGAGGGGAGGCATCGCGCCGGGGTCGATGCCGCCCTTGAAGCGGTTGCCCATGACGATGTCGGCCCCGCCACGCAGCTTTTCGACAAACTTCATGCCCTCGCCAAAGTCGTAGGACATGTCGCTATCGCCCATGATGATGTACTTGCCGCGGGCGGCGGTGATGCCGCCGGTGAGGGCACTGCCGTAGCCCTTGACCTTGATGTCCACGACGCGGGCGCCCAGATCCGTCGCGATCTTCTGCGAGCCGTCGGTCGAGCCGTTGTCGGCGATGACGATCTCGGCGGCCAGCCCGTTCTTGGCGGCGCACTCCTGCGCCGCCTTGATGCATCCGGCGAGGCTGTTGGCCTCGTTCAGGCAGGGCATCACGAACGTGAGTTCGTATTCCGTCAACGCCGCACCCATGGGGTGGGTGTCGACGATGGGCATGGCGGGCGGCGTCGCGGTTCGAGGTGCGACCGGCGTTTGGGTCATGATCGGTAGTCTCCAAGGGTCCAGGGCCGGCACGGCCAACAGGATCGTTATTCTTGCACTCCCAGAGACATAAGCAAGGGCTGGCCTTCCGACAGTTTCAGCCCCACCGCGATGTGATTGATGTTGGTTCCCGTCGGGCCGGTGCGAATCAAGGCGTTGACCTTGTCGAGGGCGGAGTGGCTGTCGTGGTTGGCCAGGGCGGCCTCGGCGTGCACGCCTGCTTGGGCAAGTTGGAGGGCCGTATCCCCCGACACCACTGCCCCCGCCGCGTTGGTTGGTCCGTCGATGCCGTCGGTTGAGAAGGCCATGAGGTAGGAGTCACTAAAACCCGCGCTGTGGGCGGCCCATGCCAGCGCCAGCTCCTGACTTGGGCCGCCGACGCCGGTCGAGGCGCGGGAATCGACCACCCACTCCCCGCCGACAATCCATGCCTGATGCTCTCCGGTGGAAGGCGCCCGGCACATGTCGTGTGCCAGGGTGATGGCAACATCGGACGCGTTGCCCTCCACCCGGCGGCGGGTTTGCACTACCGTGATGCCGGCTGAAACCAGCGCCTCGCACGCCGCCTCCACGGCGCTGTCGTTGTTGGCGATGATGGTGTGTGTGATGCGATGCGGGCCGCCCAGTTCGTCCCAGGTTTTGGGGGTTTCAGGTTCCCTCCCCGCGGCCCCGCGTTGGAAGAGTTCGGTGATGGCCGGGGCCACGCCTTGGGCGCTACGCCGCGCGAGCACCTCGAGCGCCTCGGCGTAGGCCGACGGGTCCGGGTGAAACGGACCGGACGCGATGACATCGAGCGGATCACCCAAGACATCGGAAAGCACGTACGCCCGCACCGGGCCCGCGCACATGCTGCCCAGGCGTCCGCCTTTGAGCTGCTCCGCGTGCTTGCGGACGCAGTTGAGTTCGCGGATGTCGGCGCCGGCGTGCTGGAGCGCCTTGGTCAGCGATACGAGGTCATCGAGCGACACGTCGTTGTGCGGCAACGTGAGGTACGCCGAGCCGCCGCCGCTCAGGCACGCGATCAACTGTGCGTCGTCCGGGGTTTGGTTGATCCACTCCTTGACTCGC
>JBAZUW010000167.1:0-4300 GCA_041661205.1 Phycisphaerales bacterium
AAGTACGCGGGCGGGGGTCTCAGCGGGGGCTGGGGCCATCTGCCCTTCCTCTTCTGTCTGGCTACTTTCTGTCTCTTCTCTCTTCTCCCTCTCGGCGAGTCTTCTGCCTCAAATCCGCTGTTTCAGAAGTTTGTTTCAGCGCTCGCCTTCTCCTTCTCTGTGCCTCTGTGCCTCTGTGGTAAATCTCCTCCACATCACACCCGGCGGCACATCCATCTCAGGTTCGCTTCGCGACTCGGGCCTCCGCCCGGCACTCCACCCCTTCCCCGGTCATGGTACCATTTTCAACCATGAAAGCGTTTGCATTTTTCAACTTGCCCCGACTTTTTCTATTCGCACGCCTCGCCCTGCTGTTGCCGCTCTTCGCGGCAATACCCGCATTTGCCCAGCCCAAAGTGCTGGACGCAATGTCCGCACCCGGCGAATGGAAAACCGTCACTGCCGACGGCGTCACCTTATCGGTCACGCCCGATACCCATCTGGGACAACCGGCCCTCCGCCTCGACTACCACTTCGTCACCGGCAGCGGCTATGGCCTCATCCATCGCCCTCTCCCGCTCGACTTGCCCGGCAACTACGAGTTCACCTTCCAGGTCTGCGGCGACGGGCCGGTGAACAACCTGGAATTCAAACTCCTCGACGACAGTGGCGACAGCGTGTGGTGGATCAACCGCCGCGCGTTTGAATGGCCCAGCGAATGGACTCGCCTCATCAACAAGAAGCGTGCCTTTGAGTTCGCCTGGGGGCCAGCAGCGGGCGCGCCGCTCAAGCACCTTGGGGCCATCGAGTTCGCCATCGCGAGCAACACCGGCGGCAAGGGCACGGTGTGGCTGAGCAACCTCGCCTTTCGAGAGTTGCCGCCACCGAGTGAAGCCCCGCTCGCCCCCGTCGCAACCACCGACACGCCCAACGCCGCGTCACCCGAACTGGCGGTCGACCACAATCTCAAGACCACCTGGCTCGCCACCAGCCCCGCCACGCTCACACTCGACTACGGGCGCGTGGCCGAGGTCGGGGGCCTGCTCATCAACTGGGACAAGCCGCCCGCCGCCGTGACCCTGACGTATTCCGACGACGCAACCACCTGGACGCCTACCCCCACCCACACGGTGTGCACCTCGCGCAGTGTCATTACGACTCCGGACCTCGAAGCCCGGTACATCCGGCTCGCGTTCGTCGCACCCGCCGCCACCTCCGTCAGCCTGCACGAAGTCACCTCCATGGGCCCGGAGTTCAGTGCCTCGCCAAACGCCACCATGCAGGCACTCGCGGCCCTCTCCCCCCAGGGCTGGTTCCCCCGCTACTGCAACAACGTGCAAAACTACTGGACCATCGTCGGGGCACCCGGCGACACCGTCGAGGCGCTCCTCGCGCAGGATGGTCAAATCGAGCTCTCGCGAAGGGGCGTCACCATCGAGCCCTTCCTCGACGCGGGCGGCACGCTCGTCACCTGGGCACAGATGAAGCACACGCAGTCGCTGCGTGATGGAAAGTTGCCGATCCCCACCGTGGTCGCCACTGCGGGGATTCTGCAACTGAGCATCACGGCCTTCGACGAGGGGGCCGCACCCGCGTCCGCGCTGCGAGCCGTGTACCAACTGAAGAACACCGGCACGCGCCGCCAGGTCGGCGTGCTCGCCCTGTGCGTCCGGCCGTTCCAAGTGAACCCGCCCTCGCAGCGACTCAACTTTGAAGGCGGCGTGTCGTCGGTGAGCGACATCGCCATCGAGCAAACCCGCGGCCTTTCCAGCGTGAAGGTCAACGGTGTCGCGCGGGTGTGGGCTCCCGCGACCGAAACCTTCGGCACGACACCCTTCGACGGGGGCGACATCGTGGCGCGGCTCGTCGGCCCCGCGTCACCTACGGAGGCCGCCTCCCATGATCCCCAGGGCCTCGCCTCCGGCGTGCTGAAGTACGCCTACGAACTCGAGCCCGGGCAGGAGCTCTCCATCCCCGTGCTGTGCCCCGCGCACCCGGACTCGCCTCTAGAGACTTCACCCGACGACCTGGCCGCCTGGCCCAAGCACCTCGCTGACGCGGCCGCCCGTTGGCAAAAACTCACCGGCCAGGTTACTTTCAAGCTTCCCTCGCAGGATCAATGGATCGCCGACACCTTCGGCGCCCAGCTCGCGTACATCGACATCAACCGCGACGGCCCGGCGATTCAGCCCGGCTCGCGCTCGTACAAGCGCTCGTGGGCCCGCGACGGCTCGATGACCTCGGCCGCACTCTTGGCCTGTGGCCTCTCCCCAATCGTTCGCGATTGGGTGGACTGGTTCGGGGCTCATCAGTTCGACTCCGGCAAAGTGCCGTGCGTCGTCGACTCGCGGGGCCCCGACCCCGTGCCCGAGCACGACAGCCATGGCCAGTACATCTGGGCCGTGGCCGATTACTACCGCTTCACGCACGACAAGGAGTTTCTGGCCGCCCACTGGCCCCGCGTGCAAAAGGCCGTCGCGTACATCAAGTCCCTCCGCGCCGAGCGCATGACGCCGGAGTTTGCCGACCCTGCTTCCCCCAAGCACGTCTTCTATGGCCTCGTGCCCGAATCCATCAGCCACGAGGGGTACTCCGCCAAGCCCATGCACAGCTACTGGGATGACTTCTTTGTGCTGCTGGGGTTGAAAGAGGCCGCGTTCATCGCGGGCGAGATGCACGACGACGCCGCGGCCAAGGACTACGCCACGCTGGCGAGCGACTTCCGCGACACCTTCTACGCCTCAGCCCGTGCCTCCACACAAGCCCACAACATCAACTACATGCCCGGCTGCGCCGACCTGGGCGACTTTGACAGCACCTCCACCACCATCGCCCTCTGGCCCTGCGGCGAGCAAAGCACCATGCCCCAAGACCTCCTGCACGCCACCTTCGATCGCGCGTGGAAAAACTTCGAGGACCGCGCCAAGCCCGGCAACCCGTGGGACGCCTACACCCCCTACGAACTCCGGCACATCGGTTCATACGTGCGCCTCGGCGAACCCGAGCGCGCCATGGCCGCCCTCCGCTGGTTCCACCAGCACCAGCGCCCCGAGGCGTGGCACCAGTGGGCCGAGGTCGTCTATCAGAACCCCGCCACCCCCAAGTTCATCGGCGACATGCCGCACACCTGGGTGGGGTCGGACTTCCTCAACTCCGTGCTCTCGATGTTCGTCTACGAGCGTGACGGCGCGCTGGTGGTCTTCGCCGGGGCGACCCGCGAATGGGCGAGCGGAAAAACACCCGTCGCGTTCAATAACATCCTCACCCCATACGGCCCCGTCAGCGGCACGTTCACGCCCGCAGGCGACTCCATTACCATCACCATCCGGGGCGGCGCGACGCCCCCCGGGGGCTTCTTGGTCTCGCCACCTCCAGGCTTCGGTGATGCACCGGCCGCAAACGCCGACCGGCTCGTGAAGTTTCCCGCCGGCTCTGACCGCATCGTGCTCAGGGCCATCGCACGCTGAACCGCGACGGAAACGTGTCATACACGACATCGCGCCCGGCCTTGCGGGCGCGGGCGCTGCGGCGTGGCCGCGCCCCGGTATAACCAGCATCTGCCGCCATTTTCAGCTTGGCCGCCCGAAGTGCGTGCGCCGTCTGTTCCGCCTGCGCTGCGTGCGATGCCCCACCCAACGCCCTGGATGAGGGTGGATCGTCCGGTCATGGTGAACCGGGGCATGGGCAACGCCGATGGTCGGACTGCACCCGCACCGCGCTCTGGCGGCGGGGCATCGGAGACCGGGCAAACATGGGCTTGGGCATTTTCAAGATGTTCAGTGGGATGACGAGGCTGGGCGCCCTCTCGGCGAAGCTCCAGACTTCCGTCGGGGCCCAGAATCTTGGTCTGCCCGTGGCCGTGGACTTCGGCGCCGGCAACCTGAAGGTGCTTCAGCTCGCCGAGGGCGACCCGCCGACGCTGGTGGCCGCCTCCAGCCTGGAGACGCCCGCCGAGCTTCACGCCGACCCCCGCAAACGACTCGAGTTCCAGTTGGCCGCACTCCCCAAGCTGATCCGTCAAGGCGGCTTCAAGGGCCGGCGCGTCGTCTGTTCGATTCCCGCGTGGGCGACGCTCTGCAAGCAGATCCAGTTGCCCAAGTCCGACCCGGCCGCCCTGGCCGAGACTGTCGAAGCACTCCTCCCCCAGCAGTTCAACTGCGAACCGGGAGCGCTGGTGCACCGCTTCTACGAAGTCGGCCAGGAAAAGTCCGGCAAGATCGAAATCGTCGTGCTCGCGACCCCTCGCGACGTCGTGGAGCAGATCGTTCGCGGGCTGGCCGCTAACAAGTTTGAGCCCGTCGGCCTGCAGAGCGAGTTTGTC
>JBAZUW010000167.1:4310-7491 GCA_041661205.1 Phycisphaerales bacterium
GCTCCACGCCTTTGATCACCTGAACAAGCGCGATCAGGACGCCGATCTCAGCACGCTCTATCTCGACATCGGCACCTCCACGACCAATGTCGCGATCTCACGGGGGCGCACCCTGGCCTTCGCCCGCGTCGTCAACTCCGGCGGGCGGGCCATGGACGAGTCCATCGCCCAGCAGACCTCCTGCTCCCTGAAGGAAGCCCGCTTCAAGCGCATGGCCGCCTCCGACGCGCTGACCGTCGAGCGCAAGCCCATCCCCGTCGCGGCCAACATTCCCAACGAATCGCACGATCGCCGTGGCAGCGGCACCGCCCACGGCCTCTCCGAAGATGTCACGAAGATGCCCCGCGCCAGCGCCGGGCCGGCGGAGGCGAACCTCAGCGAGTCCCTTGAAATGATCACCGACGAGGTTTCGATGTGCCTGCGTTATTACGCCGCACAGTTCCCCGGCAAGCGGGTAGATCGCCTTGTCTTCGTCGGGGGCGAGGCCCGCCACAAGGGCCTGTGCCAGGAGATCGCGCGGCGACTGAAGCTCTCGGCGCAGATGGCCGACCCCATGGCCCGCATCGGGCGCACCGGCAACGAGCCCCGTCGGGCGTGGACATGAAGCAGCCCCAGCCGGGGTGGTCGGTGGCGGTCGGGTTGTGCCTGTCGCCCACGGACCTGTAAACACGAATCACACGGCCACCGCCGCGGGGCGCTGGCAGATGCCCGGAGGAGTACGCGATGAACACGCTGATGAAAAGCCCGGGTGCGCCCCGCAACAGCTTCCTGCCCGAGGATTACGTGGCGGGCAAGATGGAGACCCGCGCCAACATCCTGGTGCTCACCCTCTTCGCGATCGTGCTTGGCAGCGTGCTGGGCGCGTTCGTCGTGACGAACAAGGCGGTCTCGGCCCTCAACGCCCGCAAGGCCCGCGTCAACGAGTCGGTCCGCCTGGCGGGGCAGAAGATCGATCAGGTCAAGTCTTTGGAGAACCAGCGGGCCCAGATGATGGACAAGGCCGAGATCACCTCGGCCCTCATCGAGCGTGTGCCGCGCTGGGCGGTCGTCGGCGAGATCGCCCTTCGGGCGCCCAAGGAAATGCGCCTCGAAACCCTGCAGATCAAGAGCACCCGCATCGACCCGCCCAAGCCTCCGCCCCCCGCGATCACCCCGCAGACCACCGTCAAGTCGTTGACGGCGAAGGTCACCGGCAAGCCCGTCAAGGAACCTGAACGCCCCAAGCCCCAGGCCCCGCGCTTCAAGTACGCCCTCACCATCGAAGGCTCGGCGGTCAAGAACAACGACGTCGCCGACTTCCTGGGTGGCCTCAAGCAGAGCCCGACGCTTGAGGACGTCGAGATGGCCTACATCCGTGAGGCCAAGATCGGCGAGACCGTGGTCCGGCAGTTCCAGATCACCGCGAAGGTCAAGAACGACGTTGACGGCGAGATGCTCTCGGCCTCGCTCAAGAAGCTGATGACCGACCGCATGGCGCTGCTGGGCGAAACCCCCGACGACGCCCCCAAGGACAACAAGACCTCCACGCCCGGCAAGCAGACCGCCGACGTCCCCGAAAAGGAGAGCAAGTAATGAGCAAGCTCGGACCCCGGGCGGCCCTGGTGCTGGTGGTGGTGGTCGGTCTTCCCGTCACCAGCTACTTCACCTTCTTCCGCCCCGCCAACATCAAGATGCAGACCGAGCGCGAGGACTGCGACCACAAGGAAAAGCTCCTTGAGAAGCTCAGCAAGATCACCGAACGCGACGCCGACCTCGTCAAGGCCAACGAAGACATCAAACGCTCCGTGAAGATCATCGAGGCCCGCCTGCCCAGCGGCAAGGAGATGGACGGCCTGGTCCGCCAGGTCTCCGACCTTGCCATCACCAGCGGGCTCAAGAGCCCCGCCATCAAGTCATCCAAGCCCGTGCCCGCCGCCCTCTACATGGAGCAGCCCCTGGAGATGGAAGTGACCGGCAGCTTCCTCGGCTTCTTCACCTACTTGGCGCAGATCGAAAAGCTCCCCCGCATCACCCGCATCCACGACCTCAAGATCACCGGGCAGAACAAAGACGGGGAAGAAATCAAGGCGGAGTTCACCCTCAGCATCTACTTCCAGGACGAAACCCAGCTCGCCTCCGGAGACAAACAATGAGTGACGCCCCCATGCCCCCCAAGGCCTCGGGCCCCGACTCTGCGCCCTTCGCCGGAATCTCCCCCGACTCCCTCACGCGCCGCCCCAAGCGCCGTATTCCCAGCCAGACCATCATCCTCGGCCTGGTGGTCGCCGTCAGCGCCGTCGCGCTCATGTGGATGCGCCGCGAAGGCCTTCGCACCGGCGTCACCGTCACCACCACCACCGTCGACTACCAGGGCGAGCAGGACCTCGAAAAGGCCAAGACCTACGACCGAATCATGACCGACCTGGCCCGGGCCCAGAAGCCCCTCGACGTCGCCCTCGCGGACTTCGGCAAGAGCCCGTTCATGGTGGCGCAGAACAAGCCCGTCATCGAGCAGAACGGCGAACTCCTGCCCAGCCTGAGCCCCGAAGAGCAGGCCGCCCAGGCCGCGCGGGAGCAGGAGCTTGCCCGCAAGGCCGAGTATCAGATGACCCTGCAGAGCATGACGATCAACGGCATCATGGCCGGCGCCAACCCGCTCGCCCGCATTGACGGACGCATGCTGCGGGTGGGCGACCACTACCAGGGCCTCACCGTCACCGCCATCGAAGGCATGACCGTCACATTCGAGGCCGACGGCGACACCTACTCAGTAACCCTCGACCCCAATCAGCCCAGCGGCCCCAAGCGTGCCCCCGTCAAAATGATCCCCGCACCGGCAAAGCCCCGGCGCTAACGAAGCGCCAGGCACGAGCGAGAGACCTGTGGGAAAGTACAACATCGACGACATTCTGAGTGAGCTTGGCGTCGACAGCGGCAAGAACAAAGCCGCCGGAGACAAGGGCAAGAACGCCCCCAAGCAGCCCCAGCTCCCCGCGGCCCGGCTCGAAGACCTCGACCCGGCCAAGAGCAGCTCTCTCACGCCCCTGCCCGGCCAGAAGCCCCACCGCATCGACCGCGCCCCCGACACCTTCTCCCCCCTTCCCAGCATGCCCGCCAACCAGCGGGCCTTCGGCATCGCCGGCCCCGCCGGACAGGACTCCGACCCCGCCGTCAAACAAAAAGCCATCATCGCCCCCATCAC
>JBAZUW010000168.1:0-7480 GCA_041661205.1 Phycisphaerales bacterium
CCATGCGAAAGATGTTCCAACCTCAAGGCTAGCAACTCGAAATGGATTGCGTTCGGTGCCAACTCGTGCGGATGTGATCGCACGACCTTCCATCGGCACACCGTTGCCTCAGCGTCACGGGCCGCCCTGACCCGCACAGACGGCGCGATCCCTCCCTCGCCGTCAACACGCATGGGCCCAAGCGTCAGTCGGTGCCTGTGAGCGTCGATGCTGTCGGTCGAACGCTCGCCAAGGAGGGCACGCATGGGACCGTCCGAGAAGACATTCAACCAAGTCAAAAACATTCTGGGCAAGCTTGATCGGTCTATCGATCAACTGCGACAAGCTCGGCAAACCCCGGCGACCCCGCCCGTGGCCGAAGCACGACCCGCAGCCGCGGCCGCCGCGCCGGCCCCCGCCCGTCCTGCCAGCCAGTTCGGCCGGGCAACTCCGTTGCGGCCTTAGCACCACACCGGTGCCTCGAGCTCGCAGGGACAGCAGACACCACCTCCACCACCAGCGGCGCGGGTGGGTAGCACGCGCCGAAAAGCCCGGGAGGACCTTGAGTTGACACGGGTCCTTGGCCGGGCTTTTCGTTCGTGGCGATCAAGTGGTTCGAGCCGTTACCAGGTCAGCTCAAGGTCAACCGTGACGCGCTGCTCGAAGATGTCGGCGTTCTGATTGGTCAGCGAGTGCTCGTAGGTTGAGCCCAGCGACAGATGGGGCGTGAGCTTCCAGCGGGCGCCCACGCCGAACCAGATCACCGAAGAGCCGCTGACATCCGCCGAGCCCAGATTGGTGTAGTCAAGCCCGCCCACGCTGAAGGGGGCGCGGGTGCCGTTGTCCAGATAATGCAGGCCGTGGAGTTCAACGATTGGCGCAAGGCCATCGAGGATCTCGTAGTCGGCGTGCAGGTCCCACTGGATGATGTCGTTCCCGTCATTGCCGTCGGTGGGGACTCTCGCGGTGAAGTTTCCCATGACGTGGAACTTGTCCCACCCCTTGGCGACGCTCACGAAGGGGCTGAACTCCGTGGTGCCGGACTGCAGGATCTTTCCTTCGCCGCTGTTGAACATGAGGCGAAAGCCCGGCGTCACCACCAGGTCGTTCTCCTTGTCGGCGATGATGGCGTACTTGAGGCCCGCCGCCACGGAGTTCCACCCCTCCGACTTGCCCAGCGCCCCGGTGTCGAGCCAGCTGTACCCGTCCTTGGTGGCGATGAAGCCCAGGCGCTCGGTGAGGGCAATTCGCGCCTGCACCGCGACCACGTTCACTTGGCCGCCCACCAACTGCGACTTGTCCGAGAACTCATGATGCAGAAAGAGCACCTTGGCGCTGGTGTTGTTGAGCGGGGTCTCGAAGTACAACGGGTTGCCCACCGGGTTGTAGAAGTGCTCAAAGCCCCGCAGGCCGTTGATGAACCCCGGCCAGAGGATCTCCGGGTCGTCATGCAGTCGCTCCTTTGAGAACGTGAAGGTTGCCGTCGGGCTCATGAGCGTGGACGGGGGCACCGCGTCGGGCTGGGCGGCAGCAGGCTCGGGCGCGGCTTGAGGCTGCAAGTCGAGCGTCACCCCAGCGAAGGCAGACCCGGCGAACGCACACACGACCGCCGCGAGCGAGAGGCTTGAGCACGTCTTCATAGAAACCCTCCAGGGAAGTTGTGAAGGCCCGGGAGACACACGTCCGGGGCTAATTGCGGATATCGTAGTCTTCTATATATTGGAGTTTCAAGTCCTCTATCGCGGCATCTTCTCTATTTTTCGAGAAAAAACTCGCATCACCTGGTGCAATCCCCAAAAACACAGCACCCACCGGAATTGGTGGGTCCCAGTCATGCGACTTGCAAGTCCGCTTTAGGCGGTGGCCCGGATCGCCTTTTCGCGGCGGAGTTCTTCCACCAGCGCGCCCGCCAGCGTCTCAAAGTCCGCCGCCGTGTTGTAGAGCTGCGCCGAGATGCGGATCACCCGCATGTCGTTGGGGCCCCAGCGCCAGATCGGGGCGACGACCTTGTGCCTCTCGAGGAGGTTGTCCTGCAGCGCGTCGTCGTACTTGGTGGGGCGATTGGCAAACTCCGGGGCCGGTGCCGGCAGCGGCAGCGTCACCATGCTGCCCACCATGGTGTCCGGGGCGGGGGGAGCAATGCCTAGGGCCCGGCACACCACATCGCGGCCCTTGAGAATCGTCTCGTGATTGCGACGCATGAGGGCGGGCCAGCCGCCGGGGAGAAGCTCGCCCATGCTGCGGATGGTCTGCGGAATCGCCAGGATCGGCGTGTAGTCCGCCGTGCCCATGTAATCGAAATCGCGCAGGAACAGGGACCGATCCGGGCGGATTTTCCCCGCGCGGCTGGAGAGCGCCAAGGTCCGGAACCCCGGCTGCTTGTCGCTTCGCACATACATGAAGCCGGTGCCCTTTGGCGCACTCAGCCACTTGTGCCCGCTGCCGACCCAGTAGGTCGGGTTCAGGGCTTGGATGTCGATTTGCAGTTGGCCCGGGGAGTGAGCCGCGTCCACCACCACATCAATCCCGCGCCGGTTCAGCTCCGCCACAATCTCCGCGACTGGGAAGATCAACGACGTGGCGCTGGTGATGTGAGGGATGAAGGCCAGGCGGGTGCGGGGCGTGACGCACGCCAAAAACCTGGCCGCCACTTCGGCCTGGCTGGAGATCGGGAAGGGGATGGCCGCCTTGACCGCCACCGCGCCGGTGCGGGCGCACACGCGGTCAAGCTCATACAGGATCGAGCTGTAGTCATGGTCGCAGACGAGCACCTCGTCGCCGGGGCGGAAGTCCACGTTGTACAAAATCGTCGCCAGCGCGATGGTGGCGTTGGGGGCCATGCACAGGTCGGCGGGGCGGCAATGGGCGAAATCCGCGACCGCGGCCCGGGCCTGATCGGTCAGGCCCTCAAGATCGGCCTTGAAGAAACGCACCGAATCACGCTCCATGCGAGCACGCATGGCGGCTTGCTGGTCGAGCACGGGCTGTAGCACCGCGCCGTACGAGCCGTGATTGAGATACGTCAGCGAGGGGTCCAGATTCCACGTGGGGCTGGCAAAGGGGAGCGGCCCGGCGTCAATTCGCAGGGCAGGTTGGGCGGTGGCAGCGTGCATGAGGGGTTCGCCGTGATGGGGGTGCGGGCAGGTGCAGAACTCGCCACTGTATCGGCGAGCAGGGCGAGCAAAGGTTCAAAGCTGGCGCATGATTCTTAGGGCGGCCATGGCATCCGGGCGTGGGATGGCGAACCGCCAAACTCGGTTCGGCAGGTGCTCGCGTTTCGGCCCGCTCCTGCACGCCCGGGATGAGGGCAACGCCCGACTCCCGAGATTGATCGACGCAGCAGGCAAACAGGCACGCGGCATCAAGGTGACGAGAGACGCCAAATCACCCTCAGCAGGGAATCTCACCCGCTTCGGCGGTCTTGACATAGCTCGAGCGGCATTCTTCGGGAACGGGGGCCGCGAAGTCGTAGGTGGTCATCTGGCGGATCGGCGGGGAGTAGATGTGCAGGGTGATGAGGTCAGTCCCCGGGGCCTGCATGTTCGCCACTTCGTGAATGTCACTGTCGTTGGCGGCACAGATGTACCCAGGGGGCATCTCCACGCTCACCGTCGGACAGATCAGCCCGCTGGCGGTGTTGCGAAACCGGATTTCAGTCCCGGTGCCCTCAACCACCCGGAAGGCGCACGACACGCCCCGGTGGTCGTGAATCGGGGTGCGATCACCACTGTGCCAGCACAGGGCGAGCAGTTCATACCACTCGGTCGCACGGATGGTGTTGCGCCGATACCCCTTTTGCCCGAAGATGCACGCGGGAGCGATGTCGCAGCGCCCCACATCGAGACGAGAGAGCAGCGAGGCGAGCACGTCCAGGTCCGCCCGGCGCGAGAGCCCGTCCAAATACGCCATGAGCGCCCCGAGCTTGGGATACTCCCCCGGACACCGGGTCGTCGCGTTGGTAGAAAGTGAAGTCATGCAGGTCCCCTCAGGCGGAGCATTATGGGAAGTCTACGAACGTGCGAATAAGATCGTTCACGCCGAAGACCGGAACGACCACCCCGGCGTCCTAGCTCAGCGTATCCGTTTTACGCAGCCCCACCTTTTTTGACACCTTGAGACCCGCCTTGACGGTGCCCATCGCGGCGTACTCCGGTATGCCAATCGCATACTCCGCCGTCTTTCGGGCCGCCTTGCTCACCGCCTTCTTGGTCGCCTGTGCCGGGGCGGAGTTGGCCGCCTCGCCCACTTTTCGGCCCACCTTAAGACCCGCGTTGGCTGCGTGCATCGCGGCATACTCGGGAACACCGATCGCATATTCCGCTGTCTTTCGGGCCGCGGTGCCCACCGCCTTCTTGGTCGCCTGCGCCGGGGCGGACTTGGCCGCCTCGCCCACTTTTCGGCCCACGGCCTTGCCCGCGCTCGCCACCCCGCCCGCGGCGACCCCGCCCACCATCACGCCGGTGGCCAGTCCCATGTTCGCCGTGTTGACGACCCCGGTCTTGACCTTGCCGGGGGCCTTGGCGACGGCCTGGCCGACCTTGGACTGCGCGACGGCCGATCCGGCCTGCTTGGTCTTCGAGACGGCGCCCGTTCCCGCGGCGGCCGCGGCCTTCCCCACTTTCGTCGCCTGCGCTTTGGCGCTCTCAAAACCAGATTTGACCTTTTGGCCCGCCTTCGACTGCCCGACCTTGTACGCCGCGGCGTTCGACGCGACCACGCCCAGATGGAGCGGAACAGTCGCAGCACCCTTGGCAACGGAGGCGGCGAACTTCAACTTGGACGGCTGGGAAGCGTTGGTTCGAGACATCCTGGATGATCCTTATTAGACCGAACGACGCGCAAGAGGCCGGAAAAATCATAACCGGAGTTGCTGATCTTGTACAGAGATTTCGCTCGGACATTGCTGGCGTGGCGAGGTGATCTTGGTCGCGCGGCAAGGTCACGCCATCGCGGGGCGCCGCGCCGGGCGGCGCGACGTACCGGACGAGAGATACGCCCCGACGCACGCCAGGGCCGCGATCCCCAGCAGCACCGCCACGCTCGTGCCCCAGTACCACACCGAGGTGCTGGCGGGAACCGGGAAGGCGATCAGCAGTTCGTAGGTGACCCCGGCCAGGACCGCGGCCAACAGCCCGGAGCGCACGATCACAAACGTCGCAATCCCCACCACCAGCGTGGAACCGATCCAAGTGGACCACCAGGGGCCTGCCCCGGGCAGCGCGTGGCGCGACAGCGTCCAGGCCACCACCGCGAGCGAGGCGTAGATGATCGTCGCGAGCCGCCGGCGGGGAGTGACCAGCCCCACCAGCGCCAGCCCCAGCAGGAAGACCATGCAGCGGCCGATCCACTGCACGATGATCGCAAAGCTCGCGCCCAGCGCGTCGAGGGACGACTGCAACGCGTCGACCCCCGCGAGCTTGTCAAAGACCGGCAGGGGCGGAGCCTGCCCGACCCACCCCGGGGCCAGATTTTCCAGCGCGGTGATCAGGGCGCACGCGACGCCCGCCCCGACCCCGATCAGCAGGCACTGCCCCATCATCGGGTCGCGGCTCTTGCCCGCCAGCGCCCGCGACCACGCCACCAACGTGCGAGGCCACAGGCGCCTGACCACCGGCTCCAGCGCCACATACCCAACCCAGGCGATGACGCCCCGGCTGATGGAAAACAACAGTGCATCGCGCACGATGGCGGCCTCAAAGACCGCGCTCGCGGTGTGCCGCCGCAGCAGGATCATGCTGAAAAACAGCAGCCCCGTCACCACACCCGCCACCTTCGCGGCCCCAAAGGTATCGCCCCGATGCTCGTGCATGTTGCGCCACGCCAGCCACGCCCCCCCCACCAGCACCATCACATCCGACGCGATCAGAAACGTCCGCCCGAAGATCCCTTCTGCCGACATCGCCGGCGTCGACCACGACGAGGCCTCCGCCCATCGTTCCTCGATGATCCTGAACGCGACCACATGGCTGCCCAGCGTCGCGATCTCCACACGGATGGGTTCATCGACGTATTCGGGATACGTCCCGGTCCACGCGCGACGATCGTCCGCGAACAGGGGCGGAATGCGCAGCGGTTTGGTGGGGGTGAACTTGTCGATGTCCAGCCCGGCCGCCTCGAAGACCACCTTATCGCACGGGGCCTGCCCGTTCACGGGCATCGTGCTGATCGCCTCGGGCTTGGGCATCCCCCACGCCCCGGCCCCGGGGGGCTGGCCGACGCTGATCGGCTCTGTCACCACCGTCAGCTCGCGCAAGCGCCCCAGCGGGTCTAGACGAACGGCGACCATGCCCGCCACGGCGTGGGGTGGGTCCCACATCGTCACGATGCCTTGATCGTTGCTCGGCACCAAGGGCAGCACGCCCTGGCGATACCAGTAGTCAATCGGGGCGGGGCGCCCTCGCGAGAGCCGATCCCAGCGGTGCACCGTCGAGTCGTTCTTGGCGATCGTCCAGAGCAGGCGCTCGTAGATGTCAAAGTCCGAGGCGCTGTTCATGCCCTGGGTTTTGTACCCAAGCTCGTTCAGGAGCGTCTGCGCCCGGTCGTCCAGCGCCGCCAGCGGCTTATCCAGCGGCACTCGGGGTATGAGCCCGGCGCGACGGAAGAGCATCGTGTTGCCGATCAGCCCGAGCAGGATCAGCGCCAGTGCTGCCAGGGCAAGCCCGGCCGAAAGCCCCCGGCACGCCCCGCTCGCCGCCAGCATCTCCGGCGATGGCGTGTGCCCACTGGCGATCGCCCGCGTCAACGCGTCCCCTCCCGGCAGGGCCGCCAGGGCCGCGGCGATGGATTCCGGGCGCTTCTCCGGGTCTTCCTCCAGGCAGCGCATGATGACCTCGTCAACCCCGGGGTCGAGCTCCGGCACCAGCGCCAGCGCCGGCACCTTCGGCTGCTTGTGCAGGTCGTACAGCTCGTCGAGGGTCTTGGGCTTGAAGACGGCCTTGCCGGTGAGGAGCTCGTACACGATCAACCCAAAGGCGTAGATTTCGCTCTTGATCGAGCACGGCTTGCCGGCAAGCTGCTCGGGGGACATGTACGCGGGCGTACCGATGAGCGTGCCATCGCCGCGTCTTACTTCATTCGTGAGGGCGGCCAAGCCGAAGTCCACCAAGCGGGCCGTGCCTTTGCCGTCGATGAGCACGTTGGAGGGCTTGAGATCGCGGTGGAGCACGTCCTGGTCGTGGGCCGCCTGCAGGGCCTCCCCGATCTGCCGCGAGATTTCGAGACCCTTGTCCACCGGCAAGCGGCCGATGCGGCGCAGCAGCGTCGAGAGGTCTTCGCCGCCGATGTACTCCATCGAAATGAACCTGCGGCCGTTGATATCGCCCAGATCATGGACGCGGCAGACGTTGGGGTGGGTGACGCGCCGGGCGGTGCGCACCTCGGCCGCGAGTCGCTCGCGACTGGATTCGTCGTTGGTGAGCACGTCCGCGATGAACTTGAGGGCGACTTCGGCGCCGAGCACCATGTCCTCAGCGCGGTACACCTCCCCCATGCCCCGCTGCCC
>JBAZUW010000169.1:0-7453 GCA_041661205.1 Phycisphaerales bacterium
CGCGGCCTGGGGAACGCTCCCTGGGCCGCGGTCGGTTTTGGCCCGGTTCTGTTCGCCGTGCGCCCGCGGGTTCGCCCACGACCCTTCCGCCGGAGGCCCCATGTTTCAAGCCGCCCAGGAGTTCATGCAGTCCCGCGGGATCGACGCGTGGCTGGTGCACGACTTCCGCTCATCCAACAGCGTGCTCGCGGCGCTGGTGCCTGGCAAGCGATTTCTGACTCGGCGCGTTGAGCTGCTCATCCCCGCCAAGGGGGACGCCACCTTGCTGGCCCACCATATCGACGCCGCCCAGTTTGCCACCTGCGGCGTGCGCGTTGAGAAGTACCTCACCTGGCAGGAGTACCGGGCGTGGATTCTCGCCACCGGCCTCGGGCGCACCCGCGTCGCGATGGAATACGCTCCCGGCGCGACGCTGCCGGTGGTGGGCGTTGTGGATGCCGGCACTGTCGAGCTGGTCCGCAGCGCGGGGGTTGAAGTAGTCTCGTCGGCGGATCTCATCCAGGTTTCGGTCGCGAAGTGGTCGGCCGAGGCTCTCGCAAAGCACAAAGTTGCGTCGGCGAAAGTCAACGCCATCAAGGACGACGCCTTCGGGTTCATCAAGAGCAGCCTCGCCGGTGGCACGCCGGTGAACGAGTATCAGGTGCAGCAACGCATGCTGGAGGCGTTCGCGCGCGAGGGTTTGGAGACGCCCGACGGGCCGATCGTGGCCGCCAACGCGCACGCGGGTGACCCGCATTTTGAAGTCTCGCACACCAGCCCCGCGGCCATCCGCAAAGGCGACTGGATTCTCATCGATCTGTGGGCCCGCGTGCCCGGCGACGAGAACATCTTCAGCGACATCACGTGGGTCGGCTACTGCGGCAGCGATGTGCCCCCCAGGCACCGCGCCGTGTACGAAGCCGTGACGGGTGCCCGCGATGCGGCCCTGGCGTGTGTGCAGCACGCGTGGGCGAAAAAGCAACCGGTGCAAGGCTGGCAGGTGGACGAAGCCTCGCAGGTGGTGCTGCGGGGCTCGGGCTTTGGCGAGTTCATCCGCCATCGCACCGGGCACAGCCTCAGCCCGGGGCCCAAGGTGCATGGCGTGGGCGTGAACATCGACAACACCGAAACCCACGACACCCGCGAGGTGCTGCCCGGCGTCGGGTTCACCATCGAGCCGGGGCTGTACCTGCCCGAGTTTGGGGTTCGCAGCGAAATCAATGTGTTTATGGACCCGGTGCAGGGCCCGGTTGTGACCAGCGAGATTCAGCGGGATGTGCTGAGGTTGGCGTAGCGGTTTGCTTGAAGCTACCCCAGCTTGTAGCACAGGCCTCCGGCCTGTGACCTTCACGTTGCTCCAAATCACAGTTGATGCTCGGATTCGCCGCATTCCATATAGTGGCCATGCTGTGAACCCGAGCATGGGTAGGACACAGGCCGGAGGCCTGTGCTACGAGATGGGGAAGGACACGCACTAGGAAACTCCCACACTCCCATGGCCGACCCGCGCGAAACTCCGGCGATGCAGCAGTACTACCGCTTCAAGAAGCGGCACCCCGGCTGTGTGCTCCTCTTTCGCATTGGCGACTTTTACGAAATGTTCGACGACGACGCCGTCGCCGTCAGCAAGGCCATCGGTCTGACGCTCACCCAGCGCACCGCGGGCGTGCCGATGGCGGGGATGCCATTTCATCAGCTTGACAACTACGTGCGCAAGCTGCTGGCCGCGGGCTTTCGCGTGGCGGTCGCCGATCAACTTATTGACTCTTCGCAGGCCAAGGGCGTGGTGCCGCGTGCTGTCACTCGCGTGCTCTCGCCGGGCACGCTGGTGGACGAGTCGCTGATCGAAACCCAAGACCCCGGCGCCCTCGCGGCCATCGCCTTCACCGGCGACGGAGACGCCGCCCCCGCCGCCATCGCGATTGTCGAAGTCAGCACCGGGCAGTTCACCGTGCTCACGTGTGGCAGTGTCGCAATCGTCGACGAACTGGCCCGCCGCGGCGTGCGCGAGTTGATCTACGCCGACGCCGCTGAGGGAACGCCGGTGCCCCGCGTGCAGCGCGTGCTCGCGGCACTTCGCCTCGCCGGCACACCCCGCCCCGTCTGGCACTTTCGCCCCAGCGAAGCCCTCGACGCCCTGCGCGAGCACTTTCAGGTTGGCACTCTGGCGGGCTTTGGCCTGGCCGACGATGCCCCCGAGGTCGGCCCCGCCGGGGCGGCCTTGCGATACCTCAAAGAGACGCAAACGCTTAGCGATGAAGATCTCAAAGGCGTTGCGGGTGTCACGCTGGCCAAGGCGACGCTGCGACATCTGCGCCCGCCGCGGCGCGAGAGCGCCGAGAATACGTGCGTCATCGACGCGGTGAGTTTGCGCTCGCTGGAGATCGAAACCACGCTGCGCGCCGGGGCGGCCGACGGCTCGCTGGTGGGCATTTTCCTCGGTGCCGGGCGGCGAAACCTGGTGCGTACCGGCATGGGGCGAAGATTGCTGCGCGATTGGCTGTGCCGCCCACTGCGCGACCTGAGCGGCATTCAGTCTCGCCAGAAGTCGGTGGCGACGTTCGTCGAAGATCGCGTGCTGAGCGAAAGTTTGGGGGAGTTGCTGGGGGGCGTGCAGGACACGCCGCGGATTTTGGCGCGGCTTTCCATGGCGCGGGCGACGCCGCGGGACTTGGTGGGCCTGGCATCGTCGCTGGCCCGCACTGAGTCGTTGCTGGAGGCGATTGACGAGGTACCGGCGCTCGCCGGGATCGCAACCCAGCTCGTCGCCGCCAACGCCGCCACGCAAGCCGCAGAACGAGTGATCGAGATGTGCGTGGCCGAACCCCCGGCCCACATGCGCGAAGGCGGACTCATCAAAGACGGCGTGGATGCGGACCTGGACGAAAGCCGCCTGATCCAGCGCGACGCGGGGGCGTGGCTGGGGGAATACCAGAAGCGCCTGATCGAGAAGCACAACCTGCCGGGGCTGAAGGTCGGCTTCAACCGGGTGTTTGGGTATTACATCGAGTTGCCGCAGGCGCAGGCGAAGACCGCCCCGGCGGAACTGGAACGCACCCAGACGCTTCGCAACGCCGAACGCTACACAACGCCGGAGCTGCGCGAGTTTGAGCGCAAGGCGACCGGGGCCGAGGCCCGCGCCTTTGAGCGTGAGCGCGAGCTCTTCCAGAGCATGTGTGAGTCGCTGGGCTCGCTCACGGGCGAGATCAACGCGTTCGGGCAGGCCATTGCCGAGCTCGACGTGCTGCTCGCCTTTGCCGAAAAAGCCGTGCAGCGAAGCTGGAAATGCCCGGAAATGGTCGCGGAGCCCACGCTCAGCATCCACGCCGGGCGACACCCGGTGCTGGATGAATCTCTTGGCTGCGAGTTTGTGCCCAACGACTGTGAGCTGGGCACGCCGGGCAAGGCCGCCCTGGCCCTCATCACCGGCCCCAACATGGCGGGCAAGAGCACCTTCATCCGCCAGACCGCCCTCATCACACTTCTCGCCCACGCCGGCAGCTTTGTCCCCGCCGATCGCGCCACCATCGGCGTGGTTGATCGCATTTTCACCCGCATCGGCGCCGACGATGCCCTGCACGCCGGGCAATCGACCTTCATGGTCGAGATGATCGAGACGGCCAACATTCTCAATCACGCCACGCCCCAGAGCCTGGTCGTTCTCGACGAAGTGGGCCGCGGCACCAGCACCCTCGACGGCCTCTCCCTCGCCTGGGCCATCGTCGAACACTTGGCCGGTGACACCGGCCGCCCCGGCCCCCGCTCGCTCTTCGCCACCCACTACCACGAGCTCACCGACCTGGAAGAACAGCTCGCTGGCCATGTGCAGAACCTGCACGTCGCGGTGCGCGAGTGGCCGAGCGGGGGCGAGCACGCCGAGATCGTCTTCTTGCATCGCATTCTGCCCGGGCGCACCGATCAGTCCTATGGCCTGCACGTGGCCCGCCTGGCGGGCATGCCCGCATCAGTCATCGCCCGCGGGCGCGAGGTGCTCGCCAGCCTCGCCGTGCAGCACTCTGGCAAGGCGGCGATTTCGCCGGGCGCCACCCGCCAGCACGACGGCTCCGGCCAGTTTTCGCTCTTCACCGAATACCTCGGACACCCGGCCCTCGACTCGCTGCGCGAGATCAAACTCGAAAAGCTCTCGCCCATGCAGGCGTTTGACGAACTGCGAAAGCTCAAGGCCCAGGTCGAAAGTCACTGAGTGCCACTGACCCCGTCTGCGGGGTCAGTGCCGCCCGCGTCACCAACCCACCCACTGCACTCACCTGTTCTGCAGGGCCTGAACAGGTCAGCGGCACGTCGGTGCCTTATCATTCTGCATGTTCACCCCCGAGTTCCTCAAATCCAAGTTCGAAAAAGGCCTCGAATACCAGGCCTATCTCAAGTCTGGGAAGCCCGATCAGCTTGAAAGCTGGAAGCACTTCGAGCGCGTCGCCCGCGATCACGCCAGCCTTACCAGCCAGCAGCGTGCCAGCCTGCGCGACTTTGCACGCAAGATCCACATCCTGGTCCTCTCCGGCCTGTGGTGCGGCGACTGCGTCGCACAGGTGCCGCTGATTCACATCATCGCTGACGAACGCCCCGAGCTCATTCAGGTGCGCTACCTCGATCGCGATCTGCACATGGACCTCGCCGAGCAAGCCCGCATCTGCGGCGGCCTGCGCGTCCCCACCGTTGTCTTCGCCAGCGAAGACTTCGAGTTCGTCGGCCTCTACGGCGATAAGAGCCTCTCGCGCTTGCGGGCCTTGGCCGCCAAAGCGCTGGGGGCGAGTTGCCCCTTGCCCACCGCCGAGGTGGCCCCGGACGAGATCGCCGCCACACTGGATGACTGGCTTCGCGAGATCGAGCGGGTGCACCTCACGCTGCGGCTGAGTCCGAAACTCCGTCAGCGGCATGGGGACTAAGTTACCCAAAATACCATCGCGCGTTATCGGGCGTTTCTTACGCCCGAGAGCCTTTCTGTAAACGTCTACAACGCACGCGCCTGGTTCGATTGTCTTGACGAAACGCTCACACCGCGTCATACTTGCGGTGTTGGGAAAAGGAGAGAGACACCTTTCCCTCCGTCACGGCGCTTCGCACATGTGTGTGTGCGGGCGAGCGGCTGTCCGGCCGTCGTGGTGTTCGCGCGAGCCTTCCGAATCAATCGGGAGCCGCGGGTTGGGGCACGTTCCGCGCCCCAGAAGGAGATAGACAGATGAAGGCTCTTGCGTCGGTTCTTGTGGTTGCGTGCATCGCGGGCTCGGCCCAGGCGATCACCGTTTCGTCGCGTGAGATCGGTTCGAGCGCGGGCTATCAGGCTCGTGTCAACCCGGTCTACACCGGCCAGGCTGGCCCCTACTCCGCGTTCGCTGCGGCGACCGGTGCTATCGGCTTTGACGACTACGGCGCGACCACCGGCGATTCGTCGACCGTGCTGGCCAGCCTCGTTTTCGTTGGCGGCGTTTCCGTTGCTGGCGACACCATCGACCTTCAGTTCTATACCCCCAGCGGCAACTTGTTCAACTCGACGGCGCTGGCGCTTCCCCAGGCCGGCAACTTCATCTGGACCATCACCTTCGGCGCTCAGCCCGACGGCAGCGACTCGACCTTCGTGGTTCCGACCAACGGCATCCTGCAGTTGGTCGCCAGCTCCACCAGCGGCACCACCGCGGGCACGGGCCGCTGGTTCCTGACCGGCACCGCCCCCGTCCTCGGCACCAACAACGCCGCGTTCGGCGCTGGCTCCGCGACTCCGGTGCCCTACCAGGCGTTCAGCCTGAACGCCGTGCCCACCCCCGCTTCCCTCGCCCTCATGGGCTTGGGTGGCCTGGTCATCGGCCGCCGTCGCCGGTAATCCTGTACTGTTCGTTCCTGTAAACCCCAATGACCCCGCGCCACACCGGCGCGGGGTCTTGTTTTTGGGTCAAGGCATCAGGTACCAGGCATCAGGCACCAGGGAATTAATTCCCTAGCGCGGAGGCACTCGCCCTACTTCAGCACGCGCTCGCCCGCGGCATCTCGGGCCGCGTTGAGCAGGGTCATCGCGGGGGGATGATCTTTCACGAGCTTGACCAGTTGGCTGGTGGTGCAGCACAGGCGCAGGGCGGCTTTGGCCACGTCCAACTGGCACGCCCACACGACATCCAGCCCTTCGGCCAGTAGTGCCGGGTAATCCCAGTGTTCCGCGTTGCAGGCGATCCGCCCGCGCTTGTCGCAGCGGGTGAGCCACAAGGCGGAACGAACCTCGCCCAGCGGCACAGGACAGCGCACGTGCGTGGCGAGCGCCAGGCGCAGCCGGCGCATCGCCACACGCCGATTTTCTTCGGCGCTGCGCCGCTCTGAAGCCTGAGCTTCGACACCGGTCAACTCGTGCAGCAGCGTGACCTTGGTTTCGACCTTATTGCGGTGCTGCCCTCCGGGCCCCCCGGAGCGACCTTTGGACACATCACACCCCGCGAGCAACGCGGACTCTTCCAGCGTGGCGGGGTGTGGGCGGGGGCTGAAGATGGGTTCGGGCGCTGGCAAGGTGAACTCTACGAGCCCAGAGCCGATTCCACTCACAGAGAGGTCGTCGGCACTGCCTGGAGCGACAACTCGCTGCGCTGTCCGGCGCGGAGGAGCTCGTAGCCGAGCCCGGCGATCATGGCCGCGTTGTCGACACAGACGCCGAGGCTAGGGAGCCGGAGAATCATGTGATGGCGCGGGGCGACCTCGGCGAGGATCGTGCGGAGGCGCGAGTTGGCGCTCACGCCCCCGCCGACGAGCAGGCGACGGTATTGCACGCCCCGTTCCTGTGCCTGCGCGATGGTGCGCGTGAGCTTGAAACGCACCGCTTCGCAGGCCGCCGCTTGAAAGCTGGCGGCCAGCACGCGGCGCCGCGCGGGGGTGAGGGGCGGCGGGGCGGCGGGGGCTCGTTCGCCGGGCACACCCTTGACCGCGTACAGCAGCGAGGTCTTGAGGCCGCTGAAGGAGAAATCCAGCGAGTCGGCCCCGAGGCGGCTGATCGGAAGCTGGACGAGTTCTTCGCCCGGGAAGACGCTGGCGGCCAGGACATCGAGGTTGGGCCCGCCCGGGAAGGGAAGGCCGAGGATCGCCGCGGCTTTGTCGTAGGCCTCGCCCATCGCGTCGTCGATGGTCGCGCCCAGCCGCGAGAGCTGCGTCCAGGATGCCACCTCGTACACACTTGTGTGCCCGCCCGACACCACCAGCCCCAGGGCCGGGAATGCTTCGTCCACCTTGGCCCGCGGCTGTTGCAGCTCGCCCGCGTACAGGTGGGCGTGAACATGATCGACCCCGATAAGCGGCTTGCCGAGCGACCAGGCGAGAGCTTTGGCGGCGGCCACGCCCACCAGCAGGCTGCCGATGAGCCCGGGGCGGTGTCCCACGGCGATCGCATCGATCATTCCCAGGCCCAACCCGGCCTGGCCGAGGGCTTCGCGAATCACGGCAAGCACCCGCTCAACGTTCGCGCGGCTCGCGAGCTCGGGCA
>JBAZUW010000170.1:0-7445 GCA_041661205.1 Phycisphaerales bacterium
AGAAGACGGGCAAGAAGTTCTCCGACGGGACCGACGAGTACGGGTGTGTGAAGTCGGCCACTTCTCCTGTCACCAAGCCCCTGACTGCGGCAGACAAGCTGAAGCTGGACGTGTCCAAGAAGACCATCGGCACGAAGGGCGCCACCGTTTCCACGCTGTTCAAGCTCACGCCCCCTGCGACGTCGGTGACGGCTGCGACGGGCGGTCGTGGCGGGTGCCCGGGGAAGACGGACCTGTACCGGCTCCCCAGGGGCAAGTCGACCTGCTTGACGGCGGAGATCGCGGCCAAGATGGACGGGATCTCGCAGAGCGCCTGCGATGCCGGCCAGGTGCTGGTGCCCCAGAACGGGATGATGGTGTGCGATCTGCCCGGGACGGCGAAGATCCAGGTGAACTGGGGCCAGAAGAAGCCCGGGAGCTTCTCCCCGTTCCGCAAGACGACGGGTCCTGTTCCGATCTCGTACAACCCGCAACTGGAGACCGTGGTGCAGTACGCCACCCAGTGTGGGCCTGACAAGAAGGCGTACTACCTGGGACCCGACCAGTTCCAGTGCAAGGCGACGCCGGGTGGTTCGGGGTCTGCGGTGTGCCCCGGTGGGTGGGTCAATGAGCGTGGGGGCAAGATCAACTACTGCAAGCCGGCGCCGAAGTCGGCTTCGACGAAGCCGGGGGTGACCAAGTCGGCGCTGACGGCTCCGCTGACGGGGGGTCGGTCCAATCTGCTGGCGAAGCCCAAGGGGAGTCGTTCTTTCTGAGGAGGTTGCCGTGAGCCAGTTCCTGGAGCGAAATGGATTCGACTTTGAGGGGCTCGGAGGGGACGACGATGACTTTCCCAAGGTGCCCGATCTGAAGCCGTTCCCCAAGACCCCCTCGGAGCCCGGCGGCGGTGGCGGTCGGGGCAGTCTGGAACACGCCAAGGCGCTGCGTCCTTCTGCGGTCGTCGGCCGTACGCCGCGACCGTCAGTGAGTCTTGGGTTCGACCCTTTGCCGATCCTTCGTCGACTGGCCACTTCCGCTGGGTTGAGTGGCCCATTGGTGGTTGGCGCGATAGGGCAGCGAGGCGCATGGGTCGGTGGCGTTCGTGGCGCCAAGCACGCTCTCCCTCAAGGGGTGGTCGCACAGGTTCGGGGGCAGATGGCCCAGACGGAGCTGGATGCGTATCTGCAGGCAATCCGCGAGGCCATTCTGCGGTCGCAGCCCAACTACTGCGCGGGAGCGGCCAAGGCCTACCTGTGGCTGAACGGGGTAAAGGGGTGCCGTGCAGATCCGATGGGGTACCAGAGCACCCACTGTGGCCCGGAGGCTCGGTTCAAGGGGGGGCAGAGGTACGTTCCGGGGTATGAGGGCGATGACACGATGCTCATCAACTGGTGCCAGGAAGTGCCATGGCGCCCGTGTCCTCGGTATCAGGGGATGACTGACGCGCAGTACAAGGCGTGCAGCACGAAGCCGGCGAACTGGTAGGAGCAGACGATGGCTGTGGTCAGTGGCAAGAGCGTGTGGAAGGAAGGTGAGAACCAGGCCGTCGCTTTCTACGATCACCTTGTGAGCCAAGGGGTGGCAAAGCCCGGTGTGGGCTATGATGTCAAGTGGTCTGACAAGATCGAAGAGTGGTTGGGAGGCGAACTCAGGGGGGGGGCGCAGGCACAATACAAGTCCACTCAACCGAATGACCCGTATGGGAAGAAGGCGGGGTACGGTCTGGTCGTCGTTACTCGCGGTGAAATTGACAATCGGGTGGTGAGGCTCATTGCATTGCGGGCGCCGTCTCGTTTCCAGGGGACTCGTTTGGTAAGGGTCGTCAGAACGCAGATGGGGGCGATGGTTCGGTTCTGGCAGACGGCAGAGGAGTAGTTCCATGAAGGCTATCGACGCTGGTGATGCCATGATCCGGCTAGTGAAGAGCGGTGGCGGAGTCCTTGATGGTGCGCTCAGGACGGTGGACTTCGGGCTTGGCAGTTGGATGTTCAATACCTGGAATCTCCTGGCGGCAGGATATGTAAATCCGGTGACCTGGGCCGCCAACAAGAAAGCAACGACTGGAGGGGGGGCGTTCCTGATCGGAGCCAGCACGCCGGGGAGTGCTGTCAGCGGGATGAGGACTCTGACGTACATCGTGCGACACCGTGAGTCGCCTGGTATTGATGATCGAGTGCAGACGCTCCTTCAGGTCATCGGCGCCGATAGCGGTGCTTCGTGCCAGATTCTGATGAAGAGGATGCCTTTCTGATGGAGGCGCAGCAGATGATCCCGGCGCTCGACCACTTCCTCGGTATCCTCGCCGTGGGTCTGACCGCGTTCTTCGTGGCGCGCACCTGGCGCACCTTCAAGTTCGTGCAGCCGTACCTCGAGCGCGGGGTGAAGCCCTGGGCGTGCAACGTCTGCATGGGCTGGTGGAACGCGGTGCTGGTCGCGCTGGTGGTCTACGCTGTCCAGAGCGGTGCCGTGGAGGCGTTCTTCTCCTGGCGGCCCTGGAGTGCCCGCGAGGCGCTGCAGATGTACTGGCTGGACGGGTTCCGGTGGTTCCTGTATGCCCCGCCGGCTGCGGCTCTGGCGATGCTGCTGCTGGACCACTACGCGGGCCTGCCGCATGAGTTGCCCGACATGGACGATGACGACGACAAGGGTGGGCCCGGCACCCCGTCCCCGGCTTGATGGAGGAACTGATGGCTGGCGCGTTCACCTGCTTCAACCCGCTCTCGGCGCTGAACGGCCTGGGCGACGTCGACCCGGACTGGGGCGCCCTGGCCGCGACGCCCAACAGCGTGCCGTGGTCCCCCGCGGACATCTTCAACAAGGCCTTCTCGTTCTTTTCCAAGTACGGGGCGGTGAAGGTCGCCCTGATGGCCAACTACGACAAGCTGACTTCGCAGGAAGCCATCAACGTCGTGGCCTACCTGCTGAAGAAGCCGTCGATTCCCGCCGTGGTGGAGTCGGCGTTCATGAAGCTGCCCGGGAACGCCCGGGGCATCCTGTACGACATGATCCAGAGCGAGGGTGGCAAGATCCCCCAGGTCAGCAGCGTGTTTATCCAGGATGCCATCGCGGCCTACAAGGCGCAGTTCCCGGGTGGCGGTGGCGACTCGTGGGAGAAGGCACGGGACGGGTACAGGGCCCAGGAGTGCGACGCACTTCGCATCGACTCGATGGGAATCTGCTGGTCGAAGTCCACGCTGACCAAGTACGCGGTCGGAACGGTCGCCGTGGTGGGTCTGCTGGCGGTCGCAGGGTTCGCGATGGCAGCCCGGCGGGCCAACGTGACGGTCGTGGTCCCCGAGGCGAAGAAGTAAGGAGGCTCCCATGGGTACGCTGACTCACCCCCTGTGCTCCCTGGCTGGCCTGCAGGACCTGCCTGCCGCCCTGGCCATCGGGGACGCCCGGCTGGCCCAGTTCAAGGCGAATGCGAACGCCTGTCGCGCCAGCAGCCTTCGTCAGGGATCGGCCGGCGTGTGCGTGGAGTACCTGACGTGGCTGATGGGCCTGCAAGGCTTCGGCAGCGGCATCTACTCGGTCTTCGACGCCAACGTGGCCAACAACGTGGTCGCGCTCGAGCGGGCTCGCGGACTGGGCGTGGACGCCGGCATCGTGGGTCCCCAGGTGTGGGGCGCGCTGCCCAGGGCCGAGGGGTCGGCGGTTCCCGGGGTGGTCACGACGCCTGCGCCCTATGTGCCGACGGGGTACGTCACGCCGCCTGCTGGTACTACCGTGGCGTGGCCCACGGCGCCGTTTACGCCGACTCCGCTGCCGCCTGTGGCGCCGGTCGAGGCTGCGAAGACCGACTGGGGGAAGTGGTTGCTGATCGGCGGCCTCGGCCTGGCGGTCGTCGGGGGGGCGGCGTACTTCTTCTGGCCGGAGTCGAAGGAATCGCAGGGCTGAAGTGGGGGTGGAGGCGGATCCCATAGTACAATGCCCGTGAGGAGGCTCCCGTGATTGTCATGGAGTACAGCGGACGCGAATTTGGTGAAGACCTCACCACGGCGGTTCCCGTGGTGGACGGCGCCTGCAAGTGTCCCGACGGCTACACGATGGCGCCCAACCCGGGCGGCCAGGAAATGTGGGCGATGGCAGGGCAGGCGGCCAAGGCGAAGGGCACGGACCTGGTACTGCCCGGCTGCCCCGACTTCCGGTGCGTGGCGACGGACCATCCCCTGACGAAGGTGCTGACGTCGGTGGCTCCGGCGGCCCCGGCCCCCGTGGTGACGACGGAGCCTGGTGCGGAGGCCTCGGTGGGTGATTGGGTCGCAGCGTCGGTGGCGGCCCATCCGTGGCTGTGGATGGGCGGTGCAGTGCTGGTGGCGTTCCTGGGCGGGCGGACGTCGTCCCGTTACCAGGGAGGGTGACGATGAACGTCTTGAGCCACCCCCTGTCGGCGCTGAACGGCCTGGGCGCGCCAGGCGACAGCATCGTTGTGCGTGGGGATCCGGCGGTCAAGACCGTGGAAGAGTACCGGCAGCAGGGGCAGGCCGAAGCGAAGGCCAGGGCAGATTCCATCGAATACTTCAACGCGCAGGCTGCGGTGGCCAAGGCACGAGCCGACGCTGAGGCAGCGACTCAAGTCGCGGCTCTGGCGGCAGAGCAGGCTCGGTACGAGGCGGTTACTCGAGCAGCGCAGGCTGCTGGTGCTGCTAGTCCGGTTCCCTACGCTCCGTCGGCGATCCGGGCGGGCGGCGTGGTGGTGCCGCAGACCACGATGCGGGGATCGTTCCTGCAGCAGTACCAGATGCCGCTGATCGTCGGCGGGATGGTGCTGGCGGTGCTCATGGCGACGGCGGTGGTGATGAGGGGGCGAGCGTGAGCGACCTGATGTACATGGGCGCGGAGTTCGACGGCCTGGGCGATACGGTCGCGTCGCTGTGCCCTGCGGGTCAGGCGATGTACAACATCTTCAAGCCCAATGGGTCGTTCAACAACCGGAAGTGCGCGTTCCCGACGGAACTCGCGATGATCAAGGGCATGGGCTGGTCTGCGACGCTGGCCCCTGCCGGATCAGTGCCCCAGGTCGCCGGGTCGGTTGCCGTGATCCCTGCCGGGGCAACGGTTCTGCCCGTGGCCATCGAGCAGTCGTTCCTGCAGCGCTACGGCATCTTCCTGCTGCTGGGTGGCGGCGTGGCCGGGTACTTCGGGTGGCGCTACTGGCGGCAGGCGTCTGGCGAGAAGAAGCGGAGGGCTCGATGAGCATCGCGGTCTACGACGATCTGGACCTCGAGGGTCTGGGCGACTTCGGCCTGGGCGTGCAGGGGCAGACAACCAGCCTGTTGACCACGGGTCTTGTCATGGGGGGCACTTCTCCCGTCGCTTCTGCTGCTGGATGCCCTGCGGGGGAACAGCCCTACGACGTGTACCAGGGCGGGGTCAAGATCCAGGGGGGGCGTTGCTTCACGGCGGCCGAGGCGGCTGCGATGAAGAACCCCAATCTGGGGACGCAGGTGGTTCTGCAGGGTGCTTCTCCGACGAGTTTCTACCAGGCGCCGGTCCCCACGGGGTGGGCCACGGGAGCAGGCCTGCAGTGGAATCCGGCGTTGCAGCAGCCGCTGGTCATCCCTGGCGTGAATGCACCTGGGGTGTATCCGCAGGCCGTGCCGCAGGTGTCGCCCGGTGTGGCTCCGGCGAGGCCGTCGTTCCTGCAGCAGTACCAGACGCCGCTGATCATCAGCGGGCTGGTCATCGCGGCGCTCGTCGCCACGATGGTGGTGATGAAGGCCACGAAGAAGCCGGTGGGCGTGGCTCGTGGGAACGTGGCCGGGCTGGCCGGGGCGGGGAAGCAGCGGTTTTACAGGACCTACGGGGCAGATCGACCCCTGTCGCGCCGCGAGGCGAACATGCTGAAGCGGCACTGGTTCGTGTAGCAGGGGCGTGGCCCCAAGGAGTGAAGAAAATGGCCAATTTCGAGATCATGGATGCTGGCTGGGAAGATCAGGTGCAGAACCTGGACCTGGAGTTCGATGGCGCCCTGCAGGGCTTCGGTAACCTGCCCGCGCCGGGATGGGGCTTTGGCTACGCGCCGGGATGGGGCCTGGGTGCGGCTCCCGCTCCTCTGCTGGTGACGCCGACGGTTCCCGTGGTGCCGTCCTTCCTGCAGACCGTGAAGACGCAGGCCGAGGCCGTGTGGGCCAACCCGGCGGGCAAGGTTGCCATCGTGGGTCTCGGGGCCTACCTGGCGTGGATGGGGTACGAGAAGTACCTGAAGCAGCCGGCGTACCGGTAGGCTGCGGGCAGAGGACGAGAGGAGGCAAGGAGCATGGCGACGATTTTCAGCATGAGCGACCCGGACCAGGCTCCCTACGAGCCGATTCCGTTCGGCGGCCTGGGCGGCTCGCTTCCTCAGGCTCGCCTGCACGACGGCATGCCGGGCGTGGGGTTCGCCAGCGACGTCCTCGACCTGAACTACGAGGACGGGCCGGAGTTCGCCGGGTTGGGCGACATGGCGGCAGACGCGGCCAAGTGGCTGGGCATCATCACTGGCGTGGCTGGCGGGGCCAGCAGTGCGGCGTCCCAGATCGCTGCGCAGAACGCTGCTGACGCCCAGTGGAAGACGGCCAAGGCGCAGTGGGAGACGGCCTACCCGGGCGTCCCCTACCCGGTGCCGCAGCCGAGCGGCGGCGTGGCCGTGCAGAGGCAGTACAACCCGACGACCGGCCAGGTCACCGGGGGGATGATCCCGTACGTCGATCCTCGGTCCTTCATGGAGAAGTACGGGTCGTATCTGCTGGTGGGTGGCGGCCTGGTTGGCATCGCGCTGGTGGCGTACTTCCTGCTGAAGAAGGACGCTCCCCGGTACGCTCCGGCGCCCCGGGCCGCGCCGGCCGTGGCTGGCCTGCGGCGCAGGCGCACCCGTCGTTACCGCTGATCGGAGGAGACCATGCCCCAGAAGCCTCTGATCCCCGTGGACTACGACCGACGGCTGGCCGCCCTGGTCAGGTTCGTGGAGGGGGGCGCCCATCGCCATGTCGAGGTCGTCGGCAACGCGAGCGCGGAGACTGGCACCCACTGGCTGTTCCGGGGGAAGACGGCGGGCCCGGGTGTCGCAGGCGCCGTGTTGAGTCGTGACTGCTGTGCCAACTGGGGGCTCTGGTTCGCTCGCACGAAGGCAGAACTGGTCAAGGAGTGGGCCAGCCTGGTGCGGCGGGCCAAGCGGGCGGGCGATCTCTGACGGAGGGCGCGTGTCGAACATCTTCTCCTACGACGGCGTCGACCTCGAGGGCCTCAACGGTGAGATGGGCGACCTTGGTGCGTGGTACGACACGCTGTGGAAGGGCGTGAAGAGTATCGTGGGGGGCGGCGGCAGCAAGTCGTCTGCCCCGCCTGCTGCTACGCAGACCATCGGGCTGGACAACAAGGGGAAGCCGGTGCTGGTGATGACCAACAACGGGGTGACGACGCTGGTGCCGCTGCAGAGCGGTTCGACCACCCCGCAGTGGGTGGTGCCAGCGGCCATCGGTGGTGGA
>JBAZUW010000171.1:0-4309 GCA_041661205.1 Phycisphaerales bacterium
AAAACTCCTGCGTGATCGCGGCCTTTGGGTCGTAGTCGATGCTGGTGGCGTAGATGTCGGTGATCTTCTGGTAGAACCGCCGCTCGCTGGCCCGGATGTCCCGAATCCGCGCGAGCAACTCGTCGAAGTAGTCCGCGCCCCAGTTGCGGCCTTCCTTCAGGCGCGTGTCGTCCAGCGCAAAGCCCTTGGTCAGATACTCCGCCAGTGTCGCCGTCGCCCATTGCCGAAACTGCGTGCCCCGAGCCGACCTCACGCGGTACCCCACGGCGATGATCATGTCCAGCGCGTAGTGCTTGGTGGTGTAGGACTTGCCGTCGGCGGCAGTCTGTAAGTAATCCTTACATACTGAATCCTCCGGCAACTCCCCTTCCTCCAGCACGTTACCGATATGGATGGTGATGTTCGCCCGCGTGGTCTGGAACAACTCGGCCATCTGCGCCTGTGTCAGCCACACCGTCTCCCCCTCAAGGCGCACCGACAGGCGCGAGCGACCATCGGGAGCCTCGTAGAAGACAAAGCCGGGGGTTCCGGGGTTGGGGGGTGTGCTTTCGTTGGTCATCTACGACACCTTGATCTGGTACGGGATCTGCCGAAAGGTCACGCCCTCGCGCTTGAGGCGGGCGGCCCCCAACCGGCACGCCTCGCCGAAGACCACGCGCGGCCCGTCATGTTTGGGCAACTCGGCCAGCACGTCCCCCGTCAGCACGTTGCCGCCGTCGGGGCGCTTGTCTCCGAGGATGCCGTTGAAGAGGAGGTAGTACGCCGTCCCCCGGCACGCGCCAATCAGGGGCGAGCGTTTCCCGTTGACCTTCTTGGGCAGCGGCTCGCCCGTCTCGGTGAAGAAAACGTGCGCGGCGAGTTCGGCGAACTTCACTTCGGGGCGCACCTGCCCCCGTTCGTTGAAGAGCGGCTCGCCGAGCGTGACGTAGCGGAAGCCCCCGCCTGTACCTTCGACCTTCTCTTTCTTGGCGTCCCCTTGCGGGTGGTACCCCTCGGCCACCTTCCGCAGCCGCTGGGCCGTGATGGTCGTGGCGATGGTCGGGTCCATCTCGACGCAGATGAAGCGGCGGTTGCCCCCATCGGCCTTGTTCATCGCCAGCACCGCGTGCCCGGTGGTCCCGCTCCCCGCGAAGGAGTCCATGATGAGGTCATTCGGCCCCGTGCTGCACCTCACGATCGACTGAATCAATGAGGGTGGCTTGGGGTACGCGAAGGACTTCGTGCCGAAGATGTCCGACAGCACACGGCCCCCCTCTTGGGTCAATGCCGCTGTAAGAACGACCCGGCCCGCCTCATCGTCGCCTTCCGCTTCGGATTCGCTCATGCGGGGTTGATTCGTGGAAGCGCTCTCGATCCAGCTTGTCAGCGGCAAGGGCTTTTCGCTCTTTGGATCCCAGTAGGTTTTGTATCGCGGGCGCGTCATTCGGCCTTCGGCTTCGTCGGGCCAAATCACGAGGCCCTTCGCGATAACCCCGTCCATCGTCTCAGGGAAGAAACGCCAGACGCGTTCGGGATTCGCGGGGTATTGCTTGCCGGTGCGGGGGTTCGTGATGGTGTAGAACTGCCCGGGCCGTTCCCGCGCGGTCATGCCGATCGTCAAGTCGGTACTGGCGTAGCGTCCCTTATCGTCCTCGTGCGGATATCCGTCCGCGCCTTTGGCAAGGCCGTACAAGCGCGTGTTGGCGATGTCCTTGCCATAGACCGCGACGTACTCGTGATCCACCGAAAGCGGCGTTGCGCGCATCGCCGAAGATGTACGACTCTTCCAAACCAACGTGCCCAAGTAGTTGCGGTACCCAAAGACCTCATCCGTCATGAGCCGGAGCAGCGCGAACTCCGTGTCGTCGATGGACACAAAGATCGCCCCGTCCTCCGTCAGAAACTCCTTCAACAGCGCCAGCCGCGGGTACATCATGCAGAGCCAGCGGTCGTGCCGGTCGAGCGTCTCTCCCTCCTTGCCCACGACCTTGCCGATCCACTGGCGGATCTCCGGCGAGTTGGTGTTGTCGTTGTACACCCACCCCTCGTTGCCCGTGTTGTACGGCGGGTCGATGTAGATACACTTGACCCGCCCCGCGTAGTACGGCAGCAGGGCCTTGAGCGCCAGCAGGTTGTCCCCCTGCACCAGCAGATTGCCCGAGCCGACCCCGCCGTCCTCGCCGACGGAGAGGGCGGGGTCGCCGCGCAGCAGGTGATAAAGCACCTCCCGATGGTGCCCGACCACGGCCTCCTTGCCAATCCACTGAAGACTCGCCATGCGGGCAGGGTACCGCATACGAACACCCGCCGCACACGGGTGGGCTGACGGTTCGGCGCGGCCCGCGCCGCCGGGGCGTGCACCGGCGGGAACAACGCCGGAGAAACCGCGAACAGGGCGGCAGAGGCGGGCAAGAGGGGCGGAAGCGGGGTAGGGCGGCGTTGTGTCCGGCGTTTCGGCGTCGGTTTTGCGGCGTTTCGTCCGGTGTTTCGCGTGGCGTTACGGGCGGAGGTATCGGCGGACGGTGGGCAAGTGCGCGGGCGATTGCGGGGATGAACGCCGGGCCGTTCACTCGAAACACCACGGCAGGCGACGACGCCGGGCCGCCGGGCCGCGGCGGGGTGGGGGTGGTGGGTTGGCACGGGGCCGAGCCCCTCGGACGCTTCCTGCACGGGTCTATTCGCCCGGTGCTGTGCATTGCTGGAGCGTGCATCGCGATTAGTGTTTTGCCATGGCAACCAAGACCCGGAAGAGGACCAAGAAAGGGCCCACCACCGCCGTACCACCGTCGCCGCCACGCCGCCCGGTGCCCTCCCCGCTGGATGCGATTCCCAAAGAGGACTTCGCGCGGACGGTCATGGTTCGACACCTTGGTCGGAAGTCCGGTCGGCCGATCCTGGATTTATGGGCGGCGTTTCGCGCCTTCATGGCTACTCGGTCAGAGGGTTGGGGTATTTTCCTGACGGGAGAACAGCGATACAAGGAACGGCACCCCACCGAGTTGCGCTCGCTCTATGTCAGGCTGCGGAACATGCCCGTTGTGCTAAAGCGGCGAAGCCTTATCGCGTGCGAATCCATCAAGGAAACGACGGACCCAACTCCGCTCCACGAGTCTATTTGTGAGTGTGCAGATTCGCCTCTGCCGGGCATCGGCGGGCTTCCGGTGTTTATTCAAGAAATGCAGCGGCTTGTGAGCGTGCAACGCCGTCTCATGGCAGTCGTTGCGGTCAGCGAACCGTCGCTGATGCAAGCCGTATCGCGACACATTGCGGCTGTGGAGCACGCGACTTCAAGGCTGCAATCCAGTCGAACAGAGCTCGACGTAAGGCGATCACTCCGAGCGATTGTCAAAGAAACCGAGGCCGCCCAAGAGTGCATGAATGCCGAAGTTGCCAAACTTCAGGCACAACTTACACAATCCAAAACCGCTGTCGATCCCGCTGCGGGCCGGATCATCTCGCAAGTGAAGGCCGCCAGAATGGCCGAGTGCGCTGAGAGAACAATCGCCCGTTGGCTTGACTCTGGCAAACTGAAGCGAGCCCCGAGCGGTGGTGTAGATGAAAGTGAACTCATTGCAAAGTTGCCAACGCTTCGCGAGCGCCATCCGCGTGTCCGAAAGCGCCAACCACCACGACATAGCGCTGACATAATGCCGTCAAAGACGACTTAGCACGGACAACTGCCGAGAAACACCTCGACAGCTCGCGTGCACGGTCGATCATCTCCGCGACTGGGCGGGCAATGTGCCCTCCCTGAAAGCAGTCCACGCGGAGTACATGACCATGCACGCAAAGCAGCCCCATTCGCTCAATCAACCCACCACCCCCACCGCGGACGACCGCCTTCTCCGCGCCCAGGAGGTGGCGCAGATGCTCGCCGTCTCCACGCGGCTGGTGTGGCGTTTCCGATCAGAGGGGAAACTCCCAAGCGTGTCGATCGCGAGGGCGACACGGTTCCGCCTCTCTGACGTGAAGCGCTTCATGCAGTCGGGAACGTGAGAAAGGAGCGAGAGCGATGAGAATGGATTCCGTATCGCTCCCGCCCAGGCAAGGGCCGACGGGCGAGGTGGAGCGGGCAACACTGGCGGAGATCGAGCAGATCATCCGCCGCACCCCGAGCACGAGGTATCGGCAGAAGATTCGCGAGGCACTCAACGCCGAGAACTTCGGCACCGCCATCTACTGGGCGCGGCAGGTTGACCGGCAGAAGGACTTCACCAAAATGCGGATCGACGGGGGAGCCGCATGACTTCCGGCCCTGCCAATGAACACCGCCGGAAGCACGAGGGGGATGCCGACGCGCTCGGCCCGCCCCGCCAGCCACCGGCCCGCT
>JBAZUW010000171.1:4319-5460 GCA_041661205.1 Phycisphaerales bacterium
GCCCTTCCCCACCGCGCTACTTCCCGCCCCGCTCGCCAGATTCGTCTCAGAGGCGGCTGTGGCGACCGTGTGCGACGAGACGTACTTCGCGCTGCCGATGCTCTCGGTGTTGGCCGCGAGCATCGGCACGACGCGGCGGATACGCCTCAAGAGTCGATGGTGCGAACCGTCGGTCGTGTGGAGCGTGGTGGTTGCGCCCAGCGGCACGCAGAAGAGCGCGGGGCCCGAAGAGGCATCGGGGCCGTTGCGGCAACGGCAACGGGAGGCGTTCAAGTCTCACGAGGCCGAGATGCAGGAGCACGCAGTCGCGCTCGCCAAGTACGAGACGGCCCGGCAGCAGTGGATGAGCCGTGGCATGAGCAAGAATGAAACGCCACCGCCCCGCCCGGCCGAGCCGCAACCCGAGCGGCACATCGTCCAGGATGTCACGGTCGAGGCGTTGGCCCCGATCCTGAAAGCCAACCCGCGCGGCTTGCTTGTGCTTCGCGATGAACTCGCGGGGTGGCTGAAGAGCTTCGATGCCTACAAGAGCGGGAAGGGGGGCGACGCTGCCCACTGGCTGGAGATGCACGGGGCCCGCGAGCTCACGGTCGACCGCAAGGGTGGCGATCCGAAAACGATCTTTGTGCCGCGGGCGGCCGTTTCAGTGACCGGCACCATCCAGCCCCGAGTGCTCCAGGAATCACTCGGGCGAGAGCAGTTTGAGAGCGGGCTCGCGGCCCGACTGCTACTCGCGATGCCGCCACGCCGCCCGAAGAAATGGACCGACGCGGAGGTGAGTCCGAGTGCGTTGGAGGGCTACACGCGGGTCGTCCACGGGCTTCTCTCGCTTCGCCATTCAATCGGCCCGGACGGTGCGCCCGAGCCGATCGACCTCACGCTCACATTCGCCGGACGGCAGGCGTTCATCGACTTTTACACCGAGCACGCCGGGCGGCAGGCCGACACCGGCGACGAGGATCTTTCCGCCGCCTTCTCGAAGCTGGAGGGCTACGCCGCCCGGTTCGCGCTCATCGTTCATTGCGTGCGAGGCGTGATCGGCGATCCGACGCTCGCCGACGCGGGCATGATCGACGAGGACAGCATCGGGCGGGGCGTCGGCATCGCCCGCTGGTTCGCAAGCGAGACCGAGCGCATCTAC
>JBAZUW010000171.1:5470-7409 GCA_041661205.1 Phycisphaerales bacterium
GTTTCGCCGCGCCGGAACGGATCAGGAGGCGGAGCGGATCCGGCTCTGGATCGAGGGCCGGGGCGGGCGAGTCACCGTCCGAGACTTCCACCGCGCGAATCAGCAGCGATACGCCAAGGTGGGGGATGCTCGGAAGGCGCTCGAACGGCTGACGGCGGCGGGGCTCGGGGTATTTGGGTTCAGCCAGGACGAGGGGAGACCATCCGAGTGGTTCGACCTAGGCGGACAAAGTGACAGTGACAAAACCTCCGACGGCACCCCCGAGAACCGCGGTTTTGTCACTGTCACTGGCTCAGAGCAGTCCGTCTCCCCGGTTTCATCGACCGGGGTCTGATGGGAACGCTGTTCGTTGTGCGGCGTCTCACGCCGTTACCGTTCGCAACTGTGCACGCCGCGGCAGTCGCCGCCAGCAATGAGGGGCCAAATCATGGGCCGTTCGCAGGAAGGTTCGATTTTCAAGAAGACTCCGGACGCGACGAAGTGGACCGTCGCCTTTGTCCATCCGCACTCCAACAAGCGCATCGTACGGACGCTCTACACCGACTATCGGGCGAGTCTCCACCGTCTCCAGGAGATGATCATCGAGGCCGAGCGCGAGACCGAAGGGCTCGGCGACCGCTTCAAGGACCACCGGCAGCGCCACATCTCCGAGCACATCGGCGAATATCTGGAGCACTGCGAGCACGTTGGCGAAGCACGGGTACACCGGGGCAACAAGAAGAGCCAGCTCGAACGCCTCATCGCCGCCACCGGAGCAACGCGGCTCGCGGATCTGGATCCGAACAAGGTGGAACGGCACTTGCAAGTCTTGTCCAAGAGCGGGCGGATCAAGAAGCACGACAAGAGCCCCGACAAGGGCTTGAGCGCCCGCTCGGTCAATCAACACCGGGCGACCGCCGTCGCGTTTCTGGAATGGTGCGTCGAGACGTCACGCATCGCGGACAATCCGCTCAAGATCGTGCCGGTACTCGACGAGCGGAAGGACCGCCGGCGGATCCGCCGGGCGCTCTCGGTGGAAGAAGTCGCGGCGCTCGCGAACGTTTCCGAGCGATATCGCCCGGTGTACATCATCGCGGCCTACACGGGCCTGCGCCGCGGCGAACTCCGCAAGATCAACTGGGCCGACCTTGACCTGGACGCGGCGCACCTGCGGATTCGAGTCGGCGTCGGCAAGGCGGCTCGCGAGGATTATGTGCCGCTTCACCCCGAGGCACACGCCGAGTTTGCACGCCTCAAGGTGGCAGCGCGAAGCGGTCGAGGACTCATCTTTGAATCCTTGCCCGGACATCGAACCGTCGCGGCCCACCTCAAGCGAGCGGGCATCGCCTCTCCCGACGCCGACGGCCGCACGGTGGACTTCCACTCGCTGCGGACGACCTTCGGCACCTTGCTCGCCCGGTCCGGCGTGATGCCCCAGGAGGCGATGCGGGCGATGCGGCACTCGGATGTCAAGATCACGATGAAGCACTACACCGACCTTCGGACGCACGACATCTCCCGAGCCGTCGGCAAACTTCCCTCACTGCCCAAGGGCGAGCCGGAGAAGGTGGCAGCCCGCGCGACCGGCACCGAAGGACGCCCGGCCGAAACTCCCGAAGGGGGTCCACTTCCGAGTCCGTTCGTGGTAGCGCCATTGGTAGCGCAACCCCCCCACAACCGTGCAAATCCGTTCGGGTCCGTGCACAACGACGGAAATGGACAGCCGAAACTGAAACTCGCCGGACAGAGTGGCGAGCGAGCGCAAAGCCGGTATACTTCACCCCTTAGCACGTCGGTGCATCGGGGTGCGAAGGGCAAGGGGGCGGGCAACCGTAAACCCTTGCAAGACAGTTTGTTAGGGGCGATTAGCGCAGTTGGCTAGCGCGCTTCCTTGACATGGAAGAGGTCCCCGGTTCGAGTCCGGGATCGCTCATTGTCTCGCGGTCTGGGGAACGCTCCC
>JBAZUW010000172.1:0-7402 GCA_041661205.1 Phycisphaerales bacterium
AGCAATGTGATCGACGTGTACATCTCGAGTCTGCGGAAGAAGATCGATCGGGCCTTTCAGCGTGAACTGATCCATCCGATCAAGGGTGCCGGGTATCGGTTCGGCATCATGGACTGAACATGACCCAGGATGATTCGGAGGTCGCCACTGCCTCACGGACGATCCCTCTGCGGACGCGGCTGACGCTGTGGGTGCTGGCCGTCTTTTTGGTCATCCAGGTGGTGACGGCGCTGGGCTTCTGGTTCTTTCAGCGGGCCACGATTCGCGACATTTTTGAGCAGCGTTTCCTGGAGCGCTCGAAGAACGTGCAGGGAGAGATCGAGGCGAAGCTGCCGAACCTGACGCCGTCGGAGCTCAGCCTTATTGCCACGCAGGAGAAGTCGTACATCCAGTTCGAGCGATTCGAGGTGGATGTTGTGGATGCGGAGGGTAATAGCGTGGTGTCGCCCGAGCCGCGCTGGCCCAAGGCCGCGTCATCGGTAGGGGTGAAGGCCATTTCCGCCCAGCTCCCCCAGCGGACACGGCTGAGCATCAAGGCTGTGGATTTTCCGATGTCGGAGGGGCAGAACGCGGAAGTTTTGGCGTTGCCGGTCAATGGGCGCGACGGCAGGAAGTGTGCGCTGCTGTTGGTCACCACCGATGCGTTCATCGAAAAACAGGTGCTGCTGCTGACGCAGGCGCTGGTGGCGGGTGGCCTGTTCGGGCTGCTTGCGACGACAATCAGCGGGTGGTTCATCGCGGGAATCGCGGTGGAGCCTCTGCGGCGATTCGCGAGCGCGGTGGGGCAACTTTCGCCCGAGCGGATCGATGAGAAGATGGAAGTGGAGAGCTGGAACACCGAGACGCGGCAACTGGCCGCGGAACTGGACGCGGCGCGGGAGCGGATGCGTGACGCCTTTGCCGCCCAGGAACGGTTCTTGTCGAACATCTCCCACGAGATTAAGACGCCGATTGCGACGCTGCTCACGCAGGCGCAGACGCTGGACAAGCAGGCCCTGCCGGCCAACGCACGCGACTTTGTGGAGATGACAGAAGAAGAGATGCGCAAGCTCGGCGGGCTGGTGGAGAGCTTTCTGACGCTCACCCGCGTGCGTGACGGCAAGGGAGTGACATCACCCAAGGCGTATGTGGCCAATGAGTTGGTGATGGACGCTGTGGAAGATTGCTTGCCGATGGCGGACCAGTACGCGGTGCGGCTGGTGCCGACCTTGGCAAGCCACGAGGACGCGATGGACATTCGGGTGATGGGAGCTCCTTCGCTGCTGCGCACGATGTTGAACAACCTCGTGAGGAACGCGATTCGATTTTCGCCGCGGGACGGTAAGGTCACTGTCGCGGCGTTACTTCTGCCGCGGGAGTTCACGGTCGCGATTCGCGATCAGGGGCCGGGCGTGCCCGAGGAGTTGATTCCACACATCTTTGACCGCTTTGTGCAAGCGCAGGAAGAGATTCGGCGCGGGCGCGGGCATGGGCTGGGCCTGGCGATCGCCAAGGGCATCGCGGAGCTGCACCAGGGAGACATTGCAGTGCGCAACCTGCCCGAGGGGGGCGCCGAGTTCAAGGTGACACTGCCGGTCTGAGTTTGCGCCTCGGCTGAGAACGCCCGAAGCGGGACCCCCGTATCCATCCCCGAAAAGAGGCGGGCAATTGACTTCCCGACAATAGGGGGGAATAGTTAGAGACCTGTCGACGCTGCCAGGTAATCCTTACCACGTTCCGGAAGGCTCGCCGCCGCGATGATTCGCGATGGCGATGGAGGCGTCGATGCGGAAATCTCATACATGCGCGGCAGGCCCTCGTGACCGACGTTCTGGGTTGTTTCCCACGCCAGGGACGGCGATCGACCTGGGGTGTGCGCTATGACCAGCGTTCTGGCCGTGAGCTTCTTCAATCAACTCTTTGATACGAGTGATTACCCCCCGCGCTGGCAGTGCGGCAACTGGAGCCCCTTTGTCGGGTGGCTGCACATCGTGTCAGACCTTCTCATCGCGATCGCCTACGTTGCGATTCCGGCGGGTCTGTTTGTGGTGGTTCGCAAGCGCCAGGATGTTTCGTTTCCCGCGCTCACGTGGTTGTTCATCGCGTTCATTCTTTCGTGCGGGATGACCCACGCGGTGGAGGCTTCGATCTTCTGGTGGCCGGCGTACCGGCTCAGCGGGCTGATGAAAGCTGAGACGGCGGTGGTGTCGCTGTTTACCGCGTTCGCCGTCATTCGCGCATTGCCGGAAGCGATTTCGCTGCCGGGGGTTCGCAAGGCCAACGAGGCGCTGCAGATCGCGGTGGCCAATGAGCGGCAACTGCGGACCGAGCTGGCCCGCACGCACGAGGAACTTGAATCTCGCACCAGTTCGCTGGCGGTGCGCGAGCGGCGGATGCGTGACGCGGTCTCAGCGGGCAAGTCATTTGCGATCTGCTGGGAAGCCGCGAGTGGCAACATTGTGTGGAGCATGGGCTTTGCGGAGGCGATGCGATCGGCGGGGGTGAGTTGGCGGGTGGATTTGCGGAACTGGGCCGACCTTATCGGCCCCGATGCCGCGGACGCGCTGACGCGGGATTGCACACCTCCAACCGGTGGCCCGCAGTTGATTCACCGGCGGTTCGACCTGGTGGGGCATGAGGGGGAGTGGGACCTGCGGTTTACCGCGACCCCGGAGCCGCCCGTGAAAGGGCAACCGACCATCATGTGCGGGTTGATTGGGCTGATGCCGCATAAGGATTCGGTTGGCTAAGCCCGATGTGGCGGTGTGCCCGGGGCGCTGAGTGCCTGGGGCGCACCGGCCGGCCTCAGAAAACGTGCGGCCTGCGCCCGACCAATCGAGCACAGGCCGCGGAACCATGGCGGAGTGCGGGGGGTCTATCGCGGTGATTCTGTCGCGGCCTGTTCGTTGACTGATTCAACGGCGATCTGGGTGAGCACCTGATCCGCGGCTTTTTCTTCAGACAGGGTTTCGGCGAGTACTTCGACCGCGTCTTCAAGATCCAGGCGCGATGCGTATTCGTGCACGCAGCCGTACAAGGCGATCTCGAAGTGCTCAACTCTTTGGGCGGCGCAGATGAGGGCGGCGTCCTTGGCCGCCCCCGAGAGACTGGTATCGGAGATCACATCTTCGCCAACCTTGATGAGGGCGGTGATGCTCTCGCAGTGGTGGCCGAGGAGGGAGAGGTTGTAGATCTCGCCGAGCAGCTCGAGTCGGCGTGCGTGCTCACGGGTGTCGTCGAGGTGCTCGTCGAAGGCCTCGCGAAGGTTGGCGTTGGTCGCGGCGTCGCGCAGCTTGGGAAGCGCGAAGAGCAACTGGGTTTCGGTGCTGTAGGCGTCACGAAGCTGGCGGAGGAAGAGCGACTGGAGTTCACTGGTCTGCATGCGCATTCGCGGCTCCTTTGGGGTGGGTCGGAGGGGAAACGGCGTCGGCCGGGGCCGGGAAGGCCGGAACGCAGTCGCCACCTCCGGAGGGGTCACACGGACGTGATTTTCATGGCCTGCTGCTGCTCGAAGACGTCTTTCACGCGCTGGGAAATGTCGTCGTTTTCGCACTGGACGCCGACCAGCACGGAGCCCTTGTGGATGGCGTCGTTGTAGTGCTCGATCTCGTGGGTGGGAATGAACGAGCCGGCGGCCAGGCCGAGCATGCCTCCTGCGGCGGCCCCGGTGCCGGCGCCGGCGAGGGCCGCCACGATTGGGCCGGCGGCGAGCAGCGCGCCGCCTCCCGTGGCCACCGCGCCGACCAACGTCAGGCCGGCGATCACCGCCCCCACCGCACCGCCGAGCCCGGCGCCCACGGCGGCGCCCTCGGCGAGCTTGGAATGCTCTTTGATGCCGAAAGAGTCCTTTGAAAGGCGATCCGAGGCGACAATGCTGATCTTTGAAGGTGAAACGGTGGAACGCTCCAACACGCGCACAGCTTCACCCGCGGCGTAGGGAGACTCGAAGAGACCGGTGATCGTTTTCATGTTGATCTCCATGTGTGGGCGACGGGCGTGGTGAGGGTGGCTCTCGGGCAAGGCCTGGGAGTCCCTTTTCAGGCCGGGCTCCTGCCACTCCAAATGCCCATGCCGGCGACGCTGCACGGCATGGGCGGGACACGGCCGCGGCGACACGCCGCCTGCCGGAGACATGTGTGAGGTGCGCCCGCGTCTTGGCGACCCGGTGAGGCGGGAGTGAAATTTCCTTATGGATTCGGGCTAGCGACGCAAGTGTCGGTGAGCAGGGCAAAAAAGAAAAAACGCCGCCCGCGCAGAACGATCGCGGGACGGCGTGTTTGGGGGCTTTGATTCAGAACAGGGGAGGCAAACTTGCGGGATTTACTTGTCGCCGGGCTTGTTGGGGTCGCGCGGCTTGTTGGGGTCGTGGGGCATGTTCGGGTCACGGGGCATGTTGGGGTCCTTCATGCCGGGGTTGGACCGGTTGGACTTGTCGCCGTCCGCCACCCAGCGAAGGTTGTTGCCTTCGCGCTGCCAGAGGGATGCGCGGTTGGCGTCGCCGGTGACGAAGTAGTTGTTGCCGCCGGACATCATGTCGGTGGTGCCGGGCTGCGAGGGCTGGGCGAAAAGCAGCGCACAGGCGCTGGTGAGCACTACGCCAGCACCAAGGCTCATGATCAGTTGTTTGCGGGGCTTGTTCATGTTTGATTTCCTTGATTTTTCAGCCTTCGGGGCACACCGCCACGGGCGGGATGCGGATGGCCGGGTTTCAGTTCAACCGTGACACTTCTAACATGCGGGGCCGAGTGAAAGAACCGATGAGTTCAACATGAAAAGGCGTGTGGGTTCACCGCTCCACTTAGCCGGCCCGCCTCGCGCTCTGAGCCACCAGCCCCCGTTGCTGGGACGACCTGCCCAGGCGCGTGAGTTTCTTCATGGCCACATCAAACCGGGTGCGGGTGGCGCGGGGCGAGAGACGGAGCGTCGCCGCGACATCGGTGATCGGCTTGGCCTCAAAGCCGTTGAGCCCGAAATGTCGCTCGACGATCTGGCGTTCCACGTCGTTGAGGCTGGTCAGAAGGCGGTCCAAGAGTTCGGTGCCGCCATCGTTGTCAGAGGCAGTGTCGGCCGCACGGACGGCGGCCAGGGTGGCGGCGTCCGGACTTGCGCCCAGGGAGCGGGGGCGGACTCTGGAGATGGCCATGAGCTCGGCGGCTCGGACTCGATCGACGGTCCAGTTGAGAACCTCGGCGAGCTCTGTCACGGATGGTTGGGTGCCGCTGGTGCCCAGGCAGCTGGCCCGGGCATTTTCAAGAGCGAGCAAGTCGGCGCGTTCCTGGCGGCTGAGTCGCGGGCCGGAGGCGGCGCGGATGAAGACGGAGGCGAGGGAGTGGCGGATCCAGTAGACCGCGTAGGTGCTGAAGCGCGCGCCGCGATCGGGGTCGAAGTTCTCGACGGCTTCGATGAGGCCGACATGGGCTTCGGCGATGAGTTCGTCCAGCGGGGTGCCGCGATGCGAATAGCGGCGCGCGAGCGTGCTGGCGAGCCACAGGTGCGAGGTGATGAGACGCTCGCGAGCGGCAGCGCAGCGGTCGTTCTTCCAGGCCAGCGCCAACTCGCGTTCTTCCACGTCGGACAGTTTGTCGGAGGGGACGGCGAAGCGCAGGTGTTCGCCAGCATCGCCGTGCCGCTTGATTTCGTTCTGTATCCCGCTCATGGTTCCTCCTTTGACGGAGCCTTGACGACCCGCGACTACGCCCACGGGGCATGTATCGCTTATGCGTCTGTCTGGTGTACGAGGGGCCGATGATGCGATACTGAGGTTCGCGTAAATTCCGTCTCATAACCGCGTCATCATGCCCGGGGGTGTGGCCCGGGCGTGGTATTCCGAGTTGAAAAGCAACTTCGCGAAGCGATGCTCCTCCGGTGAACCGGTGCGGACTTCGCAGTTTTTTTGTCGAGAACTGCGCTCCTGAAGGGTTCAAGATCCCTCGCGCCCTGCATGAGCGAGTCTTCATGAACCCGTCACGGGTGGCTCAGAGCGACCTCGCATGAGCATGGTGCCAGACTTTTCCGATTTCCGGAGGTCAGCACTTTTGGAGATTCTCGAATGAAGCACTACGTTCTCTCGGCGGCGATCGCGGTTACGACCCTGGGCCTCGGTCTTGGCGCCTGCAACAGCTCGACTCGCACCGCCGATGGAGCCCATGCTCCGGGCGTGAGCATTGAGCCTTCAGCTCGCGAGGTTGTCGCCGGCGACACGGTGACCTTTGTGGCCCGCTCCCACGACACGTACGGGCGCGACACCAAGATTCGCTGGGAGGCGACGTCGGGCAGTGTCACGACTGACCAGGATGGGCGCGTCGCCCGCGTGAAGTTCAGCAACAGCGGCACCTACAGCGTGAAGGCCGTGCTGGTGCAGGACGGTCGCGATGTGCAGAGCGACATCGTGGAAGTTCGCGTGAAGCCCGTTGGCTGATCGTGTGGCCGGGGGTGCTGTGAGAACGCAGCGCCTTGTCGCGAGCGGCCGGGAACTTCCCGGCGCTTCGCGGAAAGGGGAACACCATGCGGGACGGATTCAGGGCCGTATTGGCCGGACTGGGAGCCTGGAAGCTCGGGGGTGGGATCATCAGCACCATTCTCATCTTCGTGCTGATCTACTGGCTGCTTGGCCACTTCTAGGCCATGCAGCAGGCGGCCGGGGCCTGCCGCGAGGACGGGGGACCGCACTCCTCACACCTCACGGTGTTCGCACACGTCACGAGGAACTTATTTAAGGAGGTTCTCATGAACTGGGACATCATCGAAGGGCGCTGGACGGAAATGAAGGGCAAAGCGCGAGAGCAGTGGGGAAAGCTCACCGACGACGATCTTGAAGTGATTGCCGGTCGCCGCGAGAAGCTCTCGGGCACGCTGCAGCGGGTGTATGGCAAGACCCGCGAAGAAGTCGAGCGCGAAATGGATGAGTGGGCGGTTCGCCACAACCGGTGATCTGGTCCGACTGGAACTCAATGCAAGTCATGCGAGGGAAGCGTTCGAGGAATCACTCGGCCGCTTCCCTCGCTGCTTTTTGAGACGCATACAAGAGGCGATTCCGCTCAGGCGAGTTCGCGAGATGCTCGCGGCGGGCAGCGGGTTGCACTTCGGCCCTGCCGTCTGGCGAGCCGCCGACAGCATCTCGGATGATCTTGTCGCGACCAACGCCGCGTTCGCGGACGCCGTTCACGTCAAAGCCGCGGCTTGAGGCCGGTGGGGTCTCGTAGCGTGGGAGCGCTGCAGTTATAATTCGGGACTGAGGCCGCGAATCGTGAGAGCGCGGGGGATGTCGTCGCCGGTGCGCCGGGCTGCATCAGGAGATGCCGGGGCGCGAAGCCGGGAAGAATCGCGCGGAACGGCGCGGCAACTTGACGATACGGCACGACGCGGACGATGCCAAAAGCCCCCGGCATTCGCAGGGGGTTTTGCACGATTCCAGCCTGAAAAA
>JBAZUW010000173.1:0-7393 GCA_041661205.1 Phycisphaerales bacterium
GAACACATCGATTGCGGCTTTGGGCGCTGCGTCGTGCACTGCGGGAAGCGTTTGCGTGATGGTGTGTTCGTCAAAGTCGGGGTCGGTGGTGTCGATGGCGTGACCGAGCAGGGCGGTGGAGATGACAGTGCCGGGCCAGTCGGCCGCGGCGTCGGCGATGGCGCCGAGCATCTTGAGTTCTGTATCGGTGGAGAGGCCGTAGCCGCTCTTGATCTCGACGGTGGTGGTGCCGAGCGATTTCATCGACTGCAGGCGGGCGAGTGTGGCTTGGGCGAGGGCTTCGCGTGAGGCGGCGCGAACGGCGCGAACGGTGGACATGATGCCGCCGCCGGAGGCGAGAATCTCGAGATAGCCGGTGCCGCGAAGTTTGAGTTCCCACTCGCCGAGGCGGTCGCCGGCCCAGCAGGCATGGGTGTGGCAATCGACAAATCCGGGGAGGAGGACGCGGCCACGACCTTGGATGACCCAGTCGTGTGCGAGCGGCAAGTCGGTGGGGGGGGAGCCCGGCACGCGAATCGCGGCTATCAGCCCGTCGACAATTTCGACGTCGCAGGTGGGAAGGATGCGCAGCGCGCCGAAGTTGGAGCCGCGCTGATCCGGCGCGGCCGGGGTGACCAGCCGCACGTTCTGGAGAAGTCCCTTCACGCTTGGCCTCGCTGCGAGAAGCCCTGCAGGAACGTCAGCAGGAGATGGGCCGCGACGCGGGCGGAGTGGCCGGTTTGGTCGTGGGGGGGAGAGAGCTCCATGAGGTCAAAGCACACGCACGCGGGGTCCCGGGCGACGCGGTCGACCCAGTGGGCGGCTTCGCGCACGGTCCATCCGGCGGGGTTCATGGCGCTGACGCCGCAGACGTGGGAGGCGTCGATGACGTCCATGTCAAAGCTCGCGACATACGGGCAGTCGGGCCTCCAGCGGCCTTCGATGGTGGCCGCCGGGTCATCGCGGGTGACGCCCCCGTGTTGGTGGAACCAGGTTACATGCTCGCGGCTGTTGACGAGTTCGTTGATGCCGTGGGCGTACAAGCGTGATATGCCGCAGTCTTCGACGAGGCGGCGGAAGGACATGCCGCTGCCGGGGGTGTCGCGTACGTCGAGATGAGCGTCGAAGTAGACGCAGCCCCGCACGTCGCGCCCGTGTTGGCGATGGTGCTCGATCGCTCCGCGTGCGAAGGGATAGGTGAGGTCGTGCCCGCCCCCGAGGCCGATGGGGAAGATGCCTTTGTCCAGGATGGAGTGAACAGCCTGCGAGACGCGGGTGTGGGTGGCTTCGAGGGCCGCGGCGTTGTCGCCGGGCGATGGGACGATGTCACCCGCGTCGAAGATCGCGGGCCACGCCCAGCCGCTGGGGTGGGCTACGCCGTAACGCGACAGGGCTTCGCGAATGGCTGCGGGCCCGGCGGCGGCTCCGGGGCGGCCGGCGTTGAGCTTCACGCCAAGATCATCCGGCAGGCCGAGAATCGCAACGCTGCACCCCTTGGGGTCATCGCGCCGGATGAGCCCACCCAGCTTGCCGGCGGCCAAAGTTGCCGACCAAACGCCAGGTGTTGTGTGGGGAATCACCATTCGGGTTGCATCGTACCGCACGGCGCGGGAAGATGGCTCCCGTGACCAAGCCATTCCTCGAAGCTCATTGGTCCCACTTGTGCATCATCTCCTACCCGGTGACGGAGGCGCTGCTCAAACCCTATCTCCCCGCAGGCCTCGAACTCGATACCTACCACGGCCACCCTTATGTCAGCCTCGTGGCCTTCGACTTCGAGGACACGCGGGTGAAGGGTATCAGTTGGCCCTTCCTCACTGACTTTCCTGAGATCAACCTGCGGTTTTACGTGCGGCACGGGCCGGAGCGGGGCGTGGTGTTCATCAAGGAGCTGGTGCCGAGCCGCGTGATCGCGTGGGTGGCGAAGAAGGTCTACAACGAGCCGTACATGCGTTGCCGCATGGAGAGCTGCGTGCGGCGAACCGGCGATGGGCTGGAGGTGGACCACACGTTGTGGCACAAGGGGAAAAAGAACACGATCAAGGTGGCGGCCACGCGCGACCCGCCGTTGCCGGTAGGTGAAGACACGGCGGAGCATTGGTTCAAGGAGCACGAGTTCGGGTTTGGGCGCGACCGGTCGGGGCTGACGCTTCGCTACCACGTGGTGCACCCGCGCTGGCAGGTGTACAAGGTGGAGTGGGCGGAGGTGAAGCTCGACTGGAGCGCGTTGTATGGCCCGCAGTGGAAGGCGGTGGGGAAGACGAAGCCGACGAGCACGGTGCTGGCCGAGGGATCAAAGGTTGCGGTGTTTCCAGCGGGAAACTGTTCGATGGGGAAGCGGCAGTAGGGGAGTGCCGCATGCGCGAGGCGACTTCTTCCCGGAGGTGTCGCTGCGCTCTGACCCCCGGCTACTGGCGTGACAGGCCTTCGGCCTGCAAGACAAGACCGAGCATGAGCTTGCGTTGCACCTGACTACGAATGCCGCATGCTCGCGGGCAGCGACAGTCGTCGCAACGCGCGCTCGCGAACACGCCGCCCCGTCGTGTTTACACCGGCGGCGAATCATCTCGCACGCCGGAACGTTCGCGGCGCCGCCGTGCTGCATGCCTCGCGTACATCACACTCCAAACGCCGCGGCCTGCGACTCCCATGAGTCCCAGCCCCATCAGGCACAGCGCCGTGCCGACTACATAGGACAACGCGGCGTTGCCTAAGGCGCGGCCATCGGCCAGCGGGATCAGGCCGATTCCTAGAAATACCAGGCCGAAGATGCCGATGCCGACGAACTCGGCCGCCAACTGGAATGGGGATTCGCCGGGGCGCAGGGTAGTGCTGAAGAAGGTTCGCTTCTGTTCGCTCACAGGCCTCGGGCTCATGAGACCGACCTCAGGTGGCGCGGGTTGTTCTTGTGCGTCGTGCATGCGGGGTCATCACGATACGCGTGAGAGCTCGCTACCCACGTTTCAGCCCAACCACCGCTCGCCATATGAGCGCCACACCGACGGCCGCGAACACATACGCGACAAGCTGCACCCACTGTGTGCCGAAATGCACTTGGGCAACATACGCAAGGACCAATGCCGCAATCACCATAGAGCCGGCAAACAGCACAACGACGAATGCGGTGGCGGGGTCTAAAACCTGCTTGCCTCGACCTACTCCGCCGCCTTGCGGATCGACATAGTCGCTGACACGCTCCCCGGCCTTCCGCCTGCCGCTAGAAATGGCATCGCCCGCATCCGGCGCTTCCTCATCCTGTGTCATTACCGCATCTTTACTGCGATGATGCACGCCCGGCAGTGTATTGCCCCGTTCGTGCCCGAGCAGTGGAACTCCGTCCGGCGCAGGACGAAACGTCCCCGGGTCGTCGGAGTCGCTCCAGAAATCACTTCCCATCGGAGCATCGTTCACGACACCTCCTTGGAAGCGTTCACCAGTTCTGCATGGGCACATCCAGGCGCGTACGCACCGCGCACTGCTGCGCATCTTCGTACCCCGCGTCGGCGTGGCGGAAGACGCCCATGGCGGGGTCGTTGGTGAGGACGCGCTCTAAGCGAGCTGCGGCTTCGGGGGTGCCGTCGGCGACGATGACCTGGCCGGCGTGCTGGCTGAAGCCGATGCCCACGCCACCCCCGTGATGGAAACTGACCCAGCTTGCGCCGCTGGCGATGTTCACCATCGCGTTGAGGATGGCCCAGTCGGAGACGGCGTCGGTGCCGTCTTTCATGGCCTCGGTCTCGCGGTTGGGGCTGGCGACGGAGCCGCAGTCGAGGTGATCGCGCCCGATGACGATGGGGGCGCTGACGCGCCCGGAGGCGACGAGTTCGTTGAAGAGCAGACCGGCGCGATGGCGCTCGCCGTAGCCGAGCCAGCAGATGCGTGCGGGGAGACCTTGGAAGCGGAACTTGGGTTCGCAGCGGTCGTAATCACCGGCGAGCAGAGCCTCGGGGTTTTTGTGGCAGGAGAGAATCCACTTGTGCAGGCGCTCGGCGTACTCGCTTTCGCCGGCGGGGAAGAGGCGGAGGATTTCGTGGTCGGTGATGTAGATGTCCTTCGCGTCGCCGGAAAGCGCGACCCAGCGGAAGGGCCCGCGCCCGAGGCAAAACTGGGGGCGGATGTACTCGGGGACGAAGCCTTTGAAGGCGAAGGCGTCCTGGTAGCCGTGGTCGAAGGCGCGTTGGCGGATGTTGTTGCCGTAGTCGAAAGTCGTGGAGCCGCGGCGTTGGAGTTCGACCATGGCGCGGACGTGGCGTTCCATGGCCGCCATGCTCATGGCGACGTATTCGGCGGGGTACTTGGCGCGGACGACGGCGGCTTCGGCGACGGTCATCTCGGCAGGGACGTAGCCGACGAGGGGATCGTGGGCGCTGGTCTGGTCGGTGAGGACGTCGGGTGTGATGTTGCGTTCGATGAGGCGTTCGAGGAGTTCGACGGCGTTGCAGTGGACGCCCACGCTGCGGGCGGTGCCTGCGGCGGCGTAGTCGAGCGCGGTATCGATGGCGAGGTCGAGGTTGTCGATGACTTCATCGAGGTAACGGTCTTTGTGGCGGCGGCGCAGGGCGGCGGGGTCGACATCGGCGATAAGGGCCGTGCCGCCGGCGAGGGTGATGGCGAGGGGCTGAGCGCCGCCCATGCCGCCGCAACCGGCGGTGACGCAGAGCTTGCCGCGGAGATCGCCACCGAACTTGAGACGCCCGCACTCGGCGAAGGTTTCGAAGGTGCCTTGGAGGATGCCTTGAGTGCCGATGTAGATCCACGAGCCGGCGGTCATCTGGCCGAACATGATGAGGCCCTTGGCGGCCAGGGCGTCGAAGTGTTCCTGCGTCGCCCAGTGGGGGACGAGGTTGGAGTTGGCGATGAGGACGCGGGGGGCGTCGGGGTGGGTGCGAACCACGCCGACGGGCTTGCCGGACTGGACGAGGAGGGTTTCGTCGGGCGCGAGGCGTTGGAGGGTGTCGACGATGGCGTCGAAGGCGGGCCAGGAGCGGGCGGCTTGACCCCGGCCGCCGTAGACGACGAGGTCGGCGGGGCGCTCGGCGACCTCGGGATCGAGATTGTTCATGAGCATGCGCATCGCGGCTTCGGCGGCCCAGCTCTTGCAGGTCATCTTTGTGCCGCGCGGGGCACGTACCACGCGGGCGGGTTCGGTGGTCTTTTCGTGCGCGGCTTTCGCTCGCGTGGTCTTGGTCGGCCCGGCCTGCAACGTCGTCGACATGTACGGCTCCATCCCGGCGCGAGAAACGCGCCGTCAACAGACTACGACTCTCTCACCGATCTCTCAAGGCTTCCGCGGGTGGCCCGGCGATCCTTCGCCGGGTTCCTTGCATGTAGCCCCAACCATGTTCGCACCTCACACTGCAAACCAAGTGCGAACAAAGCACCTATCGGCATTCCTCGAAGGCCCCCGCAGCGATCAAACCGGAAATCGCCTCAATATCAGGGGTCGGCGAGCGATCTTCACCAAGCTTTTTTACGCTTTTTCTGATGATCGCGTGCGCCTTCTCCACACCCTTTCCACTCTTCAGGGGGCGATGATGCTCGATCGCTTGAGCCGCGCAGAGGAGTTCGATGGCGATGACGTAGCGGGCGAGGTCGAGCGATCGCTGGGCTTTGGCGGCGGCGCGGGGGCCGAAGCTGTTGTAATCCTCCATCCCCGCGCTGGTGGAGATGTTGGCCGGGCTCGCGGGCGTGGCGAGGCCGATGATCTCGTTGCAGGCGGCGGCGGCGGTGTACTGGGCGATCATGAGGCCGCTTTGCAGACCTGGGCGCGGGGCCAGGAAGGGCTTGAGATTGCTCTCGGGCTCGAAGGCCCCGGTCATCAGATACACCCGGCGCTCGGCGATGCCCGCCAGGTGGGCGAGGGCGATGGCCAGATAATCAAGTGGAAGCGCCAGCGGCATGCCGTGAAAGTTCGCACCCGACACGATCGCGGCGTGCTTCCCGGCAAACACCAGCGGGTTATCTGTCACGGCGCCGAGCTCCGCCTCGATGTCGCTGGTCAGCACGCCCGCCGCCCGCACCACCGCGCCCAGCACGGTGGGGGCGGCCCGCAGCGAGTAGGGGTCTTGCACGCGCGAGTCGTTCTCGACGTGAGACGTGAGGATTTTCGATCCTGCCAGAAGCGAGCGAAGGCGGGCCGCGACCACGCGCCCGCAGAGCTGGTTGCGCGCGTCGTAGAGGCGTTCATCGAGGAAGGCATCGGTGGCGCGGCAGCCGTCGATGCTCATGGCGGTTGCGACGATGGCGGCATCGATGAGGCGTGCCGTGTCGGCGGCGAGAAGCGCCCCGCGCCCGGCCATGAGGTGCGTGCCGTTGATGAGGGCCAGGCCTTCTTTGGCGGCCAGTTGGATGGGCTTGAGCCCGGCGCCCGCGAGCGCCTTGGCCCCGGTCATCTTGCGGCCGCCCGCCCACGCGTGCCCCTCGCCGATGAGCACTTGTGCGATGGCGGCGAGCGGGGCCAAGTCGCCGGATGCGCCGACCGAGCCCGTCTCGGGCACCACGGGTGACGCCCCTATTCAGCATGCCGACGAGCAGTTCCGCGAGGGCCGGGCGCACGCCAGATTTGCCCCGGGCAAGCGAGGCCGCGAGGAGGAGCATGGTCGCGCGGACGACATCATCTGGGAGCGGCGAACCCACGCCGGCGGCGTGCGAGCGGATGAGGTTGGCTTGGAGTGCCGCGAGATCGCGATCGCCGATGCGCTGCTTGGAGAGGGAGCCGAACCCGGTGTTGATGCCGTAGTGCGGCTCGCCGTCGGTGAGTGAGGCCTCGACGATGCGCCGCGATGCGAGCATGGCGGTGCGGGCCGTGCTTGAGAGCGCCACGGGCGCGCCATGCCGGGCGACACTTACCACCTGGGCGATCGAGAGGGGCCCGAGATCGAGTGAAACACGAGATGAAGTAGGGAGCGCCATGGCCGGGAGGGTACGAAACCTTGGCGACGCTTGCATCGGGGTCAATCGACGCCGGAGGTGAGGCTTTGCGAACCTCCGGGCTGACGCGACTCTCCCGTCAAGCACTCCCCTACCTTCCCCCGTGCTTGCCCCCAAAGCCATTGACGTCAAGAAGGACCGTGGAGTCACCATCGAGTGGCCCGACGGTGTCACGTCGTACTACTCGGTGGTCTACCTCCGGCGGATGTCTCCCTCGGCGGATGTCCGCCAGCTGCGCGAGGAGATGGAGCGAAACCCGCTGACAGTGCTGCCCCAAAGCGCTGCCAGCACCACGCCCCTCACCATCCTCGAAGCCGAGCTTCGCGGCAACTACGCGATTTGGTTCAGCTTCTCCGACGGGCACGCGACGGGTATTTACTCGTGGGCGTACCTGAGACAGATCGACCCGAATGCGGAGAAGCCGCCAGCAGAGTGAGAGCCGCGTGCTCTTGTCTGCTCTTATCTTCCTTCCAAATCTTGTGGC
>JBAZUW010000174.1:0-7384 GCA_041661205.1 Phycisphaerales bacterium
ATGGGACTCTGGGATGTATCGGACGTCGCGGGCGAAAGGCTTGACGGATGTCACCCCCATCCCGGGGCGACATCTAAAACCTCAGTCGGCGGGTCCGGGCGTTTTCGGACGTTCCTCCGGCCGTGCGACCCGATCGCGCCCGATGAACTAACCTGCACACCGAACGTACGACAGACTTCACGATTCCGGGGGCCGCATATGCGTCAGGATGTCTCGACTTTTCCTCGTCTCAGGCTCATTTTGCTGGGTGTGCTTGCGTTGCTCGGGGTGGCGGCCGCCCCGGTGCTGGCCCAGGCGCCGGATGACGAGGTTGTGCACATCACCGCCGTGCCCGACCGGGCGGAAGTGCGCCCCGGAGACCAGGTGGCCATCGCGGTGGTCATGTCCTTTGCCGAGGGGTGGCACTCTCATACCAATGCCCCCAAGATTCCCAAATCGTGGGAGGATTTTTTCGCCATTCCCACCACCATTGATCTGGTGGACTCCGTGGGCATCAAGTTCGGCCCGGTGCAGTGGCCGGCGGCTGAAGTTCTCAAACTTGACCTGGCCGCCACCGGCACACCGGTGGATTACGGCGTCTTCGCCGGGAAGGCCATCGCCTACGTCCCTGCGTCCATCGATCCCGCGGCCAGTGGCCAGGCGACGGTGACGATCAAGGTGAGATACCAGGCGTGCAACGACAAAACCTGCCTGTTGGCAAAGACGGTCACCGTGCCGGTGACGCTCAAGATCGTGCCCGCCGGCACGCCTAGCGCCACCATCGCGGATCCGGACCTCTTCAAGGGCTTCGACACCGCCTCATTCGCGGCGGTCGGCCAGGCCCCCAAGGCCGACACCGGTTTTGAAACCGAGGTCTTCGGGTACAAGATCGCGTTTGACGCGGGCAGTGCCGCCGGGCTTGCGCTCTTGCTCGGCCTCTCGGTGGTGGGGGGGTTCGTGCTCAACCTCACCCCGTGCGTGCTGCCGGTGATCCCGCTGAAAGTGATGGGCCTGAGCCACTCTGCGGGGAACCCGCGCCGGGCGCTGTTCCTGGGGATCGTGATGTCGGTGGGCGTGATCGCCTTCTGGCTGAGCATCGGCGTGGCGATCAGCACGCTGTCGTGGTTCAAGGCGGTCAACCAGCTCTTTCAGCAGCCGTGGTTCACGATCGGGGTGGGGGTCTTTATCGCCCTGATGGCCACCGGCATGCTTGGGCTCTTCGACATCAATCTCCCCGGATTTGTGTATCTCATCGACCCCAAGACCGAGTCCCCTGCCGGGTCGTTCGTCTTTGGCATCATGACGGCGGTGCTCTCGACCCCTTGCACAGCGCCCTTCATGGGGGCGGCCGCCGCGTGGTCGACTAAACAGCCCATCATCGTGACGCTGGCCACCTTCGGCGCCATCGGCTTTGGCATGGCGATTCCCTACCTCGTCCTCGCGGCTTTCCCAAAGCTCGTCTCGCGCGTGCCAAAGTCTGGCCCGGGCAGCGCCCTGGTAAAGCAGGTCATGGGGCTGTTCATGCTGGGTGTCGCGGTCTTCTTCCTGGGGTCGGGGCTTGATCCACTTCTGCGGCTGCCGGTTGATCCGCCGATGCGCTGGCACTGGTGGGTGGTCGCCTTGCTGGTGGTGGCGGCCAGCGCCTGGATGATCGGGCGTTCACTCAAAATCATGAAACCCGGACCGCTTCTCGTGTTTCTGGTGGTGGCAGGGCTGGGGGTCTCGGCGGGGGGCGTGGCGTTTGCCGTCCAGCAGACCGATCGCGGACCCATCAAGTGGGTGGGCTACACCCAGGAACGCTTCGACCAGGCTCGGGCGGAAAAGAAGGTCATCGTGCTGGATTTCACGGCCGAGTGGTGCCTCAACTGCAAGGCCCTGGAAGGCACGGTTCTGAATCGCAAGGACGTGGCCGACGCCCTCAACGCCCCGGGGGTAGTGGCCTTCCGGGTTGATCTGACGGGGGAAAACAAGCCGGGGCAGGCCAAGCTTCAGGAGCTCAAGTGGGCGGGAATCCCGCTGCTGGCGATTTTCGGGCCTGGAACGCCTGAACCGGTCAAGTTTGACTCGTACACGCCCCAACTGGTGACTAGCGCTTTGGCCAAGGCGGCAGGCGGCCGATAGGGTTCAGCCCCGCCACATCGCCCGACGGGTTGACTCTGGCGGGGCTGGTGGCTAGTTTTCCTCTCCACGCGAGAGCTTTCCGGGGTCGGCCCGGCCGCGGGGTACAATCTGTTCGGTTACGCGGGTGTAGCTCAGTGGTAGAGCGTCACGTTGCCAACGTGAATGTCGTCGGTTCAAATCCGTCCACCCGCTTTTTTCGTTTTTGGAAGTGATCATCGGAGGCCTCGAACGTTGTTCGGGGCTTTGTCGTTTTTGAGCTGGACCGCCTCAGCCCCGGTCGGCCTCCCGGACCGCCGCGCAGAACGCCTCGATCAGGTCCGCGTCCTTCACGCCCTTGGACTTCTCCACGCCGCTGGAGACATCCACCCCGAACGGGCGGCAGGCGCGGATCGCGGTCCCCACATTCTGTGGCGTCAGACCCCCGGCGATGATGATCGGCTTCGAGCAGTTTTCGATGATCGAGGCCAAGGCCTCCCACTCAAACGCCACGCCCTCTCCCCCGGCAGAACCATCGACCAGGATCGCGCCGACTTCATCAAGCTGCTCCCAGCCTGCGATGGTGTCGGCGATTTTGGCCGCCTCGTACTTCACGGCCTTGATGACATCCGGCCCGCAGGCCCGCACCAGGCGGCCTTCCTCCTGCCCGTGCAACTGGCTGAATGGGGTGGGGCAGATTTCCTCGATGTCCGCGAACTGGTCCATGGTGGGGTTGGCAAAGACGCCCACGGCGGAAACGAACGGGGGGAGCAGGGAGAGGAGATCGGCCGCGTCTTCGGGGCGGATGTAGCGGGGGGAGCTCTCGACGAACATGAAGCCGATGGCGTCGGCCCCTTCGTCGGCGGCTGCGAACAGAGCGTCTTCGTCGCGAATACCACAGATTTTGATTCGGGTGCGGGGCATAGAGGAGCGTAGTGGGGCTGGGGGTGCAAGCAGCAGCCCGACCGTAAGGGAGGGCTCACCGTGACGCACACCGCGGCCGCACCCTCCCTCACCGGTCGGGCTGCTGTCGTGCAGAGCATCGGTATCGGCGCGAATGTCGAACACACGAACCAACCGACTGGATCGCTTCCCAGCCCATCCCGTATAGTGAGACCGGAGCCGCCCTGAGGCATCCAAATCGACTTCCATCAACCCAAGGGAATACTGCACATGGCGACGTACTCCAAAGGCCTCGAAGGCGTGATCGCGGCTGAGACCAAGCTCTCCTTCATCGACGGCGAAAAGGGCGTTCTGGAGTACATCGGCATCCCCATCGGCGAGCTGGCCAGCAAGTCCACCTTCGAGGAAACCGTCTTCTTCCTGTGGAACGGTCGCCTCCCCCAGAAGGCCGAGCTGAACGACTTCACAGGCCAGATTCGTCAGCGGTACGAGCTGCCCCCGGCCCTCGAGGCGATGCTGACGCAGTTGCCCAAGACCGCCGAGCCCATGCACGCGGTGCGCACGCTGGTAAGCGCCCTGGGCATGTTCGACCCCAAGCCCGACCTGACCGACCAGGCGAGCCTGCGCGAGAAGGCGCTTAACATCTTCGCGATGGTGCCGACGATTCTGGCCTATTTTCACCGGCACCGCACCGGGGCGGCGCTGGTTCGCCCTGACAAGAACATCGCGCTGGCGGACAACTTCCTCTACATGCTCAACGGAAAGCGCCCGACGCCCACCATGGCCCGGGCCATGGATGTGTGCCTGATCCTGCACGCCGACCACGGGTTCAACAACTCGACGTTCACCGCCCGCTGCATCGCCTCCACCGAGAGCGACATCTACTCGGCCGTCACCGGAGCGATCGGCTCGCTGCGTGGCCCTCTGCACGGAGGGGCCAACGAGGGCGTCATGAAGATGCTCAACCAGATCCCCACAGTCGCCGACGTCGAGAAGTTCATCGTCGACAAGCTCACCAAGAAGGACAAAATCCCCGGCTTCGGGCATCGCGTCTACAAGTCCTACGACCCCCGCGCGGCCCACCTCAAGTCTCTCGCCGAGCAGCTCGCCCGCGACACCGGCAATCTCAGCCTTTTCGAGAAGTCCACTGCGATCGAGGGCGTGATGAACCGGGAGAAGGCCGCGAAGGGGATTTACCCCAACGTCGACTTCTACTCGGCGACGACGTACCACTGTATTGGGCTGCCGCTGGACATGTTTACGCCGACCTTCGTCATCGCCCGCGCGGGGGGCTGGTCGGCCCACGTGCTGGAGCAGATGGCCAACAACAGGTTGTTCCGCCCGGACGTGGACTACACCGGCCCGCACTCGGTGGCCTACACGCCCATCGAGCAGCGGTGAGACGCTGAAGTTGTGAGTGATTCTCAGCCCCTGTCGCTATCGACGGGGGTTGCTTTTTTTCCGGACGTTCTGCTACTCTGGCGAGAGTCGAAGAAGAACCATTTCAGGAGCACGTGTCATGTCGAAGATGAACAAGCCCGGTCCCACTGGTGTCGTCAAGGGTGGTGGAGTTCCGAAGGCACCGCCGATGCCCAAGGGTCCTACAAGCACGACCAACAGCGGCGCCCGTGGTTTTCTGAACAAGTCCGACACCCAGGGCGGGCACAACTCCCTGCACGTCGGGCAGACGGCCAACCAGCTCGTCGGGCGAAACAAGTCGACCGCGACCAGCTTCCTGGGCAAGGCCGACCAGAACATGGCGGCTCGTAGCACGATGAACTCGGCCGCCGCCCAGAACACCCGCGGGCAGGTCGCCAGTGGGAAGATGAACAACAAGCAGGCGGTGACGGTTCCCCAAAGCGGGGGTCGCCTCAGCCCCATCGCCAAGGTCGCCGTGAAGGACCCCAAGACCGGCAAGACCGAGACGTTTAACGCCAAGGTCACCAGCAGCACCATGGTTCTCAAGAAGGGCCCGCAGGGCGTGCGTGCTCAGACTACGTTTGCCGAAACCGGCACCGTGTTGCCCAAGCCTCTGCCCGGCGGCAAGGTGCCCACCAGCAAGGTCGCCATCGGTGCCGTCGGCCCGGGCGCCCAAGGCCAGCTACGCAAGGTCGGGGCGCCGGCACCCAAAGGCCCGAACCTCGCCACCGACAGCGGCGTGGGGACTCAGAAGAAGTTCGCCGGCATGACCAAGAACGCCACCGGCGTTACCAAGCCGGGCCAGAAGAAGTAAGGCACCGACGCGCAAGTTCCATCAAAGACGCCCGCAGCCTTTGCTGCGGGTTTTTCTTTCCTTGGTTTGAGTACGAGGGCGACGCGGAGCGTCTCCCGCGATCACCGGCTGATCAGTTGTTTGCGAAGCTGGCTCATCGCGTACACCGCGGCTTCTTCGGCGGTCTGGCCGACGACCGCCCCCGCCACCTTGCCGTCCACGTCGCGCCACTCGGCCCGATAGCAGTCGAAGAGTTGAATGTGTTTGAGGTTGAGCTCGTACCCGTGCTCGCCGAAGAACGACTGCACGGCGTCCTTCGATGGGTACGCCCGCCCGTCCGAATGTCGCGAGACCGTCTTGACCTCGGCCGTGTTCCAACCCGTTTCGTACAAGGCGTCAATAGCGAAGTCCAGGCCCATATCCCGTCCTTTCGCAAATGCACGTCGCGGCTACCGGGTGCGTCGTGCGGGTGCGTCCTCGCGGTCATCCGTCTCGGTTGTCAACCACAGTATTCTACGGACGAAAACGTTTCCAGCATAGTTCGTTTTCGTTCGTAGTGCATAACGGTCCGGGAACCTTAAGGCGATCTTTGCCCCGAACAGGTGCGTACGCCCTACGAACCCTGGCCCCCCTTCAGGAAGACCAGGAGCGCGATCGCGTCGTACATCGCGTGGGCGGCCACAACGATGCCGAAGCCCCGGGTGATGAAAATGATCGCGAAATACAGGCCCGCGGCCACATAAAAGGCCAGCAGGCGAAGGTCCACCCCGCCCCCCGGCACACCCAGATTATGGCTGAGCGCAAAGAGCACCGCCGAGACGATCGCGCCCACGACGAACCCCGTGCTGGAGTGGAACCTGAAGATATCCACAACAAGAAAATGGACGGCACCGATCAAAATCAGCCGGAAGAGCAGTTCCTCGTAGATGCCCGCTCCGATCGAGACCGTCAGGCGTGCCTGCCAGGTGAGCTCGGCGAGCGACGTGTTCTGCGCGATCGCGGCGGCTGGCGTGGCCGCCTCGGGTTGCCCCCGCATTGAGAGCGCCACCCCCAGCACCAGAAGCGGCACCGCCCATAGCAGCGACTCAGCGGCCATCCCCGCAAGCACGCCCCAGCGCAACTTCCAAGGGTCCTTCAGCATCACGTGCCATGTGAGCAGCACGGCCACGAGCGCGATGGGGGGCAGATGGAGGCTGGCCACACCGAAGGCATGGAAGAAGGAGCCGAGAATGCCGCGGGCGCCGATGGTCTCTGCCCCGAGCGCCGGACCGGAAAGAAAAATTACCGATCCGACTTCGTAGACGGCCAACAGCGGGGCGAGCAGGGCCAAGACGTGCAGCGGCCGCATCGACCACGCGGCGTAGGAGTTCGGAATGGACGCGCGCTTGGCCACCGGGGGCGAGCATAGCGAGCGGAGAAGGTACTAGGGACGAGGCACTCGGCATCAGGGAAGCGGCGGCTGTCGGATGTTTCGGAGGTACGAAGGCCGAATGCCGAATCACGAATGCCGAACGCCGGGAAACCTGTCTCTCAACGAAAAAGGCCCGCCGTGGGGCGAGCCTTTTGTGAGAACTGATGAACTGCGATTCGCTTAGGCCGCGGCCTTTTTGGCTTTCAGGCGGGCGCTCAAGCGGCCCTTGCGACGGGCGGCGGTGTTCATGTGGATGATGCCCACCGACGCCGAGCGGTCGATCAGGCGGCTGAGCTTCTTGAACGACTCGGCGGCGTCGGCGGCCGAACCATGCAGGATCTTCTCGAGGAAGTCCTTGGTCGCTTCGCGGAGCGTCGTCAGACGCCAGCGGTTGCGGGCGCGGTGAGTCTCATTCTGACGAACACGCTTCTTGGCCGAGCGAGAGTGAGCCATATCGAAAAAATCCCTTTCCAAATACCACAGCCACAGGGGCGGAGCATGCCTCCGTCCCGGGCCGACATTCTTGCCATCTCACCGGCCAGAATCAAGGGGCAATCCTCGAGTCTCGCCGCGAACGCCCGGAGGCGGAAGAGTGCCCCGTTCGGAGCAGGCGAAGCAGGCGGCACCCGAACTTCCTGAAGTGAAGATGGTTGCAGTTGGTTCTCGCCTGCCACTTGCCAATGGCGAGTATCGTGATTAGGCTTGCGTCTTGCCCGGAGATGGCTCCGGCGACGCGGGCGTAGCTCAATTGGATAGAGCACCTGACTACAAAAAGGCCGCGG
>JBAZUW010000175.1:0-7366 GCA_041661205.1 Phycisphaerales bacterium
CAGCCCTTGCTCATACGCCTGTTTGAGCCCAATTTCCGGGATCGTGCGAATCTGGCCGGCAATCTTGACCTGCATCGCCCGCAGTGTGCGCCCGCCTTCCGACCGCGCCCCGTAGACGTTCATGGCGTACTTCGGGATGGCCTTCCGTAAGTCGGCCAGTTCCGCGTCAATCTCGGGGGATGCGCCTTCCTGTTCTAGCAGCGCCTTGTAACGGTCGAATGCCGCTTTGTTGCGCTGTTCGTAGGCGATAAACTGTTCGGGCGACTCGAAGTTTTTGCCGGTCTTGATGACGCTCACCGGCTCGCTGGCCGCGCCCTTGACCATATCCTCGACGGACACGCGGCCCCGGCGGGCTTTGCTGTAGGCATCAGGGTTGGCCTCAATGTCGATAGCCTGCTTTGTGGCCCAATCGGGATCAACCGCCCGCGTCTCAATCCCCGCGTGGATGGGCGGCGTGACCGGCGTGCCCTTCGACGGTTTCGCAAACAGGTCGCCTTCGTTCCCTTCGCGGAACACCCGTTCAGCGCGAGACATCTTCGGCGTCGGCGTTTCGACCGGCACGACGAGGCGTGGCGTTTCAGCCGGTACGCCGGTCGGACGCACGCGGAGTAGTTGTGCGAGTTTCGCGGTGCCCGCGCCAAACACCCCACCAGTCCCCGCCCCGAGCGCCACATCGCCTACGGTCGGCGTCTGCCCTTCGGCCAACGGCGTAGCGATAGACGCCAACGCGCCCATGCCCGCACTCTTGCCCGCCGTGGCGAGGACACCCGCACCTTTGATGGGAATGGCCCCCAAAGCCGTCTGGGCGGCAATCTGAGCAGGATTGATGCTCTTTCTCAGCCCGCGCCACGTTTCGTAGGCTTCCGCGCCGGTTTCGCCCAACGCGGCCCCGCCAGCGCCACCGAGCGCAACCCCGCCAGCCGTGCCAGCCAACGGAACGACGGAGCCTGCCGTGCCACCGAGAACCGCGCCCGCGACAGTCGGGATGATCCGGGCGGCTCCGGTGATAAGGCGGTCGTACCATTCCGGTTCTTTGGGCTGTTGCGCTTTCCATGCCGCGAACGGATCGGTTTCCGTTGAAGCAGGGGCGGTTTGCGCCCGACGCCACGCCGCAAACGGATCATCTTGGGGCATTACCGGCTCCCTACTGAATCGAGTAGCCCATCGACTTCAACTGTTCTCGCGCCTGGGCGTCAGTCATCCCCTGCGCCTGAGCATAGGCCGCGACTTCGGCGGCTGTGGCGGTTTTCCCCACACCAGACCCCGTGCCGGCCACGAGACTCCCAAGCGCACTCATGTCTGTTTTCTGGCCGTTCGGCGTGTACATTGACGCGCCCATTGGCACGACGTAGGGACGATTCGCGTTGGTTTCAGCTACACCGAGTTGTGTCTTGCCGCGCATGCCCTCTATCCGCTCGTTCGACATGATGGACTGGAGCAGGCGGTTGCCAAGAGCAATCTGCTCTGCCGATGCTCGCCCGTTCGCTGCATCTTCTTTGATTTTGGCGATTTGTTTATCCACGTCTGCGCGTGTTGTCACGCCTTCAAGGTCTTTGTCGGCCTTGTACCCTGTGGCCCCGGCGTTGATTCGGGCCGCTCCGGTCGTGGCGTTGCCAGCAATCTCGGCTGCGCCCATGCGGGACTGCCCCGCGATGTCAGCCGCTTCCACGTCGTACATACCCTTGGTCGCTGCCGTGCCCATCATGCCCTGATTCTTGAGGGCGGTAAGGTAGGGATCGGCGTTCGACGCGATCTGCTGCGCGGCACCGCCCGCGCCCACATTCCCGGCGTAGCCCCAATAGCCCTTGTCGGCATTGGCGATCATCTGGTCCGCGTTCGGCCCATTGAGCGCCCGTAACCGCGCGAGATTCGTGGCCTTGACCAGTTCCTCATCCATCCGGTCATCTGCGGGAGTGCGTAGTCTCATCGTCGTTCTCCTGCGGGAACTAGTACACCCCGCCGCCTGACGGTTTCGCCAGCGCAGCCAACGACTGCACCAGTCCAATGTCCTGCGCCCGCTTGGTCGAGCCAAGGGCCGCGTTGCGATCACTCACCTGATACCGCCGCTGGAGCGATGCGAGCGCCTGTTCGCGGGCGGTTTGGCCCATCTCGCCAATTCCCCCTTCGATCACCCCGCTCAACCGTTGCGCCTCGATGCCCGACCCGGAGATGCCCCGCATGGCCATTTCAGACGACAGGGTATCCGCGCCCGCGCGAGTCGCCATCCCGATCTTGTCCTTCGCCCGCGCAAAGGCCGCATCTTCCGCCGACCGTTCGGCCATGTCGGACGCGCCACTCGAATAGGCGTCGGGCGTTGCCGCCCCTCCGGTGGGCACCAGCCCGAACTTCGTGAGCGTGGTATCCATCTGCTGCGAGGCGAGTTTTTGCTGTTCGAGCGCCCGTAAGTACCGCGCCTGTTCGGTTTCCTGCGTCAACTGGGCTTGCGTTTTCGCCAGGTTGACATCGGCCCCAATGGTGGCCTGCAACCGTTCCATCTCGGCCTGTTGCGCGGCCGTCGCCATGCCCTGTTGTGAGGCAATCGTGGCCTTCAACTGTTCGAGCTGCGAGGCGTTGTTCGCCTGTGCCACCGACAACGCACCCGTGTTTGCTAGCTGCGCGACGGTCTGCGCCGAGGCTGCTTGCGTGCCAGCAATGCGTTCCTGCGAACCCGTCTGGACGCCCGCAATATCCTTCGCGCCTGCGTTCTGTAACGACGCGAGCGCCTGTTGCTGTTGCCCCGTGGCGCTGATCTCTCCGAGACGGGCTGCGCGTTCCGCCGCCGACTCTGTGGCCGTGGCCCCGAGTGTCGCTTGGAGGCGGGCCATCTCAGCTTGCTGCGCCTGTGTCGCTTGGCCCGCTTGCGCGGCGATGGTGGCCTTCAACTGTTCCAGTTGAGACGCATTATTGACCTGGGCGACATTGAGTGCCCCGGCCGTCTGCGTCCCGGCAATCCGCTCCTGTGAGGCGGTTTGGAGGCCCGTGATGTCCTTCGCCCCGGCCTGTTGGAGCGCCGTCAATGCCTGCTGCTGCTGGCCGGTCGCTGAGATTTCGCCCAACCGTGCCGCCCGCTCAGCGGCGGATTCTCCCGCCTGGAACGTCTGCGCCTGCCCCGCGAGTTTTTCGGTCGAGCCGAGCGTGGCCGTGAGACGCGCCATTTCGGCCTTCTGCGCCTCAGAGGCCAACCCCTGTTGAGACGCAATCGTGGCTTTCAACTGCTCCAACTGGGAAGCGTTGTTCGTCTGCGCGACGTTGAGCGCCCCGGTGTTGGCGAGTTCCGCGACGGTCTGCGCCGACTGTGCCTGTGTCCCCGCAATCGCCTTCTGCGCCTCTGTCTGCATCCCCGTGACGGTGGCCTGCCCCGCGTTCTGAAGGGCCGCGAGTGCCTGCTGCTGTGTGCCGGTGGCGCTAATCTCTCCGAGGCGTGCCGCCCGTTCCGCCGCGCTTTCCGTGGCATTCGCGCCTAACGTGGCCTGCAAACGGGCCATCTCAGCGGTCTGTTCTTGCGTGGCCAGCCCTTGCTGGCTCGCAATCGTCGCCTTCAACTGTTCCAGTTGTGAGGCATTATTCGCCGTGGTGACATCGAGCGCACTTTTCGCGCCGATCCCCGCGACGGCTTCTTGTGACAACCGCGACTGGTCCGCCAGATACTTTTGCGCGGCGGCTTGCGCTTCGGTGCCCGAGAGTCCCTTGTCGGCGGCGTACTTCGCGGCGGCCGCCTCTTGTTCTGCCGTGTACCTCTGCGCCCCGGTCTGTGTCTCCGCGATCTTCTGGTTCGCGGACGCCGACAGCGCGGCCAACGCGGCGGCGGTGTTCGGGCCGGTCTGGGTGGCGGCGGCCTTTGCTGTCTCAGTGGCAATCGCGGCTTCGCGGTTGATGCGATCAAGCACGGCCTGATTATTGACATCGTTGCCGTACAACTGGGCCATATTCGCCTGATACGAGGCCATCAACTGCGCGTAGGTGGCCCACCCTTCTGCGGTATTGGGGGGACCGCCGTTCGTCCCCGGCGCGGCCGGTTTATCAGGAATGGCGAGATTTGGATTGACCGCCATAAGACTACCTACCCTTCCGTCAATACCGTCGCGTCATACGAGACGGTCGTTCCGCTCATCTTCACGTATCCCGTGCCGTTCAGCGCGGGCTGTCCACCGAGTCCCGCCAAGGTAATTGCGGCGGCGGCCCCGGCCACGTCATACGCGGTGGATGCAGTATAGGCCGCACTCCCGAGTGTCCCGCCTGTCGTCACCGTCAACGTCTGACCGGCGGTAATCGCCAGCCCGTGAATCCCCGTGGTCAGTGCGGCGTGCGTACTGACCGCGCCAGCAGCCACGCCGGCGGCATCGTATGCCGTGGCGGCGGTATAGGCTGCTGTGCCCAAGGTGCCACCAGTCGTGACGGTGAGGGTCTGTCCTGCGGTGATGGCGAGTCCGTGAATCCCCGTCGTGAGACTCGCGTGTGTAGACACGGCCCCGCTTGCCGCCCCGCTCGCGTCAAAGTCACCTGTCGCCGCCCATGCCGCTGTGCCTAGCGCCGCCGCACTCCACGCCACATCCGTCACCGTCGCCACGAGGCATTTACCAGTTGGCGTACCGGGAAAGGCGAGTCGCGTCCATGTCGGGCTGACCCCCTGTGCCGTGATGAGATCACCCCGTGTCGCGCTGCCCGTCGTCGCATCCCCGTGCGTGGTCGAGAGGACATTATGGGCCGTTACACTGGTCAAGTACGTCGAGTTGTCGTAACTGATCGTGGTGCCACTGGCCTTGACGAATCCCGTCCCGTTGAGTTGGGGTTGCCCGCCGAGTCCTGAGAGCGTGATAGCCGCCGCTGCCCCAGCCGCATCCGCGCCCACATCGGTATATGTCAGTCCGTGCGCCGCAAAGCCGTAGGTCGTGGCCCCGGTCGCTTTGAGAAAGTGCCCCGTCGTCAATCCGCTCGCGGTATGACCGATGGCGTCAATCAGCGCATGGGCCGCTGGCGCTCCCCCGCTCACCGCGTAGTAACTGCCATGCTGCCCGTCGAGCTTGTCACTGTCTACGGCTGTGGCGCTGGCCCCGAGATACGCGGTGGACGCGGTATAGGCCGCTGTGCCTAACGTACCGGACTGCGCGAGCGTGAGAGAAAAGCCCGCCAGTACCAGCGTCCCGCCCGTCGTCACCGTGAGCGTCTGTCCTGCCACGACTGAAAGGCCCGTCACCGTGCCCGCGTTCCCGTCGATGCTCACGCCTGAGAGTGCCAGCGCCCCACTCGCCCGAGCCAGCGACACCGAAGTCGTGCCGATGAACGTCGAAGCCGCCGCGAAGTTGCCCCATCCGTAAGCGGTATTCCAGTTGGCGCTGTTGTTGGTGATCGATGTGCCCCACGCGCTCCCTGTTGATAGCGCGATCCCGGCGGCTGGCAACGGAGCCGTGACCAGCGTCCCCAGCGCGGTTTCGAGCGCCTTCAAGTCTTGAAACAGATACTCGAAGTTGATGTTGATAGCTTCGGCTACCCGATCCGTCAGCGGCGGGACAATCGCCTCCGGTTGGTAGCGCACACTCATCTGGTCCCCACAATGGACACCGGCACAATCTCAAAGCCGTGCAGTTCACAGCCCACCGCCGTCGATTGCTGGAACCGCAGCCACATCTCCCGCCCCTGCCCCATTCGGCGGTATCGCGCTCGATCCAGTGTTAGACTGTGCGTAATCGTCGCCCCGGCCGTGGCCGACAGGCTCCCCACATACGGCGTGATCGTCATGTCCCCGCTGGCTTGTGCCGCCGTCAGCACGGTCAATTCACCAAAGTACTTCTCGATCCCAGGCACGCCGGCATTCAGCACCGCCGTCGTTACATCGAATTGCACCGGCACCGCGCCGTCCTCATACGACGTGTCGTTGCAGCGGTAGAGATAGCCATTCGTGCCGCCCATCACCCCCATCGCCCGGCCGTAGATGTCTTCCAGATTCCACGCCACGGTCGGCGTGGTCACATCGGTTTTGTGCGGGCCGAGCCAGACTTCACGTTGCAGATCGAAACTGACCCACCGATCTTCCACTTCACTGTCGGCGGCGGCGAGATGGAGTTCGTAGGTGTCCTCTTGCTGATTCCACGACGCAAAGGCGTTGGCAAAGCGGCCCCGATTGAAATACGTGTCCGTCCCAAACCACGCGGCGACTCGTGCGCTATCGAGGGGCCGCACGCCGCTGGCGTCCCACGCGTACACCCCATCTTCCGCGAGGAAATAGGCCGTATCCCGCACCACCACGACACTCGTTGGCGCAATCACCCCGACCCCGGCATGGACCTGGATCACCTGATAATTCGCGGCATCCGACCCGACAATCTTCCAGAGTCCCCGGCGCTTCGCCACGCCGAGTTCATCCCGACGTTTGAGGAGCGCCGTCACCCCGCTGAGGCCCAGTCCTTTCGGATTGATCGGGAGGAAGTTCGACGCGGACCACGCGTACCAGCGATTGATGCCGCTGTAGTAGACCGCATCCACGTTCGAGGACCAGACCGCCCAGAGGCGATCCTTCCACGCCACAATCAGCGGCATGTTGTCTGACGCCGTGGTGCCCGCCGGATTGCCTAAGTCGGTGGCCGCAGCCGTCGTGCCCAACGCGGCGTCCGCGATATTATCCGAATACGTCGTCGTGCTGTTGTCGTCAATGTCCGCGAGAAAGAAGAACACCGACCCGCCCGAAGTCGTGCGATAGAGACGGCGGCAGTTCACCCCATCATCCGTTGAGACAGGAATAGCTGAGAGCGTCCCCCGTTGCGCGGCCAGCGTCAGCGTTGAGGACGCGCCCGACAGCGGACTCTCTGACACCACCACCGCCGAGTCCTTGTCCACGAAACTGACTTTGTAGAGGTAATCCCCCGTCAAGACACCCGCCGCCCCGACCGCCACGGTGATCACGGTGGACGGCGTGGTAATCGACAGCGGGAAACAGCCGAGCGTGGACGCATTGATGCGGACATTCTTCGTCGGGCCGTAGGTGGCGAGAATCGATCCAGCGAGCGCGGCAAACTGCGTGGCTTTGGTCGCGGACACCGTAACCCCGGTGGGCATAGTGAGGTCGGACACCGTGCCTGCGACGGTGATCTTCTGAAGTTTGGTTCCGGCGTGCGCGAGATAATAGCCCACGCTACCCCCTAGTTCACGGTGCCGTGCGTCAACGTGTAGACCTGCGCTTCAAGCGAGGCGATCTTGTCGTTGAGCGCCTTGACCGCTGCCACGGTATAGCCAAAGGCCGACACGGGGCTGAACGACCGACCCAGATCCATCCCAAACTCAGGGCTGTCATCAGTGGTGATCCCAACAAACGCCGAGTGGTTGTACTGGCCGTTTTTGTACGTGAAGTTCCAAAGGGGAGTGCGCGTCAGTA
>JBAZUW010000176.1:0-7340 GCA_041661205.1 Phycisphaerales bacterium
CAGCCCACCCGCGGCCAGTACGTCCTCAACGGCAAGCCCGTCGAGAAAATGAACTCCGCCCAGCTCGCCGCCGTCCGCAATCAAGAAATCGGCTTCGTCTTCCAAAGCTTCGAGCTGCTGCCGCGCGCCACCGCCCTCAAGAACGTCATGCTCCCGCTCATCTACTCGGCCCGGCACTGGTTCAGCGCCACCCGCTACGCCAAAGAGGCCCTTGTCAAGGTCGGTCTGAAAGACCGTATGGACCATCGGCCTAACCAGCTCTCCGGCGGCCAGCGCCAGCGCGTCGCCGTGGCCCGCGCACTCGTCAACAAGCCCTCCATCCTCCTCGCCGACGAACCCACCGGCAACCTCGACAGCAAAACCAGCGACGAAATCATCGGCCTCTTCAAGACCCTGCACGATGAAGGCCAGACCATCGTCATCGTGACCCACGAAGAAGACGTCGCCGGCAACGCCCTCCGCATCGTGCGCCTGCGCGACGGCCGGATTGTCTCTGACCACCCCACGGGAGAGGACCCGATCCACCAAGACTTTCTGCGACGCTCGCTCGAAATCGCCAAGGTGGCCGCGAATGTGGCGCCTCCCGCCCAGGAGACCCCGGCGTGATCCTTTTCCGGCTCATCTCCCAAACCGTGCTGCTGGCCCTGGCCCAGATGTGGGCCAACAAGATCCGCACGCTGCTCACCACCCTGGGCATCATCGTCGCGGTCGTCGCCGTCGTTACCACCGTCGCCGCCATGGTGGGCCTGAAGCAATACGTCCTCGATCAGTTCGCCTCGATCGGCGCCAACAAAGTCTGGATTTTCCCGCGCCTGCCCCAGAACCAGCGCGACCGCTTCAGCTTCCGCCAGATCCGCCTCACCACCGAACAGGTCAACGGCCTGTTGCCCAACTGCCCCTCGCTCGAAATCCTCAGCCCCATCATGCAGCTCAACCCGGTGATCCAATATGGTGATCGGGTCAAGTCCGGCGTGCAGGTGCAGGGCATCAAGCCAGAATGGCATCGCATCGAGGATCGCTACGTGACCTACGGGCGCCCCTTCAGCGCCATCGACGACGAAGAGCGCCGCCAGGTCTGCCTCATCAACGACAAAGGCGTCGAAGAACTCGGGCTTAACCAGGACCCCACCGGCGACTTCCTGCTCCTCGGCGGGCGGCGCTTCCTCATCGTCGGCGTCGTCGAAACCAAGCAGGCCAGCCCCATGTTCGGCGGCAACGAAGCCCAGACCGAAATCTACATCCCCTTCCGCACCGGCGAAATGATGCGCCCCGAGCCCCGCATGTACGTCGTCGCGCAAACCTACAAGCCCGAGCAGTTCGAAGACGCCAAAGAAGAAGTCCGCTTCTACATGCGCCGCACCCGCAAACTCGGCCCCGACGACGAAGACACTTTCGGCGTCGAAGCCATCGAGCAGGCCCGCAGCCAGTTCGGCTCCATCGCCGCGGCCATGACCGGCGCCGTCGGCGGGCTCGTCGGCATCTCGCTCCTAGTCGGCGGCATCGGCATCATGAACATCATGCTGGTCAGCGTCAGCGAACGCACCCGCGAGATCGGCCTGCGCAAAGCCGTCGGCGCACGCCCCGAGGTGATCCTTCTGCAGTTCCTCATCGAGGCCGTCACGCTGTGCCTCGTGGGCGGCGCCATCGGCGTGCTCCTCAGCCAGGGCATCGTGCTGGGCCTGCGCTATTCCGGCGCCAGCGCCGTCAAGGGCGCCGAAATTCCCATGTGGGCCATCGGCCTGGCCATGGGCTTCTCCGCCGCCACCGGAGTGATCTTCGGCATGTTCCCCGCCGCCAAAGCCGCAAGATTGGACCCGATCGAAGCCCTGCGCCACGAGTGATTTGGGTGCCATCTCCTGGGTAGCCCCTCTCTCCGAGAGGGCCCCATACGAGCCCGAAGCGCCAGCGAGGGTCTCTTAGCCTCCGCACAAAACAGTGCATCGCTCACTGTCAATGGCGACGCACGCCTTCAGGCCGAAGGCCTGGTCGTGAGTAGCCGGGGGTCGGAGAAGGCTTTGCGACGACACTCCCGGGAAAAGGCCCAAAGACATCTTGGACCCTGAAAGGGTCGTCGTTGCCTTCGAGCAGCGCCCCGGACTGCATTCGCGCACCATCCCCCGCGCATCGTCCACGCGCGAAAACCCTACTTCGGCACCTCATCCGGCGCCGGATGATCCAGGCCCGGCACGGGCACCGTCCCCGGCTCACGCGGCGGCACCTTCTCCGTCGGCTCCAGCGGCTTCACCACCGCCCGCGGCAGCGTCACCCGCCACTCCGCATCCAACTGCGAGAAGCTCCGCCCAAACGCCTCCCGCGTCGCCTCGTCCAGCTTCTTCCCCTGCGCCATCAGCGTCAGCCACCGGTTCCGCGCGTGCCGCCCGAACTGCTCGCTGATGTACCCCAGCATGTGGTGCCCCTGCACATACACATACGGATGAAACTTGGGCGGGCAGTTGTCAAAGTCGGCCAAGTCATCCCACTTCGCCAGCGAATCCGCCTCGGCCCACGCCTTCACCGTGCGGTCCGGCAGGTCGCCTCCCACCGCCCCCTCGCGAGAGAGCTCGGCGACGCCCTCTTCGATCCACCACGGCATCTCGTTGGCCTGCGGCCCGAGCGCAAAGGTCGCCACATGCCCGTACTCATGAGCGAGCAGCGGGCGCAGGCTCGCCACGCTGCTGCTCTTGTTCGCCAGCAGCTTTACGCTCTCATCCGGCTCGTTCCACCCCTCCAGCCCATCCTCATAACTCAGGCAGATCGACTGTTGCAAGTGCTTCATCGATCCGTACAGCTTGATCTTCTGCGTGTGCTTGGAAAGCGCCGAGTCCCCCAGCTCAAACCCCGCCTCCACCTTGCCCCGCACGCTCTCAAACGCTTCCACGGTGCGAGCCGCCAGCTCGCCCAGCCCCGGGTCATGCAGCACAATCACCCCCGGGGCTTCGTGCCGCTCCCAGCCCTCGCCCGCATACAGCCACGTCCCGTCGCGCTCGACAAATCCCGCGGCAAACGCAACCCGCCGCTCGCGCTTGCCCGGCATCGTCCACGTAAACGTCAGCTTGCCCCGAGCGCTCCCATCGGCGATCGTCAGGCCATCCACGGAAAGTGCCAGCGCCTCGGGCCGCTTCTTGGTCAGGTCGTTGGCGAAATATGTCTGTTCTTTGGCGAACTCCGGATCAGTGTGATCCACCCCCGCGAGCCACCCAGCCTTGTCGCCCTGCAAGGCCGCATGCTCCAGCCCACGCAGGCACAACTCCACCCCACTACGGGCGGCTACCTCGGCTGGGGAAAGCTCCTTCGCAACACTCGCAGGCGCACTCGCCGCCGAGCTCGCCGCTTCAGGAGCGGGCTGAAGACACAGGATTGCCGCGAGCGTCCAGATCTGGATGAGCATGAGAAGATGGTACCGGCTCAAGCCGCGGCGAAAGTTCCGCCAGCTTCGCATCCTTTTCCGCCGCCCGCGCCTTTACCCGCTCGTTCAGCCGCCACATCTGCCACCCCGACCACGCATACGCCAGCGCCGCCACTGCCAGCGGCGGATAAAAGCTCCCCGTCGCCCACAGCAGCCCCACGCCCGCGAGCTGGAAGACCTTGCCCCGGATTCCCACCAGCGTCGCGTGAATCGCCACGTACTGCGGCACTTTGTCCGGAGTCGGCGCCAGCGACACCGGCCCCATCATCCACCCAATATTCGCCCCCGCGTGGGCGATCCCGTAAATCACGCTCACCGCCGCCAGCTGCGCCGGCCCGTGCACAAACATCAAACCCAGCGGGTGCAGCATCAGCAGCGCAAAGCTCAGCCCCGTGCTGCGAATCGGCCCCACTTTGTCCATCAGCATGCCCGCCGGATAAATCATCAGCACCACCGCGAGCAAGTACACCACGTCCTTGGACTGCGTGATCTGCTCGTAGCTGAGATGCAGTTTGTCCGTGACAAACAGCGGCAGCAACGCATACACGATCATCCAGCCCACGCCGTACGTCATGTACGCCGCCTCGTAGCGGGCAAAGACCGGGTCGGCCTTCAGCACTTCCTTCATGTGCCCCACAGGCTCAAAGACTTTGGAGAGCTGAAACTTGGGCATCACCGGCATCTCACGGTTCGCGGCATGCCCGCTCGCGTGCGACAGCCACAAGAACAACCCGATGCCGATCGCCTGCAACGCCGCACACGCCGGCAGAAACGCCGTGTACGCGCCGGGATCGTGCTCCAGCCACGCCCCCATGCCGAACGACAACCCGGCAGTGATGAGCGTCGACCCGCCCCAGATCACGCTGTACAGCCGCCCCCGCAGCTGCTCCGGATACAACGCCTTGTACAACTCCCCCGATGCCGGGTAGTACGCCGAGCCCCCCGCGCACCCCACCAGAAACAGCGGCACCAGCGACCAATAGCTGCTCGTCAGGCCGCACAGCCCGATCGGCAAACACGCCACAAACCAGTACAGCCACAGATATCGCCCCAGCGCGACCCGCTTGAACATGTCATTCCAGAAGATCGAAAGGCTGAAAAAGACGGTCGGCGCCGCCGTCAAAATCAGCGACTTCCACTCCCCCGCCCCAAACTGCTTGATGGCCAGCACCGGCACAATGAACGCCACCGCCATCGACGTGCTTTGAATCAGCGCGTGGGCGAAGAGGTGCGTAAGGACGATCCACGCCGCAGGACGCTGCGGCTCTTGAAGTGCAATAGCCATGGTGGTCTTAAACCAAGTTCAACACGGAAGGGCGGAGTGTAGCGCGACCTCTTCACTCCCCGGCCTCGGTTCAGATGCCGACCGTGCGCCGCAGCGCCGCGCTCGCCAAGCCGCCGATTATGGGGCTTGGTCGATCACATCATCCGCCGTCCGTTCCACCACCCGCACATTGCGGCGTCCATCGAACACGCCATTCGGTGCCTGCGTGCCCAACACCAGCCGCCGCGCCGCCCCAACCAGGCTCATCACGCACCACGCGAGCAGCGCAAACGCCGCGACGCCGACGCCAACCAGCAGCACGCCCAGCGCCGCCGCGGCTCCCAACACCAGCGTCAGCAACACCGTCACCCCGCGCACCACGCGAGCAACAAACCCCTCCCGCACCACATGCGTGCCGCTGGTGCCGGGGCCTTCGCCCGAATAGCTCTGGATGGTCGTAATTCGTATCACGTGAAATAGTACGGGCCCCGTGCCACCGGGTTCGGATCGGTTGTTCGGAGCCTGTACCCACCCCGGCCCCCGCACTTATGGCCACCAAAGCTCCCCACGCGCCCGAGCGACCAACCCCCATCGCTACCATCCTCCGTGATCTACCTCGACAACAACGCCACCACCAAGCCCAGCCGGGCCTGCGTCGAGGCGATGCGCAAGGCCGACGAAGAAGCCTGGTTCAATCCTTCCAGCGTCCACCGCGCCGGGCAGTTGGCCCGCCAGCAAGTCGAACTCGCCCGCCGCGACATCGCCGAGTTGATCGGCGCTACGCCCCGTGAGATCACCTTCACCAGTGGCGGCACCGAAGCCATCGACCTCGCCCTCGAGGGCGTGCTCGGCGCCCTGCCCTCCACCAGGCGCGAGCTGGTCACCACCGAGATCGAGCACGCCGCCATCCGTGATCTTGGCGAAGAGCTCGCAGTGCTGGGACGCGCCAAAGTTCACCTCGTTGCCCCGGGGCGCGACGGACTCATCTCACCCGACGCGCTGGCCGCCGCCATCACGCCCGGCACCGGCCTCATCAGCGTGCAGTGGGCCAACAACGAAACCGGCGCGATTCAACCGGTGCGCGAGATCGCGGCCATCGCCCGCAGCCGCGGCGTACTCATGCACATCGATGCCACTCAGTGGGTCGGCAAAGAGCCCGCCAGCATCCGCGACGCCGACCCGAGCAACACCGGCGACGTCTCCCCCTGGTGCGACCTCATCACCTTCGCCCCCCACAAGTTTCACGGCCCCAAAGGCGTCGGCGTCTTGTGGACCCACCCCAAAGTCCGCCTGCGTCCCCGCGTGCCCGGGTCGCAAGAGCTCGGCCGCCGGGGCGGCACCGAGAATGTCTCCGGCATCGTCGGCGCCGGCGTCGCCGCCCGCGAAGCCGCCGCCTGGCTCGCCGATCCCCAGCCGCGCGCCACCCTCGCTGCCTTGCGCGACCAGTTCGAGCAACGCGTGCTCGAGCTTTGCCCGCAGGCCACTATGAACGGGCCTCACGGCAAAACCGGCAACGCCCTTCGCCTCTGGAACACCACCAACATCGCCTTTCCCCGCCTCGAAGCCGAAGCCCTGCTGCTCATGCTCAGCGAGCGCGGTGTCTGCGCCTCCGCCGGCGCGGCCTGCTCCTCCGGCTCGCTTGATCCCTCCCCCGTCCTCCTCGCCATGGGCGTCCCCCCGGAACTCGCCCACGGCTCACTTCGATTCAGCCTCTCGCGAGCCTCCACGCCCGACGAAGTGATGCAGGCCGCCACCATCGTGGGCGACTGTGCGCAACTTCTGCGTCGCTCTCTCCCCACCTGATGGCTGGGTTACGCGTCCTCGTATATGCTCTCCCCATGACCCAATTCACCGAGCCGCGCTTCGGCGTTAATGACGTTCCCACCAACACCCGCACCAGCGTGCTGGCGGTGTTGTCGCTGGTGTCCGGACTTCTCTCGCTCATCGGCTGCTGCCTTGTGGTCGTCTCACCGGTCACCGGCCTGGCAGGCATCCTCATGGGCGTCATCGCCATCTTTGCCATCAACGCCTCGCAGGGGCGCCTTGGTGGCATGGGGCTCGCCATCAGCGGCGTGGTCACCTCCCTCATCGGCCTGGTCCTCAGCGTTGTGATCTTCTTTGGGATCAACCAAGGCCTCTCCCGCTTTTCGGCCTATGGAGACGCTGTCGCCACCGCGCAGTCGGCCGACCGCACCGGGCTCGACAAGCTCATGACCTCCAAGGCCGCCAACGAGGCCACCACCGAAGGGCTCGACCACTTCCGCGATCAGACCCTCGCCGACCTTGGCAAGTACAAGCGGGTAAAGCCCGGGATGTTGACTTTCGTCAAGAACTTCGCCACGCTCGAAAAGGCCAAGGACATCGCCTCTTCCGGCAAGCAGGCGGGCTTCAATGTCATTCCCATTCCCGTGGAGTTTGAGAAGGGTGATGCCTCCCTCTTTGTGCTCTTGGAAGCCGGCAACCCGCAAGGCGCCACGCCCCAAACGCCCTATGGCCTGATCGTCAACATGGGCGTTCTCGATCCTCGCACCGACAAGGTCATCTGGATGATCGATCCCGCCGCCCAGCCGTCGGGTTCTACCAACACGCCGCCTCCGACGGACCCGGCCGCCGCGCCCGCCCCCCCCAAGACCGCCACCCCTGAAACGGCCGATCCCACCCCGCGGACCC
>JBAZUW010000177.1:0-7331 GCA_041661205.1 Phycisphaerales bacterium
TGCCAACTCCGAAGGACGCATCTCCGGACGCAATGCCCGACATGCCGGGCATGAGCAAGCCAGCACAGCCGTCTCCCGCTGCGCCCGATCCCAAGTCACCGCAACTCCCCGCGCCCCCCGCACCCGTTCCTCCCATGCCCGACATGCCCGGCATGAACCCGAAATAAGCCCGCGCGAACGCGCCCCGCTTTGGCCGCTTGGAGCACTCGCCCATGAACGACCCATCCACCCAACCGCTGACCCGCCGACAAATACTGACCGCCACCGCCGGAGCCCTCGCCGCGGCCCCCGTGCTCGCTGCGTTCCAACCCCAGCATCAGGGCCACGTTCCCACGCCGTCGCCAACCCCCACAAAGCCACCGCCGCCCGCGCTCCCGCCGACTCAACCGGCTGCTCCCACCGCCGCGACCGCGCAAGGCGCTTTGCCCTACGCGCCCGTCGTCATGCCCGACATACCGACGCTCCCCTTCGAGATGGACAACGGCGTGAAGGTCTTCCGGCTCGTCGCCGAGCCTGTCCAGCGCGAGTTCGCCCCCGGCGTGGTTGTCAACTGCTGGGGCTACAACGGCCAGTCGCCCGGGCCCATGATCGAGGCCGTCGAGGGCGACCGCATCCGCCTCCTCGTCACCAACAACCTGCCCGAGGGAATCCACACCTCGATGCACTGGCACGGCATCCTGCTCCCCAACGGCATGGACGGCGTCGGCGGCCTGACGCAGAAGCACATCCGCACGGGCGAGACCTTCAAGTACGAATACGCGCTCCGTCAGCATGGCACGTACATGTACCACCCGCACTTCGACGAGATGTTCCAGATGGGCCTGGGGCTGATGGGTATGTTCGTCATCCACCCGCGCGATCCATCCATCCGCCGCGTGGACCGCGATTTCGCCATCATTATGAACGAATGGCTCGTCAAGCCCGGCTCGGCAACGCCCGACCCGACCGAGATGACCAACTTCAACCTCTTCACGTTCAACGGCCGCATGTTCCCCGGCACAGCGCCGCTGGTCGCCCGGCTGGGCGAGAAGGTCCGCATCCGCATCGGCAACCTCAGCATGACCAACGCCCACCCGATCCATCTGCACGGCTACTCGTTCAATGTCACCGGCACCGACGGCGGTCCGATCCGCGAATCGGCGCAGTGGCCGGAGGTCACGACCAACGTACCCACCGGCGCGGCCCGCGACATCGAGTTCATCGCCGACGCCGAGGGCGACTGGGCCTTCCACTGCCACAAGGTCCACCACCTGATGAACGGCATGGGGCACAACCTGCCGCTCAACCTCGGTGTGAGACAGGACGACCTGGCGGCGCGGTTGGCGAAGCGGATCCCCGGCTACATGCCCATGCCCGCCAGCATGTCGGCCATGATGGAGATGGGCCGCCCGCCCAACACGATCGGCAGCGCATTCCCCGGCCCCTTCGACGAGATCGACGCGGGCGGTATGTTCACGGTTGTGAAGGTCCGCAAGGACATCGCGTCCTACGACGACCCGGGCTGGTATCAGCATCCCGAGGGCACGGTGGCCGAGCCGGTCTGAGCGGAAAGCGTGGCGGCTTCCTCGTGGCTTGCGCGGCTGCCATTCGCCATGAACAAGAAAACGCCCCCGGTCATCCCGAGGGCGTTCCAAATCACTTGGCTATTCAGCGTCACTCACGCCGCGATCGTCGCCTGCGCCTGCTCGCCCCACGGCCCGCGTTCGCCCGTCGGCGAGACCCAGCGCATCCACACGTAGTTGGTCTTGCCGCCGTCGGCGGAGTCGAAGTTCATGAGGTACGGCGCGTTGGTGTCCACGGCGACGAAGCGCAGATCGGCCTCGCCGGTGGGGGGCGTGGTGCCGACCTTGTTCCAGATTTCGACGCCCAGCGCGCCCGGGGGCTTGGCCTTGCGGGTCGGTGTGGCGCTGTCCACGAAGCGCAGGCTCTGCTGGAGGCGTGCCCCGCACTCGATGGTGCAGATGGGCGACGTCGTCGGCGGGCCGATGGGGCCGGACGTCTGCGCCACGGTGATGCCGAGCGACGCCTTCTCGGCATCGCTGACCAGCGGCGACGCCTGCAAGCGGCGGACCAGCGGGCGGATGGTGGCGACGTAGGCGGCGCGGTTCTCATCCTTGGTCTGCTTGGCGGCCTTGGCCGCGTTGGCGGCGACGATGTGCGCGGGGAACGCCGTCGCCCAGCCCGTCTGGGCCGTGGTGACGGGCGTCATGTCGGCGGCGACGAGTCCGAGCGCTGCGAGGTTGGCGTTGGCGTAGGTGACGAAGTTGGACTGCCACGCCTGAAAGGACGCATCGGGACCGGGGATGTAATCAGCCATACGTGTGTCTACCTTCTACTGGATTCGTCGGCTCTCTCGGGACAAAGCCCATCCGCTACCAGAGCCGTCGATCGGCACGCGGGGGGCACTCCCAGCGAAATCGACGAAGCGACAGGTCAACTTGAGTCATCCGGCGAGAATCGCCGTAAGTTCCGCAAACTCCTCCCACCTCGCGTCCGTCGGATTAGCCACTACCAGCTCGACCAAACGGCCCACGAAGTCAGGGCGAAGAGTGTTCTCCACCTCGCGGTCATGCTTGTCACGCAGGCGGTTGTTCTTCATCGCGCTCCAAGCGACGGGTTGCGGGTTGCTCTTGTCCTCGCTCCACCATCCACCCTTTACTGCGCAGAGTTGCTGGCGGACCAGTTTCAGCACTTCCTTCCCGGCCAAGACATTCCGCCACTCGGGCGACGCGGAGGTGTAGGCGGACCATTTGCGAACCGATTCGCTGTAGGCTGACAAGAAGGCGTCACCCTTCCAAGGTTCCCGCACGCCGCTCTTGTCGCAGACCAAGCTGCGCCACTTCACCAACCGGGCGGGCAAGTCTTGCTCCAACTGTGCCGTGGTGATTCCGCTCAATCCGGCGGCGGTCCAGGCGGGCTTGTAGGACGGCAGAGCCTTGTCCACCGCCTGAAGCAGCGTCGTCGGATCCGTCTCCGCCCACTGATCGCGCGTCTTCTGGAACGCGGCTTGTAATGCCTGAAAAGGCACGAGGAGCCTCAAGGCCGAATCCACGGCATTGGTCACGTCTTGCGCAGTGCACTTGAACGCCCCGGTCATCACCGGAAGCAAAACATCATCTTCGAGAAAGTAGTTCTCAATCTCATTCCGATTCCACATGCGAACGCCGAGCAGACTCCAGCCCATCTTCTCCGCGTCGGTAGCCCATTCTTTGTAAACCGCTTTGACCGATTCCTCATCGTGAAAGTCTCGATCCAGCACTACAACGGCTCTCACGGTTCGGCCCAGCGCATCCGCCATCCCACGGACGCCCGCGCCGGTACCGCACGCCCAAACATCGACGCGCCGCCCCTTCGGTGGAGCCTTCGTAGACCACTCTCTGAGTAGTTCCGCTTCATAGCCTTCCACGGGTCCCTCACACAGCAGCGCAACAACGCCCGCACTTGTGCCAGGCGGGTACTTGTCGGGAAAGAGGGGTTCAACCGGCATGGACACCCTCCCCACCAAGGTCGCCAAGATCAATAAGAGCGTTCTGTCCCGACGCCAACTGCCGCAGTTCCGGGCTGTGCGTCGTCAGGATGAACTGGTTGTTGTCCCCACCTTGCTCGATGCTCTTCGCGGACTGGGCGAACAACTGGAACAACTGCCGCATCCATCCCGGGTGCAGGTGCAGTTCCGGCTCGTCGATCAGGATGATGCTGTTTCGCACCGGGTGGGGGAATGTGAGTTGGATGAGGTAATCCAAGATGACGCGCTCACCACCGGATGCTCTGCTGTATGGATACTCGCGCGCTCCATCGGCCAAGATCGGGCTCTTGCCATAACGGGGGTGATCGCCATGGAAGCCCTTGTACGACTTGGGCGCACAGATACGTCCGAAGCGTTCCTGCAATACGGCTTCCCACTGCCGGCGGTCGTCGGTTTCAGCAAGGCCGGCGTCGTAGCGGAACCGCCAGAGCTTTTCGAGGGAATCCACGACAGTGTGTTCGCCTGGCTCACCGTTGCGGGCGGGTCCCAAGGGGTCATTGACGTATGGCGTTGGAACGTCGTCGTCGTTCTCCTCAAAGTCAACGCCCCATCGACCCTCACGGTCTTGGGGAAAGCGTCGCAACCCGCCGACTTCGTAGGTCTTTGTGATGTCGGTGAGCGCACCACTTTTCCATGCGCCCCAGACGGTGCTGAACCCTGCCAGCCAGACGAATCCGAAATCGGGCTTGCTTCGCAGGTCAAACACCGAAGCGTCGGACCCGTCGCGGAGAACTCGCGGTGGATACTGCCAGTCAACCGTCAGCCGCCCGTTGGGAAGGATCGGTGGGTTGAGAAGCCCTATTCCACGCTTCCGGCGAGCATCGTCGGTTGTCCGCATCGCCGCTCGGATGGCGTCGAGTTCTGGCTGGTCATACTCCAACTCGATCTGTACGGTTGCGGTCACAGGTCGAACACCGGAAAGTTCGGCTCGGTGCAAGTCAAGATCGCTTGGCGGTGCCAGATCGGGGATGCGAAGGCGCATGGCCCCGCGCAATGCCTGCACGATAGCGACCAGAATCGAGGTCTTACCGCTGCCATTAGGGCCAGCAATGACGGTGATAGGGCGAAAGCGACCCATGCCATCCTCGAACCGGATAGGCAGCTTGCTGATCGCGCGAAAGTTCTGGATATCAAGGCGTCTGACGTGCATAGTGGATTGTAGTGGACATGAAGGGAGTGGGCGAGTGGCTACGCCGCCACCGTCGCCGTCGTGATCTCCGACCACGGCCCCTTCTCGCCCCGCGTGTTGACCCAGCGGGTCATGTAAACGGCCGTCTTGCCGCCGTCGCCCGCCTTGAACTCGGCGCGGAAACTCGGGCGGGTGGTCATGGTCAGGAACGAGAGAGAGTTGGGGTCGGTCGGCGTCGGCTGGTCGGCATCCACCAGTTTCACCCACACCTCGGCCCCCAAGACTCCGGCGGGTCGGCGCCGTCTGGTCGGAGTCGTTTCATCCACCAACCGCAGTTGGTGCGTGAGCCGCGCCCCGCCATCGACCAGCGCGAGCGGGCGCGAGGTCGGCGCGGGGGATGGTGTCGAACTCGTGTCGCGCACCGTGATCCCGATCGTCGCGCGGTCGGCATCGGTGGTTTTGAGGTACGTCTGGATGAAGTTGGTGATGGGCCGGACCTGCTTCTCCAGCCCGGCGCGGGCGGCATCCTTCGCCTGCCGCGCCCCCTCGGCGGCGGCCTGCGCCTTGACGTGCGCCGGGTAATCCTTCTGCCACTCGGCCAGGGCCGTTTCCAGCGGCTTGAGTTCGGTCGCGTCCAGCCCCTGCACATTCCACCACTTCTTCACGGCCTCGTAGTACGCATTCGCCCACGCCGCGAAGTCGCCATCGGGCCGGGGCATGTAGTGTTCGCCGGAACGGGCCATGTTCGAGCCTCCAAACGCCGATGAATCCGAGGCGGAGCGGGGCTACTTGGCTGCGGAGGCCATGCCCGCGACGCGATGATTCAGTCGTCAGACGCGATCATCGGCCCGTCCGGCGCGACACTTCAGTCGTCGGGCGCGACAATCCACAAATCACGTGTGACAGACGAATCAGCAGGCGTGACGGAAGAATCGTCGCGTGCGACGGGCGATCCGTCAGGGCCGACAAGCGAGTTGTCAGCCGCGACACGCAACGCGGCGGGGGACGAACATGCTCCCCGGCAAAGCCGAGACGAACCCGGCAGCCCCGGTGGACGTACATACTCCGGGGGAGTATGCTTCCACCAAGGAGTTTTATATGAATACGACGACTCAGACGGTCGGGACCACCACGCTCAACATCGACGGCATGTCCTGCGGGCACTGCGTGCAGGCCGTGACCAAGGCCCTTTCGGCGGTGCCGGGGGTGAAAGTCAACTCGGTGGCGGTGGGTTCAGCGGTGATCGAAGCGGCGGATGGCCGGGCCGCGGGCCAGGCGCTGGCAGCGCTCGGAGCGGCCGGGTATCCGGCGAGGGCGGTTGGCGATGCTGCGCCCGCGTCCGCATCACGCCCCACACAGAGCGGTGGCGGGTGCTGCGGCGGCGCGAAGGCAATGACGCCGGGCGGTGCGCCCGGAGCAAAGACCTCCGGCGGCTGCTGCGGGTGAACGGGTGCGCGAGCATCGAGCCAAGGAGCGATGGCGATGGCCAAGGGCACTTTGAGCAAAACTGTTGCCGAGCGTGCGGCGCGTTCCATACTGAACGGCGCGGCGTGCGGGTGTACGCCAGGTGCGCGTCGGGGGGCGGGGAAGACCCGCGCTGGTGTAGGCCCGGGCGCGCACGCGGTCAGGGTCGATGCGGCGATCAAGGCCGCGAATCTGAAGCACATGCGGCGGATCGAGGGGCAGGTACGCGGGATCGCGGCGATGATCGAGGAAGACCGCTACTGCGCCGACATCATCCAGCAGGCCGCCGCGGTGCAGGAGTCCCTGCGCTCGGTCGCCAAGAACCTGCTGCGCAACCACCTCACGCACTGCGCCGCCGCCGCGATGCACGAGGTTGGTGCCAGGCAGGACGACATGATCGAGGAACTGCTGGAGTTGGTCGGCAGGGTAGCGCGGTGAGCGAGGGTCGCTCACGGCATTGAAGCATTCCCCACGCCACGGAAGCAGGAGCACACGAACATGCAGCCCCAGTCAGAAATGAAGCAGGCCCATTCGGACATGAAGCACACCGAGCCGGGGATGGCGCCGATGCAGGGCCACAAGCCGTACGTCATGCTGCTGGTTTCGCTGGCCGTGTCGTTCGCCGTCATGTTCCTGCTGATGTACTCGATGGCCGACCGCTGGGCCAACGTCTACTTCAACCTCAGCAACGTCTACATGACCGGCCTGATGGCCGGCTCCATGCTCCCCATCATGCTCCTGACCATGCCTGGGATGTTCAAGAATAAGAAACTCAATGCCGCGCTCTGGGCCGGCGCGGTCGTCGTGCTCGCGGGTTGCTGGTTCCTGCTGCGGGCCGAGGCGGGCGTGGGGGACCGGCAGTTCATGCGGGCGATGATCCCGCACCATTCCGCCGCGATCCAGATGGCCAGGGAGTCGTCGATCACCGATCCGCGCGTCAAGAAACTCACCGAGGACATCATCTCCTCGCAGGAGCGGGAGATCGCCGAGATGAAGGCGCTGCTGGCGGAGAAGAAGTGAGCGGGCAACGATCACCCCATGAACGACGCACTCGCACAACTCATCGCCCGGTGGAAGGACGACGCGGGCGGAACCTACTGCTCGTGGTTCCTTTGGGAGCAGCGGATCAAGAACTTCCGCTCCATCCGCGCGGGGATCGCCGAGGTGGTGCGAGAGATCGACGCGGGGACGTTCGGCAACGTCTACAAGGGC
>JBAZUW010000178.1:0-7310 GCA_041661205.1 Phycisphaerales bacterium
GCCGGTCGGCTCCGGTGCCGGCGCACAACGCACCCTCGACGTTGCGGGTGACGCTGGACGGGGATATCAGCGAGTGGCCGACGGACGCCGCGGCGTTTGTGGATGAGCACAACCTGTACCTGCGGTTCACGGTGGCGGATGAACAGTTCACGCTGCAAGGGGCGGACGAGAGCGTGGTGGTGTCGCTGGATCTGGATGCCTCGACCGACACCGGGGAGGTGGGAGAGCTCGCGCCGTACAACGACATGGGCACGGACATGGAGATTCGCTTTTCGCCGGAGCGTGCGGATGGATCGCGGGGCAAGGGCGTGGTGGTGGAGGCGATCGACGCGGCGGGCAACCGGACCAAAGTGGACATCGGTGATTTGGATTTGCAGGTGGCGCCGACGTATGCCGCGGGGTGGTATGAGCTTCGGATGACGCGGACGCCGGACCACGCGGAGGTGTATCCGAAGGGTGGGCTGCGGAGCACGGGGTTTGTGAAGGGCGTCGTGAGCCTGCGGGGGGATCAGGACAAGGTGATTGGGTATGCGGACCCGTTTGTGCTGCCGGTGGAGGTGGTGTGCCCGGATGGGAGGCGGTATTCGGGTGTGGATGTGCCGATGCGCCCGCCGGTGGGGGCGCGGGTGATGAGCTACAACGTGGAGAAGAGTTCGCCGATGCGGAACCCGGATGTGTTCAAGCGGGTGATCACGGCGCTGGACCCGGATGTGATCTTGATGCAGGAGTGGGAAGACGGCGACGCGGCCACGGTGCAGGCGTGGTTGACGCTGAATGTGCCGACGGCGCCGGAGTGGTTTGTGATCAAGCCGCCGGGGGACAATGCGCACGGTGGGGGCGTGCTGGTGGCGAGCCGGTACCGGCTGGAGCCGCTGATGGAGGCGCCGGTGACGACGGGATTTAACGGGCGGCCTGTGCGATTTGTGGGCGCGGTGGTGCACACTCCGACGGGTGAGGTGCTGGCGGGGAGTGTGCATCTGAAGTGCTGCGGCACCAAGGACAGCAGCGAGGACCGGGAGCGGATGCTGGAGGCGAGGGTGATCAACGAGGCGTTTGCGGCGGCGGCGGCGGGAAGGCCGAAAGCCAAGCGGGTGATCGCGGGGGATTTTAATTTGGTGGGGTCGAGGCCGCCGCTGGATTTGATGCGGGCGAAGCTGGATGCGGATGGGGGCGACCTGGCGGTGGCGGACGCGAGGGACCTGGCGGAGCGGATCTATCGCACGTGGCGCGACCCGAGCACGGGGTTCGGGCCGGGGCGGCTGGATTATGTGCTGTACAGCCAGTCCAACAGCAAGGCGGCGGACGCGTTTGTGTTTGATACCAGCCGGCTGAATGACGCGGCGCTGGCGAGGCTGGGGCTGGACCGCACGGATTGCAGCGGGAGCGATCACTTGCCGGTGATTGTGGACTTGGCGTGGTAGGGTGCGACTGGGCGGGCGCGCGGGGAGCGGGCGGTCCGGTATATTGCCGCCCATGTTCCAACCCGGATCGCCGTCCGCCAGCACCCAGCAGCCTTCGACGCCGCCCTTGTCGCGCGACCAGCAGAAGGAGCTGCTCAAGCAGACCTCGCCCCTGCTGCTGATTGTGTCGTTGATCGCAGTGGCGGCGGTCGTGGTGGCGCTGGTGGTTCGGTCGGTGCTGAAGGCGCGCCGGGCCAAGCAGGCGAGGCTGGACCGGGCGGAAGAAGAAGCGCTGGCCAAGGTGCCCAAGGTTGATGCCTGGGAAGAGTCGGCGCGGCGGATGACGGTTGAAATGGCGGATGGTGGGCCGGCGGCTTCGGCAGCGCAGGCGCTTCCCGCACCCAAGCCAGCGAACACCACGCGTCCCCTGGCGCTGATCACCGGGGCGGCGCGGCGGGTGGGGCGGGCGGTGGCGCTGGAACTGGCCCGCAAGGGCTGCGATGTGCTGTTCACGTTCAACGCGAGCGAGGAAGATGCGATTTCGCTGGCGAAGGAGCTGGCGGGGCTGGGGGCCACGGCTTCGTTTTTTCGGTTGGACCTGGCCGACAGCGACGGCGTGGAGGCGTTTGCGAGTGAGCGAGCCGAGACACTGAAGCGACTGGACATTCTGGTGCACAACGCCTCGGTGTATGACCCGTCGCCATTGACCGACGTCACGCCGGATGCGGCCATCACGCAGTACCGGATTAATGCCCTCGCGCCGCTGATCTTGACCGCGCGGCTGGCTCCGCTGCTGCAGGCTAGCGTGCTGCCGGGCGGAGGCGCGGTGGTGGCGATGGTGGACATTCACTCGATGGGACGCCCACGCAAAGACTTTGCGGCGTATTCGATGTCGAAGGCTGCGCTGGCGGAGATGGTGCAGTGTTTGGCACGCGACATGGCCCCGCATGTGCGGGTGAATGGCGTGGCGCCGGGCGTCGTCGCATGGCCGGAGAGTGGCGAAGAGAGCGACCCCGACGCACAGCGGAAGTACACGCGGCGGATACCGCTGGAGCGGGCGGGGACGCCGGAGGATGCGGCGCAGGCGGTGCGGTGGCTTGCGCTGGAGGCGGGGTATGTGACCGGGGAGATTGTGCGGGTGGATGGGGGGCGGTGGTTGACGTGAGGGTGGTTTCGGCCAGTAGCCCGACGCGGGGGGAGGGCCGCGATGAGGCCGGTTGTCGCCGCCGGGCCCTCCCTGACGGTCGGGCTGCTGCTTCGGAGCGGTGCGTGTTTTGGCGGCTTTGGTTTGCGCGCGCGGCCTAGTATGCGACACCGGCTCGGGACCCCGGCAAACCGTGTTTGCTTGGGTTCTGGTCGGATGTTTGTATGGCCACGAACTTTTCGCCGCTGCATCCGGGCGGCTTAGTAGCCGAAGAGGTTTTGCTTGACCACGACCACGAGGCCGCCCATGAGCATGTCCAAGACCGCCCGCGCCAGCGATGCTTTGTCCCCTGCCACGCTGGTGCGCTGGCTGCATGACATGTACCTGATCCGCGAGTTTGAGAACCGCTGCGGCCAGGCGTACCAGCAAGCCAAGATCGGCGGCTTCTGCCACCTGTACACGGGCCAAGAGGCGACGGCGGTCGGCACGATTCAGTCGCTGGAGCCGGATGACCCGATCGTCACGGCGTACCGCGATCACGGGCATGCGCTGGCCCGCGGCATGGACCCCAAGGCGTGCATGGCCGAGATGTTCGGCAAGCTGGCCGGGTGTGCCAAGGGCAAGGGCGGGTCGATGCACATGTTTGATCGGCCCCACTGGATGTTCGGCGGGCACGGGATTGTGGGTGCGCAGACGCCGCTGGGTACGGGGCTGGCCTTTGCTGCACGCTATGAGTGGGAAGTACTGAACCGGGGCGTGAACGGCGGGCCGGCCAAGAAGAAGGTGGCGCTGGCGTACCTGGGTGACGGGGCGCTGAATCAGGGGGCGTTGCACGAGGCGATGAACCTGGCTGGGCTGTGGGACATTCCGGTGATTTACATCGTGGAGAACAACGGGTACAGCATGGGCACGGCGATCGGTCGCGGCACGACGATGGCCGAAGACCTGACGAAAAAGGCCGACGCGTACGGCATTCGGGGCGAGATCATCGACGGGCTGGACGTGGTGGACCTGTACGACAGCTTCAAGCCGCTGGTGGATTGGTGCCGCGAGAATCAGAAGCCGGCGTTTGTGGACCTCAAGACGTACCGGTACCTCGGACACTCGATGTCTGACCCGCAGAAGTACCGCACCAAGGATGAGGTGGAGAAGTTCAAGGCGAAGGACTCGATCGATCGCCTGGCGCACCAGTTGATGAATGAGCGGAAGAACCCGGATGGCTCGCCGATGCTCACCGAGAAGCAGTTCATTGAGATGCAGGCGGAAATCAAGGACATCGTGAAGCACGCGGTGGAGTTTGCGGAAGCCGCGGAGGCGCCGGGAAACGAAGAGCTGTTCACGGACGTGATGCACAACCCGATGCCGAACATGAGCCCGACGGCGGTGTATACGCATGGGGCGAAGAATCCGTTGATGTGAGAAGACGCGGCATTCGGGATTCGGCATTCGTTGGAATGCGCGAACTGGTGAGTTGGTCGTCCGCACAACGGCACGAAACCTTCGAGGCCGGAACCCCAATAAACGCCCGATGGACACTGCGCTTGGACTTTGTGTCGGTGTGGCCCTGGCCGCGGCGTGCGGGTTTCGGGTGTTTGTGCCGCTGCTGGTGATGGCGATTGGGGCCAAGGCGGGGGTTATCACGCTTGGGCGCGGCTTTGAGTTTCTGGCATCGTGGCCCGGGCTGGTGGCGTTATCGGTGGCGACGGTGGTGGAGTGCGTTGCGAGTGTGTGGCCTTGGCTGGACCATGCGTTGGACGTGATCGCGACGCCCTGTGCGCTGGTGGCGGGGACGCTGGTGACGGCGGCACAGATTGAGCACATGCATCCGGTGCTGATGTGGGGGACGGGGCTGGTGGCGGGGGGTGGGGCCGCGGGGCTGGCGCAAGCGGCCACTGTGTCGACGCGTGGGGCCTCGACCGTGACTACGGCGGGGCTGCTGAACCCGGTGATCAACGTGATTCAGACGATTATCGCGACGGTGCTGTCGGTGCTGGCGATTGTGGTGCCGGTGGTGGCCGCGGCATGCGTGGTGGGGGTGATCGGGGTGGGGGCGTGGTGGTGGGTGCGGCGGCGGGCGCGGCGCGAAGCGGACAGGCGGGACGCCTGTCCCACCGGCAACCATGGCGCAGGCGAGCCGCGATTGACCTATGTTGATGCCGCGTGAGCGATGAACGCGGGCAAACTGGATTTTGGTCTTGGCTCCGGGGCAATCGCTCCGGGGCGATTGGCTTGGCGGTGCTGGCGGGGTTGCTGTTGGCGTGCCTGGGGAGTTTGCCGTACACACTTGGGAAGGATGCGAGTGGCGAGCCGCGGTACAACGCGGGGGATTTGGCGTGGGCGCGGGTGGGGCCTTGGTGGACGGGTGGGGCGGGGGCGGCGCGAAGTGAAGCGCGGACAGGCGGGACGCCTGTCCCACCGGCAGCCGGGGAAGCCGCGGCGCGGCCTTGGTTTTGGTTGGGGTCGGACACGCTGGGACGGAGCGAGCTGATTCGGTGCCTGGCGGGTGGCGGGGTATCGCTGGTGGTGGGGCTGGCGGCCGCGGGGATTAGCGTGTTGATCGGCACTGTGTACGGCGCGGTGTCGGGGTTTGCGGGCGGGCGGGTGGATGGCGTGATGATGCGGGTGGTGGATGTGCTGTATGGGTTGCCGTACATCCTGCTGGTGGTGCTGCTGGCAGTGGCGACGGACGCGGTGGTGAGCGAGATGGTGTCGCGATCGCGGGCGCGGGCGGAGTGGGTGACGCGCGAGGCGATGGTGGAGGTTGGCTCGCCGGGGCACGTGGCGACGCGTGATGAGGCCAAGAGGGCGGTTGCGCGTGACGCGGTGCTGCGCGGGAAGTTGGAAGAGGCGGCGCTGGTGGCGTTGCCGCCACGGCAGATATCGGGCACGACGCGCAGCGTGATTGATCTGGGCACGCTGCTGGTGGCGATCGCCGGGGTGAGCTGGCTGACGATGGCTCGCGTGATTCGCGGGCAGGTGCTGGCGCTCAAGAATCGCGAGTTTGTGCTGGCGGCCCGGGCGATCGGGCTTTCGCCGTGGCGGGTGCTGGTGCGGCACATTGCGCCGAACTTGTGGGGCACGGTGCTGGTGTATGGGGCGCTGACGGTGCCGCAGGCGATGCTGCAGGAGGCGTTCCTGAGCTTTCTGGGGATCGGCGTGAAGCCACCGATGCCGAGCTGGGGGAGTTTGGCAGCGGCAGGGTTGCAAGAGATCAACCCGGTGGATTCGAGCTGGTGGTTGATTGTCTTTCCGTGCGTGCTGCTGGCGGTGACGCTGCTGGCGCTGAACTTTGTCGGTGAGGGATTGCGGCGGAGCCTTGACCCTAAGGGGCGGGCGCGATGAGCGCTGTTGCTACACAACCTGTGTTGGACGTGCGCAACCTGTGCGTGAGCTTTGGGGCGACGCGGGTGTTGGACGGCGTGTCGATGAGCGTTGGGGCGGGTGAGGTGGTGGGGGGGGTGGGCGAATCCGGTAGCGGGAAGAGCATGACGGCGTTGGCGGTGATGGGGTTGCTGCCGCCGGGCGCGAGCGTGACGGGCGGAAGCGTGCGACTGCGGGCGGGGGAGCGAGACGTTGACGTGGTGTCGCTGCGCGAGCGAGAGCGGCGGGGGCTGAGGGGGCGGCACGTCGCGATGATCTTTCAAGAGCCGATGACGAGCCTGAATCCGGTGTTCAGCGTTGGCGAGCAGATTACTGAGGTGCTGGCGCTGCACCGGGGCCTGGGTGGGCGGGCGGCGCGAGTCGAAGCGGCGGCGCTGCTGGAGCGGGTGGGGATCAGCGAGGGGCGGAGTCGGCTGGGCGCGTATCCGCACGAGTTTTCGGGGGGGATGCGCCAGCGGGTGATGATCGCCATGGCACTTGCCGGGAACCCGGGCCTGCTGCTGGCGGATGAACCGACCACGGCGCTGGACGTGACGGTGCAGGCGCGCGTGCTGGACTTGATCGACGAGATTCGCACGGAGCGGCAGCTGGGCGTGATGCTCATCTCGCATGATCTGGGGCTGATCGGGCAGCGGGCTTCGCACGTATATGTGATGTTGCGGGGCCGAGTGGTGGAGGAGGCGAGCGCCGGGGTGGTGTTGCGCGAGCCCCGGCACCCGTACACGCGGGCGCTGCTGGCGAGCGCCCCGCGATTGGGCGCGAAGCGAGCGCGTCTGACGACGATCGGCGACGCGGCGGCCCACGACCGAGCAATCGCTGGCATGGACTCGGGACTCGCATGGTGGCCGGGGGACGAGGGGCAGGGTGTCCTGAACGAGGTGTCGCCGGGGCATCGGGTGTTGGTGCTGTCGGGGCGAGAAACATCGTAAACTGCGTTCATGCGGGTTCTGATCCTGGCGGATGCCTTTTTCGCGTCGCGTGAGCGGACGCTGCTGTCGCGCCTGGAGATCGGGCTGGTGGATGAGGGCGTGCGGGTGATTCACGCCGTACCGGATGGCATGGGCGCCGACCTTGCGAGTGTGTACTCGAAAGTGATTTCGTACTCGCCCCGGACGTTGACGATTACGAGGCCGCTGGCTGCGCGGCGCATGGCACGCGAGATCACCAACGCGGGTGACGCGCCCGGTGGCGATCATGCGACGCTCGACATTGTGCATGTGTTTGGGGGCTCGGTGTGGGGCCTTGGGGCGGCGGTGGCGCACGAGCTCGGGGCAGCCCTGGTGCTGGAAGTGTGGCGAGCCGGGTTGGCCTCTCGCGCGAGGACCGACAAGTGGCCGGGAGAGGCCGGGCCTCTGTTCATTGCGCCCGATGAGACCATCGAGCGG
>JBAZUW010000179.1:0-7307 GCA_041661205.1 Phycisphaerales bacterium
TCGCCCACCCACAGCAAACGCCACTCGGGACGACGCTTCAGGTCATCCGCGAGCGCCGCGAGCATGTCGTCATGCCCCTTGTGTTCCGTCAACCGCGCCACAGTGCCAATGACGAAGTCATGGGCCGCAAACCCCAGCCGCCCCCGCACCGCCTCGCGCTCTTGGCCGGCTTTGGGCGTGAGAAACGTGTCCACCTCCATGCCCGAGCGCACCGTGGTGTACTGCGATGGCCGCCCGATGCCCCGCCGCAGAAACTCCCGCGTCATCGCATCCGCCACGCTCACGATGCTGTTGCAGCGCTTCGCGGCCCACTGCTCGGCGACCGTGTACCCGTAGTTCATCAGCCGCGTCTTTGCCCTCGCGATCAGCCCGCCCTCTACCGGCATGAAGGGCGGCCCGTGAATCGTGTGCACCACCCGCGGGCGCGACATCGCCAGCGCCCCCGCCTTCACCCGCCACGCCGCCCCGCGCCCCAGCACCCCTGCCTTGGATGAGTGCGTGTGCACCACATCCGGATCGATCGCCCGCACCAGCGCCTCCAGCTCGCGCATCGCCCGCCAGTCGTTGAGGGGCGATACCTGGCGCAGCATGCTCGGCACCACGTGGGTGGTGATCTCGTGCATCCGCGCCCCGGCCGCGGGCGCAAGCGACCCCACCTCGCACACCCCCTCCGCGCCCATCCGCACCTGCGCGTTGAACGTCTCGACTCGTGCCAGCAACGAGCCCTCCGGGCCATAGATGGGTCCAAAGGCCAGATGCACCTCGTGCCCCAGCCGCGCCTGGCCGATGCACGAGAGCACGGTGTTCTCCTGGCTGCCGCCCAAGATGAGCCGGGTTGAAATGTGCAGGATCCGCATGTGAGGTGGTGTTGTCCTTTGTCACGGGGTCGTCGCGGGGTACTTGATCCACTCCAGGCACAATCCAGTCGGCGGCAGTGTCGGCCCCGCCTGCGTGCGGTCTTGGGCTTCAATCGCAGCCGCCACGTCGTCGGGCGTCAGCCGTCCCCGGCCCACTTCGACCAACGTCCCCGCGATGATCCGGACCATGTTGTACAGGAAGCCGTTGCCGGAGACCTCAATCCGCAGGCGGCGGCCTTGGCCGGGCAGCGCATTGGCGGGTGGCGGCTGCTCGCGCACGCCGCACGCGAAGACCGTGCGGATGGTCGATAGCCGCCCATGCCCGGCCGCGGCGAAGGCCGCGAAGTCGTGCTCGCCCACGATGCGTGCGGCGGCGGCGTTCATCGCATCCATGTCCAGCTTCTCCCACACCTCGTGGACGTAGCGCCGGTCCCACAGCGCGCGGGGGGCGTGGGTGTCCGCGCCGCGCGGGCACTCCAGCAGGGTGTACGAGTAGCCCTTGGACTCGGGGTGGCGGATGGGGTCAAAGTCGTGATGGACGGGTTCGCAGGCGAGGACCTGCACGTCATCGGGCAGGCGGCCGTTGATGGCGCGGCAGAGGCGATCGGCCCCGCGCGAGAGGGGCCAGCCGATGCCGCGGGGGACGCTTGGGTCGTCCTCGGCTGCGGGCGCGAGCTCTTCGGACCTGGGCTGGCAACTGAACGCGGCCACCTGGCCCAGGGCGTGCACGCCCGCGTCGGTGCGGCTGGCACCGATGAGCTGCACCGGCTCGCGCACCACCTCGCGCACGGCGCGCTCGACGATCTGCTGGACGCTGCGCAGCTGCACGCGGGGGCGGTCTTCGCCCTCGTGGTGGATGGTGCCGACGACGGAGAGGGCCAGGGCGCTGGAGCCTTCGCCGATGGTGGGCTGGTCGAAGGGTTCCTGCTTCTGCCAGCCGCAGAAGTCGGTGCCGTCGTAGGCGAGGGTGAGCTTGTAGCGGGGCACGCCGATGTTACGTGGGGGGATCGTGAGGCGCCGGGGGCTTTTTGATCACGACGCGCTCGCGCTCGTCGGTCTTGGGCTTGAAGCGTTTGTGCTCGCTGTCGGCCCACTGGTCGGCGACCTTCCACCACCACAAGGTGAAGGGGATGCCGATGATGATGATGAGGGCCATGACGGCCCAGACCAAGGGTGAGAGGCTCTTTTGGGCGGCCGTATCTACTGCAAGGAGGGAGATGGAGGCGGAAGAGAGCACGGTTTGGATCGTGAGGGGAGCTTGAATGAGTGTCGGCTCGGAGCGCCGACCTACCAAACTTGTCGGCTTGGAACGCCGACCTACCAAACTTGTCGGCTCGGAGCGCCGACGTACCAAACTTGTCGGCTCGGAGCGCCGACGTACCAAAGACGACGCACCTACTACAACTCGACCATGGCCATGTCAGTTTGCGGCGAGGGTTCGGCGGGGGGCATGGAGACGCCGCTCTCGAAGAGGTTGAGGGCGGAGTTGGCTTTCGCCATTTCGCGGCGCACGTCGGCGGCGTTGAAGACGGTGCCGTAGGGGACGGCGACCTGCACCCCCGCGGCGACCTGGCCACGGGTGGTCTCGAGCATGTAGGGGCGAATGCTTTCGCTGGGCATTTCGCGCCCGTCGAGCACGGCCCACAGGTCGAGGGCCAACTGCCCTTCGCTCTTGGCGGCTTCGATGGCGGGGATCGCCTGTTCGAAGGCTTGCAGCATGTTCTTGGCGTTCTCGAAGGTGCCAGACTTTTCGACCCAGGTGGCGCCGGGGAGGACGACGTCGGCACGGTCGCAGAGGGGGTTGACGAGAGTGTCCAGCAGCACAACGAACTTGCCGCCGAGGCAGGCGATGAAGTCGTCGGTGGCCCAGTCGCTGGGGTAGTTGCCGGTGGCGATGACGGCGCCGATGTTGCTGGCGCCCACGCCCTTGCCCAGGGCCTTGAGGAAGGTGTCGTACTCTTCGATCTGGCCGCCGAAGGCGGCGAGCACGCGGCGAACGCCCCGGGCATTCGGGGCCTTCTCTGCGTACATCTTGAAGGCCTTGGGGTCGGTCTCTTTCGCGCTGGCGGGGAAGATCTTGTCCTGGCCGTGGGTCGGCACGGGGCCGACGGCGAGGACGGCCTTGGGGTCCAGCCGGCGGGCGAGTTTGGCGAGGAGGTAGGCCTCTTCGCAACTGAGCATGGGGCTGACCATGACGGCGAGGTGCTTGTTGCTGCCGACGGCACGCTTGATGCCGTCGAGGGCGTCGTCGTAGGCGCGGGCGTAGTCGCACTGGACGGGCGCACCGAACTGCTTGCGGGTGGGTTGGCGGAGGCGGTCGTCGCTGTGGACGAACTTCCAGCCGTAGCGGACTTCGTCGGTGATCCAGAACTTGTTGACCTTGGGGTTAGCGCGGGGCTTGATGCGGTAGACCTTGCCTTCGTTGTGGTGAACCCAGATGTTGTCGCCGCTGGCGGTGAGACCGTCGATGCTGGGGGCTTCGCGCAGGAACCAGACGCGCTGGGTGAAAAGGAAGTCTTTGTCGAGGAGCGCGCCGACGGGGCAGAGGTCAACGACGTTGGCGGAGAGTTCGTTGTCGAGGGGGACGCCGGGGAAGACGTCGATTTCTTCTTTGTTGCCGCGGCCTTGAACCATGAGCTCGGCGGTGCCGCTGACTTCGCGGGTGAAGCGGACGCAGCGGGTGCACATGATGCAGCGGTCGCTGTACAAGAAGACATGCGGGCCGATGTCCTTCTTGGGCTGCTTGACCTTGTCTTCCTGGAAGCGGCTGACGCCGCGGCCGTAGGCGTAGGAGTAGTCCTGCAGGAAGCACTCGCCGGACTGGTCGCAGACCGGGCAATCCAGCGGGTGGTTGATGAGCAGGAATTCCATCACGCCTTTTTGGTTGGCGACGGCCTTGGGGCTGTCGCTGTAGACGACCATGCCGTCGGAGGCGGTCTGCTGGCAACTGGGGAGGAGCTTGCCCCCCATGAACGGCTCGATGGCGCCGGTCTTGGGGTTGGGGGCGTGCACCTCGCACAAGCAGATGCGGCAACTGGCCACGATGGAGAGGCCATCGTGGTAGCAGTATTGAGGAATCTCAACGCCGTTGGCGTTGGCGATCTGGAGGATGGTCTGGCCGGGGTTGAAGTCGCACTTGCGGCCGTTGATGGTGATGCTGGGCATACGTGCGGATGGTAGCCGGGGGAAGGGGTTTGGCGGGGGGAGAGGGGAGCGGAAGAACACAGGCTTGGAGCCCATGCCACGGGATGTGGAAGCGAAGAGTTTTGGGCGGAGCTGGGGGGTCGTTCGTGGACAAGCGGGACGCCTGTCCCACCGGCAGCCCCGGAAGGGGAGGATTTGGAGGAAGGCATCGGGGCAGGAGGCATCGGAGCATCGGGGCGGGGAGGGGAAGCTGGAGATGGAGGGGTTGGAGGGTCGGCTCGGAGAGCCGACGTACCAAGAGGAGGAGGGTTCAGGAGTTTGGCGAGGCGGAGCATGAGGGCCGCGGTCTTGCGGGCGTTTTCGCGGTGGCGGCGGGGCTCGGCGGTGAGTGGGGCGGACTCGTGGCCGTGCTCGTCGTCGAGGTGGTGGTCGATGATGGTGTTGAGGAGGCGGACCACGCCGGGGAGGAAGTTGGTCGCGATGAGGCGGGTGCGGCGGGTGACGGCGGATTGGATGGCATCGAGGCGCTGGGCGATGTCGGGGCGCGTCATCCAGAGGGTGAGCGCTTCGAGGGTGGTTTTGAAATCACTGGCGACATCGCGCATGGTGTTGTCGGGCGAGCCGAGCGCGTCGATGACTTGGGCGGCGGTGGCGCGGTCGGGGGTGAATGGGATGAGGATCTCGTCCATGACGAGAAGTTAGATGCGCGAGATGGGTGGGGGCAAGGGGGAAAGTGCGCATCACCGGAATGTTGCGCGCAAAGGGTGTAGGTGTGGTGAGATTTTTGAGTGAGTGTGCGTGATCAGGGGCAGGGGCCGCCGGCGACGACGTTGATGAGGGCGTCGATGTCGCCTTGGTCGGCGTTGCCGTCGCGGTTGAAGTCTCGGTGGACGCCGGCGGGGTTGTCGGCGCCGGCGATGATGTTGATGAGGTAGTCAATGTCGCCCTGATCAACATTGCCGTCGTGGTTGACGTCGGGGTCGCAGGGGAGGGGAAGATTGAGGCGGAGTGCGAAGGCGTGCTCACCGTTGCTGGGGTTCCGAAGGAAATATCCGACGATGGTTTCTCCGTCTGCGGAGATGGCGTTGGCGAAGAAAGTCGCGGCGCCATGAAGGTCGATGCCGGAGGAAGTGAGGTAAGCAGTGACATTCAGTGGTTCATGGCCGTCTCGCCAGAGGATCGCTCCATACGAGGCGTTTCCGACCACAATTGTGCCATCGGCGTTCACACCGGTTGCCTTGGCCCCGTTCATGCTCCCAGGGGGTACGGGAATCGGCTGCATGCCGGTGGCGTCACGCCACCGAAATGGAACGGTGTTTAAGGTTCCGGCGAAAGTTGAATACCCCGCGAGGGTCGAACCATCGCTTGAAATGGCCAACGCGCGCGATCCGGAAGTTCCGGGGAGGGTGCCAAGAATGATGAACTCATTGGACCCGAACCACAAGATGGCTGATTCGCCCGCATTTCCAAAGTAGCTGCCCGCAATTCTGTTGCCATCTGAACTGATGGCGTAGGCGTTTGAACCATATTGGATATCTGTCGGACTCGCGAGGAGAAATGGCGATGTTCCGCCAGCTTGCCATCGTGTGGCATGAGGACCATTATTAGGTACCGGCAACCAGTCGGCAAGGGTTCGCCCGCACAGGTAGTTGCCGTTCGAGCTGCAGCCAAATACATAGACGACGGCGCGTTGCCAGGGAGTCTGTGGGGCTCCGCCGTAGCTAAACACGTCGCCGGACAAGCTCCAGAGAATGCCGAAGTTGGGGGCGCCGTTGGCGTAGATGGAGCCCGCCTAACACAGTACACAGTTGTATTTGGAATATTATTGTTTTGGATGCTGTAGGGCCGCGAGCCATCGGCGGCCCAGGCGGCGGGGTAGTTGTTGCTGCTACGAAGTACACCAACGATCAAGCTGCCATTTGAGTTCGTCGCAAGCGCGTTGGAGTTGATTTGGTTGGGTGGCTGTTCCATGAGCGGCACGAACTGGGGTTGTGCGTGCGCGGGGGCGAGAGGTAGAAGCGCGGTCAAGCAGGCAGCGACTGGAAGCGTGGAGAGACTGGAGCGAGTGAGGGTTCGAGATGAGGCCATGGGTGGTGCTCCGTGGCGGCCTGTGGGGCGGCCCCGGCGGGTAGCTTACTGGGAATGGCGAGGATTGCATCTGTGAAGTTGAGAGATTTGGAGTGACGTGGGGGAAGGGGTTGTGGGTGTGATTTAGGGTCACAAGCGTTCGCAAACCGGTGAGACCCTCACTGGCGAGGATTATGCGGTAGCTTGCGCGTGACACTTGATTCAAGCTCTTGATCTGATTTGTCTTGCAGGCCGAAGGACTGCTCCAACGCCACGACGACCCCTTCAGGGTCGAAGTCATGGCGGGGCGATTTCCGGGGGTGGCGCTCGAAGACTCGCTTTCACCCCCGGCTACTGGCGATCAGGCCTTCGGCCTGAAATCACGCATGAGCCTTCGGCGGTGCGGGCTCGTGGGGCGGGTCGGCCTCGTGGAATATTAAATGGGCAGGCGGGGATTCGAACCCCGAACCCTTCGCGTGTAAGGCGAATGCTCTAGCCGTTGAGCTACCCGCCCGGATAGCCGCAGATGGTAGGGGGATGGGGATGGGAGAAGACGCCCCTCTCGGAGAGAGGGGGTACCCCGGAACCCGCTACGCGTTTTCGCCCCAGCGCAGGCCGGTGACGCCGACGATGTAGCCGACGGCGGCGATGGCGAGGAGGATGCCAGCGGGGAGGGCGAACTCTGGCCAGGAGTAGTGGCGCCAGAGGGCACCTTCGAGGGCGCGCATGGCCCAGGTGAAGGGGCTGATGAGGCTGAACTTTTGGATGATGGCGGGGAGGAAGAAGGTGGGGACGGAGCCGCCCCCGATCATGGCGAGGATGAGGAGCAGGGCGCGGGCGAGGCCCTGGGCGCTGCCTTCGGTGCGGGACATGCCGGCGATGAGCATCATGACACCGACGAAGCCGAGGGAGGTGACGGCGATGCTGGCGGCCATCATGAGCGGGTTGGAGGGGCGGACGCCGAAAACCAGCACGGCCATGCCGAGCATGATGCATTGGACGATGACGCAGGTGATGAAGCAGGCGAGGGCTTTGCCGGCCAAGATGTCGCTTTTGGTGACGGGGGCGATGGTGAGGCGCTGGAGGGTGCCGCGGGAGCGTTCGGCGGTGATGGAGGTGCCGAAGGCCATGACGCAGCCCATGAGGCCCCAGACGACGCCCTGGGGGAAGGAGATTTCCCAGGAGGAAGCGGGGCGGAGGGAGGAGGATTGCAGGGTGTGGATGGAGACATCGACGGGG
>JBAZUW010000180.1:0-708 GCA_041661205.1 Phycisphaerales bacterium
GATCCATGAAAATCCGGTTGCGGTTGAGCAGCGTCTCCAGGTCATCAATCGCCCGCGGCACTTCCTCGCGGATCAGCTTCTTGACGAGCTGCTTGAAGGTCTCTTCGTTGGGCAGGTCCTGCATGAGGCCGCCCACGCGGGTCCAGTCGGGGTGGAAGCGCTGCCCGCTGATGAAGTCGCACAGATCGTAAATCTTCTCGCGAACGTTGAACGCGTAGATGAAGCCCGTGAAGGCGTTGAGGTCCAGCCCGGCCGCCCCGACGCACAGCAGGTGGTCCTGAATCCGCCCGACTTCGGCCATGATCGTGCGCAGCACCTTGCAGCGGGGCGTGATGTCGATGCCGAAGAGCTTCTCCACCGCGTGGTGCCAGCAGATGTCGTTGGACACCGGGCTCAGGTAGTTCATGCGGCTCACGATGGTGACGTACTGGTTGTAGTCCAGGCTCTCGGCGAGCTTTTCGAAGCCGCTGTGCAAGTAGCCGATGTGGGGCGTGCAGCGAGCAATTCTCTCGCCGTCCAGCTCCAGCACCAGGCGCAGCGTGGTGTGCGTGGCGGGATGCTGAGGGCCAAAGTTGAGCACCCAGCGGTCGCCGGTGTCGACGTGGTCCTTGAGGTACTTGGTGGTATCCGCGTCGACCGTCAGGGCGTCATCAGGCTTGATCGTGAAGGGCATACAGGCTCCGAACAGGCGGCCGGAAAGGATGTTCC
>JBAZUW010000180.1:718-7292 GCA_041661205.1 Phycisphaerales bacterium
GTTCCGGCCGCGGGCGCGAAGTGTAGACGGGCGGCCGTCTCGGCTCTCCGGAAACCTGTCTAGGCGGCAGCCGGGCTCGCCCAACCACTCGGTGCGCTGCATCGGACGGCTGGTGGCGCGAGCGCGAGTGGCACGACGCCCCTCACGGGCACGGCTCTCCCGCCACCACACCGATGAGTGCATCGATGTCGCCCTCGTCGGCGTTGCCGTCCTGGTTGAAGTCCGGGTCGGCGGCGGCCGGGTTCTCGCCTCCGGCGACGATGTTGATCAGGTAGGCGATGTCGCCTTCGTCTACGTTGCCGTCGGCGTTGAGGTCGGGCTCGCAGCCGGGGCCGCCACACTCGCGGGCGTAAGGGCGGCGGATCGAAAGCGTGGCGGCGTTCGATGTCGCTGGGCCGCAGGCGTCGGTGACTTCGCAGGCGTAGTCGCCGACTTCAGCGACTGTGACACTGGAGATGGTGAGGTTGAGCGTGGAGCTGCTGCGGACGATGGCGCCGGACGCGAGCGGCCCGTCGGTGAGGAGTGCACCGTCTTTCAGCCAGCGGTAGGTCAGCGTGTCATCGCCGTAACCGGAAGCCGGAAGGGCGGAGAAGGCGGCATCGCCCCCTGGGCACGCGGCGGTAGGGGCGGGTTGTTGAGCAAAGGTGATTAGACCGGTGTCGGTCCAGCGGGCGATGTTGAAGGCGGGCGCGCCCTCGGCATATGAGAAGGAGCCGCCAGCCACAAGCTCGTTTCGAAACTTGGCCAGCGTATAGACGCTACCCGAAGTGTTGATCGAGGAAACGGGGCTCGTGCTGACGCCCCCACCCAATGAGTGAAACGCACTCTGATCCCAACGCGCGACGCCGCCGGCAGGCGTTTGACCATCGAGGGTGCAGATTCGGCCCCCGACAACCAACCGATTGTCAGAGTCCAAGGCAAGATCCCAGGCGGAGCCACCCGAGGGTAAGCAATAGCCGAGTGAACTCAGCCGCGTGACGTGCACTGCATCTTCGCCGACGCCTGCAAAGGCTTGATAGCTTTGGCCATAGCGCTCCGCCCACGCCTGATACAGGAGGTTTCCGTCGTCGATGGTTTTGGCGGGGTAGTTGCTTCCAAGATAAACCCAGTCGGTCCCATTACACATTTCCAGCCTGGGCTCCTGGCCCGGGTACTGGTAGTTGCTTGAGGTGATCTCCCATCCATAGTTGTACAACACATCTTGAAACACAAACAAACTTACCGGAATGTAACTGTAGGGAACGGTGGGCGCCGTGACATGCGCGGTCGTGCTTCCCACCGTTTGCCATTGCGTGCCGGTCCATTTCTTGATAGCGTCCCCGTGGCGATTCTGAATCGTCGAAAAGTCACCTCCCGCGTAGAGCTCGCCCCGGTACACCGCCAGGCAGGAGATGAAGTTGTCAAAGCCCTCGCCGATATAGTCCCAGTTGGCTCCATTCCAGCAGACAACAAAGTACTTCTTCTGGCCGGGAACGGCCACATCACTTCGGCCCGCGATCACCGCTCGGCCATTCCAGTTCGCGATTGCCGCCGGATAACCCGGGAGGCCGTTGCCTAGCGTCTGCCAATCACGACCGTTCCAGGCGATCACGTTGTTGGCCGCCAGACCTTTGAACTGCAAGAAGTTCCCCGCAACGATCAGTTGGTCCTGCGACACCAAGGAATCAGTCACGTCGCCGACAGTTGCGCCTTCACCCGGAAGCGGCTTCCAGTTGTGGCCATCGTGAAGCGCTTCGAAGGCAGAAAGCCCCGAGTTCACAGCCGCGTACCCGGTTCCCGAAATAGACAGCATGCCCTGATACTGGACAAATGAAGACACATAGGAGCTCGTCCCCATCGCATCTTGAGGCGGGGACAGAAACTTGCACCGAAGGGGTGTGGCCGCAGTTCCATTCCATCGAAGCAGGCCACTGGAGAATCCGGTTTGGTCAGGTGCTCCTAAGACTGCGAACGGTGAGCCGTAGCCTCCAAGGTATAGCTCCCCCTGAAAGGCCCGAAGCGCTTTGGCGCCTTGGTCGGTGAGAATCGACTGCCAACCGGAAGACTCGAGATCCGAAAGGAATACAACGGGTTGTCCGTTCGAGTCCAGGGTTTTCAGGAGTGCATGAAGGCGTCCTTGGTAGACCTCGAGCGCGTTCGCGGTGGTTCCCGCGGCGGTGCCGGAGCCTGCCCACGCTGATCCGTGCCAATGGCCCACGCCTGCGATTGCGACCGCGCCCGAATGTGCGAACAAGCCCGCGGCGTACAGCTCTCCCTGGAACTCCAGCAGATCATCTACTTCGCCATCCAGCCCGCTTCCCACCGCGTGCCAGGCCGCCCCATCCCAGCGGGCGATGTTGCTGGCGGCCATGCCGCCGATGGAGTTGAAGACTCCCCCGACGTAAAGCCCGTCGGGCATCTCTGTCATGCACCAGATCGTTGCGTCGGAGGATGGATCGGTCACACCCGTGCCCAGCGGCTGCCAAGTCACCCCGTTCCAGCGAGCGATATGCGAGAGGGGCGCGTCGCCTTGGGTCGCCGTGAACAATCCGGCCGCGATCAGTTGGCCCTGATACGTGCCCAGTGCGCGAACTCGTTCGTTGAAGCCGCCGGCAAAGTTGTGCCAGTTCGTGCCGTCCCACCCGGCGATGTAGTTCGCGGCGGGAGTGCCAAAGCCGGTGAAGTTGCCCCCGACGATGAGCCACGGCGTCTGCGGCCCTGCGCCGTCGGGGTCCCAGGTTGCCTGCTTTGTGAAGATGCCCGAGGGGAACGTGACCGTGGGTGTGATTGAGGAATCCATCCCGATCCAGCGCCCCTCGCACTGCGCGGCTGCTACTCGGATCAGGCACACCCACAGCAGCACAACGGCGATTCGGGTCCAGTGCATGATCATCTCCTGTGACTCGGGGCGGGATGTGCGGCGCGCGTCGCGGTGGCGGAAATGGCGGGTCGGCGAGGGATCGCGGCGGGCCGGCGGGAATCGGAAATCGCTGCCTTCCAATCTACCAAGTTGACACGAGCGGTCAACACTCGAAACGAGATCTTGTTATACGTTCAATCGGGGGCATGGTTGCCGATATTGGGGTGAAGACCACGAAACGGCGCGCATAACCGGTGAGTGGCTCAGAAATGTTGAACCGGGCGGGGGTCGGCGCGGCCTTTCCCAGAGGAGTGGCGGCGGGTGCACGCTCGACACGTGTGCGAAACAGCCTTCGCGGCGGGGGAATGCGAAAGACCCCTACGCTGGCCAACGATGAGCACGCCCGAGCAGCCAACAAGCCATTCCTCTCAGCCTCTCGCCGCGGGCCCCGCTTGGAGCCCCGAGTCATGGCGAGCCAAGCCGCGCCCGCATGTGTTTGAGTACCCCGATTCCGGCGCGCTGGAGCGCGAGCTCGCCAAACTCCGCTCGCTGCCGCCGTTGGTGACGAGCTGGGAGATCGAGCGCCTTCGCTCCGAGCTTGTGGGCGTTGAGCAAGGGCGGCGGCTGCTGTTGCAGGGGGGGGATTGCGCGGAGACACTGGACGATTGCCGCAGCGAGCCGATCGCGGCCAAGCTCAAGATTCTACTGCAGATGTCCCTGGTACTCATTCATGCGGGCAAGAAGCCGGTGACGCGGATGGGGCGGTTCGCGGGGCAATATGCGAAGCCGCGAAGCAGCCCGACCGAGACGCGTAGCGGCCAGAGTTTGCCCAGCTACTTTGGCGACCTGATCAATCGGGCGGAGTTCACGGCGTCCGCACGCACGCCCGACCCCGCGCTGCTGGTCGAGGGGTATCAGCACGCGGCGCTCACGCTGAACTTCATCCGGGCGCTGGTCGACGGCGGCTTTGCCGACCTGCACCACCCGGAGTACTGGGATTTGAGTTTCTTCAAGCACGCCAGTCTGTCGCCGGAGACTCGCGCCGAATACCAGCGGATGACGGCCACGCTGGGCGACGGGATCCGGTTTATGGAGGCCCTCGGCGAGCGGGCGATTGAAGATCTCTCCGGCGTGGAGTTCTTTGCGAGCCACGAGGGGTTGAATCTGTATTACGAGTCGGCTCAAACGCGGCTGGTGCCGCGGCGGCGGGATTACTACTGCCTCACCACCCACATGCCGTGGATCGGTGAGCGCACGCGGGCCCTTGACGGGGCGCACGTGGAGTTTTTCCGGGGCATCCGCAATCCGGTGGGGGTGAAGCTGGGGCCGAGCAGCACAGCCAGGGATGCGATCGCGCTGTCTGAAGCCCTCAACCCCGCGAACGAAGCGGGCAAACTGGTGTTCATCTCTAGGCTTGGCGCGGGCAAGGTGCGGGATGTGCTGCCGGGGCTGCTCGAAGGCGTGCGGGCGGCCGGGCGCAAGGCCAGTTGGGTGTGCGACCCCATGCACGCCAACGGGAGCACGACTTCCGGTGGGATCAAGACGCGATCCTTCGACGCGATCAAGAGCGAGCTCGAGGGCGCGTACGAAGTGCACGAGGCGGTGGGCGTGCCCTTCGGTGGGGTTCACTTTGAGCTCACCGGCGAGGATGTGACGGAATGCATCGGTGGCGGCGCGGGCGTGACCGAGGCCGACCTATCGACGAACTACGTCAGCCTGTGCGACCCCAGGCTCAACTATCAGCAAAGCCTGGAGATGGCATTTCTGCTGGCGCGGCGGATGGGCGCCACCAAGAGAGCTTAAAAAAAAGAAACCCCGCGATTGCGCGCGGGGTTCTTGTGTGTGGTGTGGGCTCTCCAAATACGAACCCATTACCAAGAGTCCAGAGTTACGGGCAAGCGCCGCCGGCGACGACGTTGACGAGGGCATCGACGTCACCCTGGTCGACGTTTCCGTCCAGGTTGAAGTCGGGATCGATGTTGGTGGGGTTGTCGCCACCAGCAACGACGTTGAGGAGGTAGTCGATGTCACCCTGGTCGGCGTTGCCGTCCTGGTTGACATCGGGGTCGCAGACGTTGCCCCCGCCGCCGCCCTGACCGGCGATCAGGATCGCGGTGAGGGTGAGGTTGGAGCCCGACTCGCTGCGCACGTGCCAGCGCTGGTCCGTCGGGAGGAACCTGAGATCGCTGTTGTCGGCGTCGAAAAGGAGGTCGGCGAGGTAATAGGTGCCGGCGGGCAGCCCGGCGGAAGCACCGTCGGGGGTGTTGCCGTCGAAGGGTCCGGTGCTGCCATAGAAGCGGGCGCCGGAGGCACCGATCGAGAACTGAGGCAGCAGGGTGCCCATCGGGTTGATGACGTTGTCGTCAGAGAAGTAGACGATGTTTCCGTTGCTGTCGAAGATGTAGGCAACGCCGTCTGCGGAAAGCGTCGACCCGCCCCCGACGTAGTCAAGGTCGAGGAAGTGAGCCGCGTCAATCGGGCTCTGAAGGGTGAAGCGGTTCCATATCACGCCTCGAATACCGGTGTCGTGAGGAGCGCCCTGGCGGAAGTCACCACCGGGGAAGTCGGGGTCGACCGGAGCACCGATGATGGCGTCGTAGTCGATGCCGTTGATGATGGGGGGCACGGAAGGGGCGAGCGGGGTGCCGTTGGTGTTGGTGTGGAGGTTGATCGTGAAGGAGCCGCCCGGGCTCGCGCTCGCGTTGGATGTGAAGCCCGAGCCGAAGGTTGAGCCGGCGGGTGCCACCGCCACGAAATACTCACCGGCGATCAGCTGCCCGCTGCGCCCGTCGTACTGCTGGCCATCGCCCACGGCGGGGCGGCGGCCCACGCCGAAGCTGAGCTGCGCATTCGGGCCGGAGCCGCTGTTGTCGTCCGACCGAATGAGGGTGCCCGAAGAGTCGTACAGCGCCACCGCCACGTCGGCCGCGGAGTTCTCAGAGTCGATGTCGAGGAACTGCAGGGCGGCGTCTGTGGCATCGCCATTGAGGACGAACCTGTACCACTGGGTGGCGGAGGCCGCGACGGTGCCGTTCACCGGCGCCTGGGTGTCGCTGATGGCGCCCAGATCCGTGCTGGTGGGCTGAGCCGCCACGATGTCGCCCTGAAGGCTGATCTGGTAGCCACCCTGAGTGGCCGTACCACCGGCCGGGGTGATCTGAATCTGGCGGTGCTCCTGGCAGGCGGGCGTATCCGCGATGGGGCGGCCGATGAAGACGCCGACGTTATCGCAGCAGGCGGTGGTCTGCAGGTCGCGCCCGTAGTCCAGAAGCGTGGAGCCGACGGTGGCGGGGTTGCCCCCGGGTCCGGCCAGCGAGTTGCTGCCGAAGGCGAGGGTGCGAAGGCTCGTGCTCGGGCACGCTTCGCTCAGGAAGCCGTTGAGGTTGGTGAAGTCGGTGGGGTCGCCAGCGGCGACGTTAAGCCACGCCACCTGCACGTACACACCGTTGGCGGTCGCGGGAACGGGAATGTTCTGGCCGGTCAGAGTGAGCTGCCAGATGAAGCCGAGGTCAAGGCCCGCAACGTTGACAATCGTGGCACCCAGCGGGGTGGCCCCGGTGTTAATCATGCTCGTGCCGGTGCCGGTGAAGCCGTTGAAGTTGACGTCGGCGGGATCCCAGAAGACGAGCGCGACCGCGTCGTTATCCGTGGTCTGGGTGGTGCCGGCGGGGTCGGAGGGCAGGGCCCCAAGCGGAGCGATGCCGAAAGTAAAGCCGGTGATGATGCGGTCGCCGC
>JBAZUW010000181.1:0-7280 GCA_041661205.1 Phycisphaerales bacterium
CACGCAAGCCCGGCGGGTGGCACCGTATGCGACGTGCCACCGGATGCGGCTCTGAGCATCCGGTGCGACCGGCGAGGAGACGCCAAAGTCGCCACACCAAATTCCCTGCTCTGAGGGACGTCGGCGACTGACCCCGCCCGCGCGCACACCCATGTCCTCCACAAACTTCCCCGCCCCCAATTCTCTCATAAATACACGACCCGATCAAGACGCTTGAAACCCAGCCGAAATTCGCCACTTCCCAACTCCCCACCTGAAGAAATCTACCCCCACACCACCCCATCCCGCGCGCGCAAGCCCGCCCCATCTCCCTCTAGGTTAGAAGCACTGCGTCTCCTCACGGGTCAACCGAAGCGGGCATCTCAAGGCTGAGCAACGAACTCAGGCTGGTCTCCCCCGTCAAAGTTCCCGTGAGAAAAACGCAGCGCCGAAGCGGTGTGGGGCCGTCACACGCTCGCGTCAGCATGAGGGTCAAAGCCCGGCGTCTGCGGCCTAGCAATCCGCAGCCTCCCGGCCCAACAGAAGCTCCGTACTCGGGACCACCTACCGGGCACGTCTCCGCCACCACGCTGCCGCGAACACGGTGACAAACCAAAGAACCCTAAGGCGTCGGCCAAAGGTTCCGCCCCACCCCGCCGTTGATGCCGTGCCCAAAGATCCCTCTTGAGCGCTCACGCACTCAAGGGCGGGAAGACCAGCCACGCGCCCAACGGAAGCAGAACCTCACCCGCGGCCAACCCCCTACCCGGGGCCGGTGTTCGCATTTGGGCTCGCGGAAATTGTGCTAGTGCAACGGGAAGCTCCTGATTTTCTACGGCCGTTAAGTGGAGATTGCGGGCTGTGTGGCTGCCGAGATTTCACCGATCACATGCTGCCGGCGTGCATCGCATCTGGTACCCGTTGAACGCGTGCGTCTATGACCCGGGAACTTCAGCAGTACACCCTTGACAACTCATCTTCATTTAGTTAGTGTACGCTAACTATGTCGATGTTTCCACTCACCGTCCCCGCGTTCCGCCGCCGGTTCCCTCGCTTTGATTGGCGGACCGGGGTGATTCTGTCCATCGTGCTGCTTGGCGCGGGAGTCATGGCCTCACTGCCGCGGCTGGCGCAGCCTTCCGCATTCCACCACTTCGCCGACACGCGGGCGTGGCTGGGCGTGCCGAACTTCATGGATGTGGTGAGCAACGCCCCGTTCGCGCTGGCCTCGCTACTTGGCCTGGTAAACCTGCGTCGGCGGGGGCGGAGTGAGCGGGCGAGCGTGGCGGGCGCCATGCTGCCGCTCATGGCGATTGATCGAATGTGTTTGGTCGCATTGTTTGTGGGCATGGGCTTGACGGCACTGGGTTCGTCCTACTACCACCTCGCGCCCGGCAACGAGCGCCTGTTCTGGGATCGGCTGCCGATGGTGCTGACGTTCGTGAGCCTGCTAGCGACGCTGGTGGCCGAGCGGGTGAGCCCCAAAACAGCCGCATGGCTGCTGGGGCCGCTGCTGATGGCGGGTGCCACAAGCCTCGTCTACTGGGAACACACCGAGCACATGGGTCAGGGCGACCTGCGGCCATACTTCCTCATAGAGGGTGCCGCGCTTGTGAGCGTCCTGTTGGTGGTGACGCTGTACACGGCGCGATACCTGCCCACGCGCTGGCTGATGCTGGGGCTGGGCTGTTACGCGGGCGCGGTGGTGCTGGAACAACTCGACCGCGTGGTGTGGCACCTGTGGGACGGTCTGGGCGTGGCGCTCGTGAGCGGGCACACACTGAAGCACCTGAGCGCCGGGGCGGGGGCGCTGGTATTAGCATGGATGATCGAGGCCCGGCCTGCGAGGCAAGCGGACTTGACCATCAGACGCGAGATGGCACGCTACACGAAGCCTCGACCTTGAGCATCGGCTGTAGCGTTCAGCCGCTCACACTCACGCCGAGGTGGCAACGCTTGAGTGACCCTCGCGCTCGGGAGATCGCGCACGGAGAGGAGATTGGACTTGTCGCGCTTGGGTTAAATGCCACGGGCGAGCCGAGTGGCCCGCCCGTGTGAAACGTCGCCGCGGCGTCGAGCTACTGGGCCGTGTAGTAGCGCTCGCTGATCACCTTGCCGTGGCGCCAACGCCGTGAGAGCACTTCGTTCCACACGATGGGTCCGTTGGGTCCGGTCATGTCGAAGGTCCACTCGGCGATGCTGATATCGTCGTCGACGGTCTGGGCGTGCAGGGTCGCGCTGTTGAACGCCTTGAGGGTTTTGAAGAACACGCTGAGATGGGCATGCTGTGCTGCTCGCCCCTTGCGAGGCGGCTGGTTGCCTTCCTGAAACGTGCAGGAATCGTCGTAGAACTTCTCGAGCGCTTCGAGAATTTTGCCCTGGCGGGTCATTTCATTGAGCTGAGAGTCGATGGACTTGAGTTCGTTGCTGTTCATGGGTCACTCTTTCTAAGAACGTGGAGGCAATTCTGAAAACTTCGCACCGGTCGTATGCGCATAGGAGCGCGCACACGCGGCAGCGTGTATAAGGACTATGACTTCGGGAGATTTTGGTCGCTTGAGCAGCCGGCAGTTCGCAGCGCGATTGCTCGGCTGTAAGAGGAACACCGCCGATTGCACGCCCGTCAGAAAAGCGCTAGCCCGGTGCCGTTGAGGGCCGCTTGAAGCGGGTCTCTGCGGTCGCACCGTGAGTTTGGTTGACGGGGTTGCGGGAACATCAAGTGTGATGGATGCCGCCGAGTTGCGAAGGTGACGCCCATGGGGACGAATGCGGCATCAAAGGGTGCATGGTCACCCGACGAGCCGTCTCTTTGCCTCTTCTCAAAGATGTGCGGGCCTGCCGCGTCTGCGCGCAGTCCTTACCGAATGAGCCGCGTCCGCTGCTGGCCGCGTCCGCCTCGTCGCGCATTCTCATCATCGGGCAGGCGCCGGGGCGCATCGCCCACGAAACCGGCGTGCCCTGGAACGACGCGAGCGGCCGGCGTCTGCGCGAGTGGCTCGGGGTAACCGATGAACAGTTCTACGACGAGTCGCTCATCGCCCTGGTGCCCATGGGCTTTTGTTATCCGGGAAAATCCAAGTCCGGCGACATGGCTCCACGCCCCGAGTGTGGGCCCCTTTGGCACCCGCAAATTCTTGCAAAGCTCCGCAACGTTCAACTCACGGTGTACATCGGCAACTACCCGTTCGCTCGATATCTCGCGGACGAAGCCGCGAGCCTCACCGATGGCGTGCGGGCGGCACAACGCCTGCTACCTTCGCGCATTCTGCTCCCGCACCCTTCACCCCGGAACCAGATGTGGCTGGCGAAGAACCGATGGTTTGAACGTGACGTGTTGCCACGCCTTCGCACACGGGTCGAGGTCGTCGTCGGGGCACCACGAACCTGAGGAGGTGCGAGGGCTTGCGAAGATTGAGGTCACGCTGCTGAGCGTGCTGCTGGTGGTGAAGCTGTACCTCTCCCGCTATCTGCCCACGCGTTGGCTGATGCTGGTGCTGGGGTGCTGCGCGGGCGAGGTGGTGCTCGAGCAACTAGATCGCGTGCTGTGGCACCCGTGGGATGGGCTGGGAGTGTCGCTCGTGAGCGGGCACACACTCAAGCATCTGTGCGCCGGTGCGGGCACGCTGTTGGTGGCGCGAGGGATCGCGGCTTCGCCTGTGAGGCGTTCGGTATCGACGAACAGCCCAGCGATGTAGCGGAGCACGCCGCGGCACGCTTCATCGGTAATCGAACGCTACGGCCGCACAGATCTGCTGCGGGTGTTCCCACGTGGCAAGAGCCGCCGGGCCACTCAGGCCCCAATCGGACCCAAGCGGGCTCAGTTCACCATCAGCGCCGACACCAGCAAGAACACCCCGTACGACCCCAGCAGCAACCCGCCCTCCATCCCCGACACCTTCCGCCCGTGCGTGCGGCTGATCGGGATGAGCGCGAGCGCTAATAGCCCCATGTACGCCAAGGGCAGCACAAAGTCGCTGCTCACGCCCGGGGGCGAGACGAGGCCAACGACGCCGAATATCGCGCCGGCGTTGAAGAGGCACGAGCCGATCGCGTTGCCCATCGCGAGGTCGGTCTGGCCGTTGCGCACCGCCATCACGCTCGTGACCATTTCCGGGAGCGTGGTGCCGATGGAGACGATGGTGACGCCAACGATCGCGGCGGGCACCCCGAACGCGATGGCGATGCCGGACGCGCCGTCACTCGCGAGCGAGCCGCCGTAGCTGAGGAGAACCAGCCCGCCAATGAAGCAGGTGCCGATCATGAGCCAGCCCATCGGGGTCTTTTCGCGGGTGGGATCGCTGCCGAGGGTGTCGGCCGCCGCGGGGCTCGCTGCCTTGTCGGTCTTCCGCAGGGCGGCCATGATGGTCCAGGTGCTGTAGGCGCCGAAGACCGCGAGCATCACCGCCGCCTCCCACTTGGCAAAGCCGGCGGACAAGCCGAGCGAGGCCATAAAGACGAGAATGGCGGCGTTGAGCCAGATCTCAACCTTGATAAGGCGTTCTTCCACCGCCAGCGGCTTCATGAGAGCACACACGCCCAGCACCAGCGACATGTTGCAGATGTTTGCACCCACCACGTTGCCGAGCGCGAGATCCCCCCGGCCTTTGTACGCCGATATCAAGTTCAGCGCGAGCTCTGGGGCGCTCGTGCCCCAAGCGACCAGCGTGAGGCCGACGACGAGCGGCGAGACCATCAGCCTCTTTGCGGTGTCGACAGACGCCGAGACGAGCAGCCGCCCGCCGACCAGCAGGAGAACAAGCCCGCCGAGAAACTGGAGTGTGTTGGTAAGCATCGCGGAGCAAAGCGTACGCGAAGGCGTAGCGGCTCACACGACTCGCCCCCACTACTTGGCGGGCTGGTCGAGCTTGAGCGTGTAGACATCCACGCCGATGGCGTGCAGATACGTCGCGCCCTGTTCACGCAGCACACGGATCTTGTTCACCGCGTTGCCGAAGTCAACGTTCGTCCAGGTGGCGCCACCGTCGGTAGTGGCAAAGCCGTGGGGCATGGCGCCGACCCAGCCGTGATTCTCATCGATGAAGGCGATGCCAAACTCGCGCACCTTGGCGTCGTCGACCAGCGGGATTTCGCTCCAGGTCTTACCACCGTCGGTGGTCTTGGCGAGGTATCGCTTGGAGGCCGCGGGGTCGGGGTTGTACGACTGAATGGTGAGGAAGCCGACGTCGCGGGTGGGGAAGGAGATTTTCCAGGTGATCTCGAACGTGCGCGGGCCTGTGTAGACCTCGCGCCAGGTGGCGCCCCCGTCGTCGGTTGCGAGAATGAGGGCCTTGGAAGCCTGCACATCGGCGCTGGTGGCGCTGGCGATGATGCCGTGGGTGTTGTCAAAGAAATGAACATCAAAGGCCATGGCGCAGGATGCCGGGAGCGTCATGCGCTGCCAGGTTTTGCCCAGATCGTCGGAGTAGATAGCCGCGGTGGGGCCGCCGACACGTCCGACGCCGACAATTCGGGTCTTGTGATCCAGGTTTCCCGCGTTGACGAAGGGCGTGCGAACCACTTCAAGGGCGCACAGTCCGACGACGGGCGCCCCCTCGATGGTGGTGACCGGGCTCCAGGTTTCGCCCCCGTCGGCGGTCTGGTAGAGGGGCACTGCGTCGGTGACGTTGGGGAAGTACCGCGTGTCGATGTTGCCGGCAAAGCCGACTTTGTCATCGCTGAACGCGAGGCAGCGGAAATAGGTGCCGGGCTGCTGGAGCTTCACGACCCAGGTTGTGCCGCCGTCGGTGGTTTTGAAGATCTTGCCCGCGCCATTGGCATACCAGCCAACCGTGGGCGAGACAAAGAAGATGTCGTCCTGCTTGCCGGGGTAGCGTTCGGTCTTGAGCTTGGTCCACTTTGGCGTCGTGTCCGCTTGCGCATGTTCCGATTTGCTCGTCGCTGGAGGAGCACCCTTCGGCTGGGCCGCGGCTCCGGCTTTGGCAATGGTCGGCGCTTCCGGCGCGGCGGGCACCGCCTGCGCTCGCCCCTCCTGGGTGTCGATCCATTCCAGCACCAACTTGGGCAGCGAGCCATCCCACGTCCCCTGCCCCATGGCCGCCAGGCTCGCCTTCAGCGATTCGTGCAGCGTGAAGGCATGGTCGGCCTTGGGCAGCGCGACCGAAGTCGCAAAGCCGGGTGATTTGGCGTTGACGATGCTCGCAATCAGATCGTGGTCCGCTCCGGTCGTCACCCAGTCGTAGTCGCCGTGAATCGCGAGCACGCGCGTCGTCACCTGCTCCCACGCTCTTGCCAGGTTCAGGTCCTGCAACTCGTGATAAAACGACATGTGGCGGCTGGACATGTGCGTCGCGTCCAGCATCGGGCTTTCCTGCTTCAGCTCCGGATATCGCTCCCACACATCACCCATGGTCTTCTTCTCGACCAGGATCATCGCGCTGCTCTTGGCCTCCGCCTGCAACGCTTCGGCGATGTCTCCCTCGCTCGCCCCGCCCAGCGACATCTGGCGGCGGGTGTTCTCGAGCTGATACTCAAACCATGTGCGGGCCAGCGTGCCGTAGACGATCGCCCCGCGCACGGGCGTATCTTGCAGCAGATATGGCATCATCACGCCCCCCATCGAGTGCCCAAAGACGTACACACGCTCGGGGTCGACGGTGGGAAGCGATTTGAGTTGACGCAACGCGGCCTTGTACCCCTCGAGTTCGGCCTTGAAGCCGATTTCGCCGCAGGGCGGGCCCTGCGAATCTCCCAGCCCCGGCTTGTCGACGCGCAGCGTGACGTAGCCGGCCTTGGCCATGGCATGAACCAGACGGGTATCAACCGCGTCGGGCGCCTGGGGGCGATCGAGCGATGCGCAGTAGATACCCTGAACGAACATGAACGCGGGGGACTTGCCGCCGGCAGCAAGAGGCGAGGCGTTGGGCTCGCTGATGATGGTGCGAAGCTGATACCCGTCGGGCACGGTGACCGACGAGTATGTGACCTTGCTTCCCTCGATGGTTTCCGAGGGGGTTGTGTCAAGCGTGACCTGAAGCGTCTGGGGGTTGCCGTCGCGCGTGAAGGCAAGGGCCGCGACGCTGCCACCGGGGATCACGCGGATGGCCTCGGCGACGTCGGGCTGCGATCGGACCGCTGTGCCATTGATGGATTGGATGACATCGCCGACTTTGAGACCCGCTCGGTCTGCGGGGCCACCCGGGCGGAGCACTGCGACCTTGACGCCCACGCCGGCAGGCTGCACGCCCAGGCCGATGGTGCCGCGACGGGCGAGGTCGCCCCCATGCGCAACGCCGGCGAAGAGGGACAAACCAATCGTGAGTGCGGCAAGCAGCTTGGTGTTC
>JBAZUW010000182.1:0-7178 GCA_041661205.1 Phycisphaerales bacterium
CAACAGCGCGGCCTGCGTGCCGTTGCCGTTCGCGAAGCTCTCAGCGCTCAGGTACACCTCGTCAAAGTTGTACTGCGTGTCGCCGATGGTCAGCCCGAACCCCGTCAGTGCCACGCCCGGCGACGAAATGTTCGTGATCTGAAACTGGGTCGTGTTGAACGGGCCTCCCCCGTCGTTGCCGTTCTGAAGAAACAGCGTGACCGTGCCCGCGTGCGCCAGAGACGCGAAAAGCGCCGCGATGCCGACGCCAGCAATAAATCTTGACATGGATCTTCTCTCCGAAACCTTGGTTGAAATCACACCCTGACGGTGGGCACACAACCGAACAACGCTTCGGCGTCGATCACGCTACCCGAGGGGATTCGCGGATGCAAGAGAATTGCGCCGGCTTCGCCGCGCCTTCGCGCTGGCTGAAACCGTTACTCCTTCGCGTACTTCAGATACACCGCGAAGCGCCCGGGTTTGTACTGAATCAGGCTTCGTCGAGCAGGTCCACGCTCTCGAACTTCTTGCCTTCCAGCATTTCCAGGCTCGCCCCGCCCCCGGTGGAGACATGCGACAACTGGTCGGCGATGCCGAACTTCTCGGCGGCGGCCGCGGAGTCACCCCCGCCCACGATCGTGGTCGCGCCCGCGGCGGTCGCGCGAGCAATCGCCTTGCCCACCTGCTGCGTGCCGGTGGCAAAGGGGGCCCACTCAAAGACCCCCATCGGGCCATTCCACACCACCGTCTTGGCCTTCTGCAGGATCAACGCGAACTTGGTCTGGGTTTTGGGGCCGATGTCCAGGCCCATGAAGCCGTCCTTGATCTCGTCGTCGAAGACTTCGATATCGCCGGACTTCTCTTCGAACTGCGTCGAGCAGACGTGGTCGATGGGGAAGAGCACCTCGACCTTCATCTTCTTGTCCATGTCGATGATTCGCTTGGCGTCCTCGATGCGGTCCTTCTCGACGCGGCTGTTGCCGACGTTCTTCCCCTGGGCCGCGAGGAAGGTGTACGCCATCGCGCCGCCGACCAGAATCGTGTCGGCCACGGGCATGAGGTGTTCGATGGCGCCGAGCTTGTCGGAGACCTTGGCCCCGCCCAGCACGACCACAAACGGGTGCGCGGGCTTCGCGATGGCCGCGGCCAGGAACTTGATCTCCTTCTCCACCAGGAAGCCGCACACGCGGGGCTTGCCGAGCAGCGCCTTGGGCACCGCGACCATGCTGGCGTCGGGCCGGTGGCAGGTGCCGAAGGCGTCGTTGACGTAGACATCGGCGTATGCCGCGAGCTTGGCGGCGAAGGCGGCGTCGCCCTTCTTCTCGGCCTTATGGAAGCGAAGGTTCTCGAGGAGGACCACATCGCCGGGTTTCAACGCCGCGACGGCGGCGGCCGCGGCAGCATCGGTGCAGTCGTTGCTCGGGAAGGCGACGGGCTTTTCGATGAGCTGAGCCAAGCGCTCGGCGGCGATCTTCAGGCTGAACTCCGGCTCAAAGCCCACACCCTCGGGGCGCCCCATGTGCGACATGAGGATCGCCTTGCCGCCACGCGAGACAACGCTGCGGATGGTGGGCAGGGCCTCGCGAATGCGCCGGTCGTCGGTGATCTTGCCGTCTTCGACCGGGACGTTGAAGTCCACGCGGATGAGGACACGCTTACCGGAGACGTCGACGCCGGCGATGTTCTTCTTGGCCATGGGTGCCTCGCTTGGTTCAAGGGGAGAGTTCGCTCCCGACGTGAGCCGGATGAAAGCTCGATAGGAGCTCGGTGAGAGTCGGTTCGGTCAGTTGTCGCTCGGGTCGCCTTCGATGATTTTTGAGATGCGGGCCCGAAGCTCCGCCGCCCCCGCGCCGCCGAACTGATCCTTGAGCTTGCGGAGGCGGGTGGAGATCGAGGCATCGACGAGCTGGTCGCCGATGCGGAACTTCACGCCCCCGATCATCGCCGGCTCCACATAGGCGTGGACGATGACATCCTTCTGGAGCGTGTCACGCAGGCGGCGCTTCACGCCCTCCAGCCCGTCATGGTCCAGCGGCTGGGCGGTGTACACGTCGACCTCGACGCGCCCGAACTGGTGCTGCACTAGAGAATCAAAGGCCGCGGCCACCGAGGCGAGCGCCCCGATACGCCCCTTGTCGTTCAGCACCAGCAGGAAGTTGAGCGTGAGATCGGTGACCCGTCCGGCGAAGATGCGGCGGAGGGAATCACGCCGCGCATCGGACGCGAGGGAGCGAGAGGAGAGGAACTCTGCGAACTTGTCGTCGACGCGGGCGAGCTCGATGATCTCTTCGAGTTCGCCGAGGGTCTCTTCCACCTTGCCCTGGCCCCCCTGCTGGGTGGCGAGCTCGAGGAGGCTCTTGGCGTAGACGCGGGAGACGGCGTCGGGCTGGGATTCGATGAGGGGCATGAAGTTAATCCTTCAGAAATGGACAGGCGGGACGCCTGTCCCACCGGCAGCCAGGGAGCCAGTATCAGTTCTTGGAAGTCTGGAGCTGCCTCAGCGACTCTTCGACCAGGCCGTTGGTGTCGCCCGCGTTCACTTCGCGCTTCAGGATCTTGCTGGCGATCATCGCGCCCAGGCCCGAGGCGTGCTCGTAGAGCTCGGCGACAGCGGCCCGCTTGGCGGATTCGATGTCTTTCTTGGCCCGCTCGCGCATTTCGGCGAGGTCCTTCTCGGCGCTGGCCCGAAGGTCGGCCGCGAGGGCCGCCTGCTGGGCGCGGGTGGATTCGAGCATCTTGTTGGCCTCGGCGCGGGCGTCGGCCAGGCTCTTCTGGTACTGCTCCAGAGCGTCCTTGGCCTGCTGGCGGGCCATCTCAGCGCCTTCGATTTCCGAGCGGATCTTGTTCTCGCGGTCGAGCAGGCCGGTGGCGATCTTGGGCCACACCATCTTGGCGCTGATCGCCAGCACCAGCGCGAAGACGACGAGGGCGACGATCGCGGGGACGATGCCCTCTTCGACGGAAGGGACGATGCCGCTGTGTGCGCCGTCGTCGTGCTCACCGGCATTCTCAAGGGCGTGGTTGGCGGCGTGCTCGCCTTCGGTGGCGGCGGACTTGATCGCCGACTCGACCTTGGCCGCGGTGTGTTCCTGCGCCGCCGCCATCGGCGTCGTGAACAAAAGACCGAACGACGCGGCGAGGAGCAGCAGGCAGGACTGAAGCGAGTGCTTGATGGACATGGGCGTTCCCTTTCGCGAAACTTCCGACTTCGTCCGGGCTTGTCCCGGCTTCTTCCGGGCTTCTCCCGGTTCCAAGCATTCCGGGGCGCTTTCGCCCCCCGGGACGCGGATGATGAGTATCTGATTCGCCCGCCAGGCCGTGCGGCCGGCAACGCGGGCGAAGGATTTACTTGACGAAGCCGACCAGCAGACCAACGACGACCGCGAACAGCGTCGCACCTTCGATGAGGGCGGCGGTCAGGATCATGTTGGTGCCGATGGGGCCGGCGGCCTCGGGCTGGCGGGCGATCGACTCAACCGCGCCCTTGCCGATCATGCCGATGCCGATGCCGCCACCGATGATGGCAAGGCCAGCGCCGACCGCGCCGAGACCCTGACCGATGCCCACCACAGGGGCGGCCGCGCCGGTCGCGCCGGCCTGGGCCATGGCCATCGCGGGGGCCACGAGGGCCAACGCGCCGGTGGCGAGAATCGCCTTGGAAATGAGCTTCTGCATGGACAATACCTTTCTATCTAGTTCCACAAGTTCGAGGCGCTCAAGGGGTCCCGCGACGTTGCGGGGGGCTCGTTATTCACGCGTGCCTTAGTGGGCGGGTGCGTGCTCGTGGCCGTGGGCATCGCCATGCTCGTGGTCATGGTGATGGCTGAGCTGAGAAATGAACACGGTGGTGAGGAAGAAGAACACAAACGCCTGCAGGAAGGCGACGAAGAGTTCCAGGAAATAGATCGCCAGGGCGGCCAGGGCCGAAACCACACTAATGCCCCCGCCCAGAATGCCCATGCCTAGGCCCTTCTCCAGCAGCCCGATGCCCATGCCCGCAAACATGAAGAGCACCGCGACCAGGATGTGCCCGGCCGTCATGTTCGCGAACAAACGAAGGGCCAGCGCCACGGGCTTGATGATCGTGCCGAGGATTTCGATCGGCACCATCAGCGGCCAGAGGTAGGCGGGCGTGCCGGCGGTGAGGTGCTTGAGGTAGCCCCCAACGCCCAGCTCCTTGACGCCCGCCAGGTTGATCACCAAGGCGGCCACCAGGGCCAGCGCCCCCGTCACCCACAAGTTCTGCGTCGCAGTACCACCGAGGATGCCGTTGAAGTTGAGCTTGCCACCTGAATAGTGATGGACCACGTGGAAGATGTCACCAAACGGGAAGAGACCGAGCAGGTTGTTGATGAGGATGAAGAAGAACAGCGTCCACAGGAAGGGCATGAACCTGTCCGTGCGATCGTGGAGCAAGGGACGCACCACGCTGTCGCGCAGGTAGATGCAGATCACCTCGATGGTCGAGGCGAAGAGGTTCTTCGTGAGGTAGCGTTCGTTGCCTTCGCCGGCGGGGCCGGTAGAGATCTTGGACGCCGCGTAGTAGAAGATCAACAGCAGAATGACTCCGGACAGCACCAGGTTGCCGGTGATGCTCGACCACACCCACAGGTGCTTGAAGCCGAAGGCGTTTGCGAAAAAACGGCTGTAGGGCAGCACGTGATCCACAGGGTTCGACGCGGCCAAGGTGAACAGGTGATTCATGCCAGCAACGCTCCCGGCCGCACTTTGGAGACCCGGCGCAGATAGCCGGTCGCCCAGGCGGCCTCAAAGATAATGCACAAGACTCCCCCGCAGCCGACGGCGCCGAACAACGCGCCCCCTGCGGGCTTCAGCAGCATCAGCACCACCACCGCCATGCCAAGCATGAACAGCAGCCTCGCCCCGGAGGCGATCAACACGCCCATGCCGAGCCTACCCGGCATGCGGATGGACGGGGGAATGACCATAACGAGGCCCACCAGCGCACCCAGCGCCACGCTGGCCGCCCCCCACATCGCCCCGGCCTGGATGCCCGGCGCCTCTGGAGTAATGACCGGGCCCAGCCGCATACCCGCGGCATACGACAGCCCCACCGCCACGATCAGCAATGCCACCAGCGTGCCCAGCGAAGCGGGGCGAGGCAATGCGGAGTGGTCGGCGGCAGACGTCACTCAAGCTCCCTGCGGTCCGTAGTGGGCGAGCCGGGCACACGCCCGGAACCCCGCTCAGAATGGGGGCACGATGGTAGGAGTGCCCTTGCCTGTTCTCTAGATGATCGGTTGACAGATGGATCGTCAAATGCGGGTCACTCGGGGGGCGTTCGGCCCGGGCGTTCCAGGGCCTCTGCGTCGGCCCGCTTGGCGTCGCGAACGAAGCGGATGCCCCCCGCGATGATCCCCACACCTACGCCCACCAGCAGTCCCACCGGGCGTGTGTGGACGAAGTGATCGAACCCCCAGCCCAGCAACGCCCCCGCCCCCGCCGAGACCACAAAGGCAAAGCTGATGCCCCAGACCTTGCCCAGGAGCTGCATGCTGGTGGGCGCGTAGCCGGGGTGGTTTTTTGTCTCTTTGGGGTTCTTGGGAGCTTGGTTCATGATGGTTTGTGCGATTGCGTGAGGCCGGGTGTGCGTGCTGACGCCGAACCTGAGTCCTCGAAGGTCTGCATGGTCAACGTCATTACGACCCGGACCTTCGCAGACTCAGGTCCGGCGTCAGGGAGGTGCATCTCGATCTCCATCTGCCTCCAACTACATCACCAGCTTGAGGGCCTGCTGCCGGGCCTTGGAAATCGCCTCATTCACCTTGCCAACCTCAGTGCCGCCGCCTTGGGCGCTGTCGGGCTTGCCGCCGCCTTTGCCGCCGATGAGGGCCGACGTGTCGCGGATCCAGTCGCCGGCCTTGAGACCCTTGGCGATCAGCGGCTCGGGCACGGCCGCCGCGCACGAGACCTTGCCCGCGCCCTCTTCCACGCTAAACAGCAGCACCGCGGCCCGGGGGCACTTGTCGCGCACGGTCTTGACCGCCGCCAGCAGGGCGGCCCGGTCTTCACCGGCGGGGACCTTCCCCACCACCACCATGTCGTTGGCCATGAGGGCGCTCTCGGCCAGCGCTCGGGCGGCTTTCACCGCTTCGTCGCGCACCACGGCCCCCAGTTGCTTACCGAGTTCCTTCACTCGCTCGTTGAGCGTGGCGACCTTGGCCCGCAGCGCCACCTTGCGCCACGCCGGGCACGTAGCCTGCTCCAAATCCGTCGCGAGCGACTGGGCCAAGCGCGGCAGCTCGGCGTCGCTGGCGTGACCCGCGGCTTCGATGCGCCGCTCGATCTCATCCGCCGCTTTGTTCGCGGCGGTCGCAAGCTCGCCGGTGAGGGCGGTCACGCGGCGCACGCCCTTGGCGACCGCCTCTTCGGAGACGATCGCGAAGGCACCGATGGCGGCGGTCGAGGCGACGTGCGTGCCGCCGCAGAACTCGACGGAGACTTCCTCCCACGCCGGATTACCCGGACTGCCGAGCAGGTCCTCCACCGGCTGGCCCACAGAGACCACGCGCACTGGGTCGGGGTACACCTCGCCGAAGACGGCGCGCAGGCCCCGAATCATCTTGGCCGCCCCGAGCTGCGAGGGCACGGCGTACACCGTGAGGTCCTGCTTGACGGCCTTGTGGACGATCTCTTCGACGCGGCGCAGTTCGTCGGCACTCACAGGCTGGCCGTGCGAGAAGTCGAAACGCATGCGATCCGGCGCGACCAGTGAGCCCTTCTGATCCACCCCCACCCCGAGCACCGCCCGCAGGCCGAGGTTGGTGAGGTGGGTGGCGGTGTGGTTTGCCTGCGTCTTCGCGCGGCGGGCCTTGTCCACGTGCATGCGCACCGTGTCGCCCACGCGCAGCTCACCTTCTTTGAGGTGGCCGATGTGCAGCACGTAGCCGCCAAACGCCTGGACGGATTCGACGATGAACGTGGCGTGGTCCGAGCGCGGCGGGCCACTGACCTTCCCCTCAAGGATGATCTTGCCGGTGTCGGCCTCCTGCCCGCCCATCGCGGCGTAAAAGCTCGTCCGATCGGTCACAATGCCGATGGTGTGGGCCCGAACCTCGGCCTTGGTGTGGTCGTCGAAGTTGGCCCCGTTCCAGATCGCCTTGATGTGGGCCGAGGTGTCGCGGGCCTCGAACTTGTGCGTGTCGTCCGTCGGCTCGATGCTCAGATGCCGCAGG
>JBAZUW010000183.1:0-7129 GCA_041661205.1 Phycisphaerales bacterium
GCGAGGCGCGGGCGGCGTGGGGGCGTGTGGCGGGGGGCGTGAAGAAGGCCGGGGGCATTGGCACGCTGGATGACCTGTATCAGTCGGGCGCGCTGGCGAAGATCGTGGCGGAGGCGGAGCGGCATGAGCGGATTCATCCGTTCCCGCAGCACACGGTGTTGCCGATCGCGCTGCCGCTGGAGGTGCCGCTGATTAATAAGGTGGCGGCGGGGTATCCGCGGGAGTTCACGGATTTGAGCTACCCGGCGCGGGTGGCGGATGAGTATGTGCGATGCCCGGATTTGAATGACCCGGATGCGTTTGCGGCGCGGGTGGTGGGGGACTCGATGGAGCCGAACTACCGGGAGGGGGACATCGTGGTGTTCAGCCCGGCGACGCCGGTGAAAAGTGGGATGGATGTGTTTGCGCGGCTGGAGCCGGATGATGAGACGACGTTCAAGCGGGTGTATTTTGAGAAGCCGCGGGGGGGCGGGGAGGTGATCCGGTTGCAGCCTTTGAACAGCAAGTACCCGCCGCGGAGTTTGGAGCGGGAGCGGGTGGCGGGGTTGTATGCGGCGGTGAGTGTGATGAGGAAGTTGGTGTAGGAAGGCATTAGGCACTAGGCATTAGGCATTAGGGAGGCGTTGGCAATCGGGACTCTTTCTTCCCTAGTGCCTTGCGCTACTTGTAGTCCCCATCGTCCCACGTCTTGGGATCTGCGACGACGGAGCCCGGCGTGGCGCTGGCGTGGGTGTCCATGTACATGACGTTGGCGCCGGTGCCGTGGCGTTTGACGGCGACGCGCTGGGCGGTGGTGGGGTCGGTGGAGTTGGTGCCGTTGACGCTGGAGATCTGCCACATGTCATAAAAGATGCTGAGAGACAGGTCATCGGTGGCTCGGCTGAGGTTGAACCCCCAGCGAAGGCCGCTGGGGTCGTCAGTGAAGCATGTGAGGTACGCGGTGATTGACGGGCGCGGCAGGCGATAGATGGGAGAAGGGGGCTTGCCCAAGTTTGTCGCGACAACGTTTGTGCCCACCTTCTGGAAATAAAGCCCGTTGTTTACGTAATGAACGTTGTGCGGGTCTTTGGGGCGAGAGGGGTCGCGGTAGTAGTTGGCGTTTGCGAATCGGTCCCCGAGGCCGCCGTTGCCTTCGGACGCGACCGCGCGTGAGTCGAGAAAGGGTCGAAGGTTGAAAGCCCAACTGATGTTGTACATGGCTTGGTCGGTGGCTGAGCGATACCAGGCCGGCACTTGTGGGGGCCTGCCTGAGGGATTCAGCGGCGGGTGGTCGCTCACGCCGCTCTCGCGGGGGATGTATTCCTTGTAGCTCTCGGCGTAGAGGCCGAGTGCCACGCCGATCTGGCGTTGGTTGGAGAGGCACTGCACGCTGCGGCCGGCCTCGCAGGCTTTGGCGAGGCTGGGGAGCAGAATTCCGATGAGCAGCGCGATGATGGCGATGACCACCAGGAGCTCGATGAGCGTGAAGCCGCGGGATTGAGTTGCGACATTCATTGGGAATACCACGTGAAGTCCGCAAGATACCAGAAACGCAACCGAACGCCAAGCGAACTTTGCGTGCAGTTCGTGCTTTGCGGCGGAAATCTGCTTGCGAACCGTGAGAAGCCTTAGAAACTGCCGTTGCAATCCGCGGCGGTGAGGCGACCAAATCGTGGGTGGTCTCATCATGCCGGGCGCCCCGGCGACGCAGCGGATGTGGAGGAGTTAGACATGAAGACGACGTATGCCGCGGCTTTGGCCGCCTTGGCCGGTCTGTCGATCGGGGTCGCGCACGCTCAGGACCGCAACTTCAATGTGGCGGACGGGCAGTGGAACGTGGCGGGGAACTGGCTGGAGGGCGCGGTGCCGACGGCCGCGAACAACGTGTACATCGAGGGGGGGCGGCGGGCGCGGATCGCGGCGTATGCCGCGAATGCGAACTACCTAGGCATCGGGTATGACACCAACGGATATCTGTTTCAGACCGCGGGGCTGCTGACGGTGGCGACGACCACTGAAGTGGGCGGGAACACGAACGCCGCGCCGGGAATTTACGAGATCAACGGCGTGGGGCAGTTGATCACGAACACGTTGTACATCGGGCGCGACGCGGACAACAGCGGGATGAACTTCTCCGGCAGCATGGGAATGCGGGTGGACCAGGACGCGTTTGTGGGCGGGCGCAAGCGCGGGTTCTTCACGCAGAACAACGGGGTCGTGCAGATCTCGCGCGACCTTTCCATGGGCAACTTCGCGGGTGGGCGGGGGGAGTGGAACGTCGTCGGCGGTAACACCTCGGTCTTTCGTGACGCGTACATCGGGTACAACCAGACGGCCACGGCGCAGTTGAAGGTGGGGACCAACGGCACGTTCGGGATCAACGGGAACCTCTTTGTCGGACAGTTTGATGCGGCGGTGCCCCTGCAGGGCGAGGTGATCAACACCGGAAACATCGTCGGGGCCAACGCGGGTTCGCGCATCGTGGTGCAGGGCTCAAAGTCGCGCGTCACGGGCACGGGCACGTACAACATCGCGGTCCGGTATGAGTCGGACCAGGTCTTCGGCAACTCCGACAAGAGCGTGGCGGTGGAGTTTGCGAAGAACACGCTGACGCGCTCCAACCGCTTCAATGCGAACGCTGGTTTGACGGCTCGCAGCGGCGACGTGGCGGCGCGGACGGCGCTGACGAACTCGTCGCTGCCGGGTACCAGCGTGGCGCTGTCGTGGGGTGATGCGGATTCGAGCCGGAGCGCCAACTACAACAGCGTGGTGGCGACGCCCGCCAACTGGATCACGGTGCAGTCGTCCTTCAAGCCGGCGGATGTGCAGGCGGCGGTGGGGATTGAAGCGGCCAATCTGGCGGGGCGTGTGCGCTTGATGCAGGTGGGTGGGCGGCGGTTCGCCGCGAACGGCACCGAACTGGCCAACACCACGGGGCAGGTGATGAACATCACCACGTCTGTGGACGCCGCGACCGGCACGGTGATCGGCAAGACGCCCGACCTGTTCGGGGCGTCGGACACGACGATTGTCGGCCGGGCGGTGGAAGTGAAGGACCAGAACCCGGCGTTCAACACGCTGCACAACAGCGGAGACTATCTCACGGGCACGGGTGTGCTGATGGGGCAGCTTGAACCCGGCCTGCCGGACTTCAACTTCGGGTGCTTTGAGGACTTCACCAAGGTGAATGGCGTGCGGGCCAGCCGCAATGGCGCGGCGGGCGCTACCGACGCGCACGCGACGCGGGTGGCGTCGATCATGACGGGGTATGACCCGTTTGGTGTGCAGGTGGATCAGCAAGGGCGGGTGGTGACGGCGGCCAACGGGTACGGGGCTGCGGGGAGCGCGCAGCGCGGGTTCGTGGGCGTCGCGCCGTACGCCACGCTGCAGTCGCGGGCGATGACGGTGGGCGCAAACTCGGCGGCGGACATCAACGCCCTGGCCACAGCGTCGGACCCCAACGCGGGCGCGATGAAGATCATCAACATGAGCGCCACCACGGGCTCTGCGACCAAGGACGGCACCACGGTGCTTGAGCGGGCGATTGATCGCCAGGTGGAGCAGAACCACATTATCTTTGTGAAGTCGGCGGGCAACAGCGGGCAGGCCGCGGGCGGGCCCTACGGCACGCTGACCAACCCGGCGGGGGCGTACAACGGTATTGTGGTTGGGAATGTTGCGTTCGATGACACGACGGGCGGGCGGGCCAATGTGCACCCGACCAACTTTGATGCGGCGCACGCGACGATCCGGCTTTCGTCCAGCCGCGGCCCAACGCCGGACATGCGTCACGGGGTGGACATCGTGGCCCAGGGGGTATCGAACCTCGCGGCGTTCGCGTACGAGAACACCAGCGCGGCCGGAAACCCGCAGTACGATCCTTCGTACGCGGTGGGGGCTTCGCACGGGTTGTACTCGACGCAGGATCGCCGGAGCGATACGAGTGCGCCGATCGGCATGAGCGGGACCAGCTTCGCCGCCCCCACGGTGGCGGGCACCACGGCACTGATGGTCGAGACGGCGCGGCGGGTGATGCAGCTTCCCCCGGCCGAAGAGCCCAACGTCATCAAGAGTGTGCTCCAGACCAGCGCGGACAAGCCGGCGGACTGGGCCAAAGGGCGCGGCACGGCGGCGGAGCAGATGAACAGCCAGATTCCGCTGAGCTACACCTACGGCGCGGGCGTACTGGATCCGGTGGGCGCGATCAACCTGCTCAAGCAGGGCCTGCCCGACAACACCTCGAACATCACGCACGACGGGTGGTACTGGACGACGTCGATGAACGACGACACCACCGGACAACGCGGCAAGTTGGCGGACGGCTCGATCGGGGTTCTCACCGGTGATGCGTACATTCTCAAAGATGTCTTGCCGGACACGTCGCTGAGCATGACGCTGAACTGGTACAGCCACGTGGACGACACCAACACCCGCAGCGCGCTGGACAACATCTTTCTGCAGCTTTATTCCAAGGATGCCAACGGGGTGTGGGAGCCCGTTGACGGGTATCTGTCCGACAGCCGCGTGGACAACCTGCAGCACTTGTGGACGCAGGCCAACGCGTTTACCGGGGGGGACATCCTGGCCCGAGTGTGGTCACCCAATGCGATTCCCGCGGCGATCGGCAGCGAGGTGTACGCCCTGTCGTGGGAGTTCACCGGCGGGGTGATCCCGGCGCCGGGTGTGATGGCGCTGCTGGGCATGGTGGGTGTGTTCGCGGCCCGTCGGAAGCGGGCATAAATGGTGCCACTGACCCCGTTTCGGGGTCAGTGCGGACTGGAATGCGATTGCAGTGCTCGTGAAATCGCACTGACCTTTTCACCTAAGTGTGAAAAGGTCAGTGGCACGGGTAGTGTGCCACTGGCCCCGGGGTTCGGGGTCAGTGTCTTTTAAGCGCCGGTGCCGAAGGGTTTGTTTTTGGGCAGCGAGCGGATGGCGGCGAAGCGGGTGCGGAAGAAGGCGGGGTCTTTCTTGTACTCGTCGCAGATGCCGACGATGTACGGGCGGCCGCATTCGGGGCAGGCGCCCTTGGCCAGGCTGCCGGAGAGGTCGTAGCCGCAGTGAATGCAGAAGACGCCTTTGCGTTGCCGCACGGCGTTGCGAAGGGCCCAGATGGACAGGCTGATGACCACGGAGATGGCGAAGATCCAGAGCTTGAAAGTGAAAAGCCACATCATGCCGACTCTACCGCCGGGGGCCTCGGCGAAGGCGATGATGGGGGCGATGGTGAAGAGCAGGGCCGGGCCCATGAAGATCCAGCGCCAGCCCAGGGCCGCGGCGAGGGCGAGGATGCCGGGGCGCCAGAAGGGAACGTCGCCGGCGGGGAGCATGGAGGCGAGGAGGGAGGCTCCGCCGGTGATGTCGGTGGCGGGGAGGTGGCTGGGGGAGGCGCCGGTGGGGGGCGGGACGACGTGGATGCCGAACTTTTTCGGGGCGGGCGGGGGATCGATGGGGAGGTTGGTCATGGGAGGGCCGCCCGGGGAGACGTCGGTGCGAAAAGCCGCGGGTTGCGGGCGGCGGCACGCGGGATTAGGGTACGCCAGCGCCGTGGTGGCGCACACGGGGGATATACATGCCGATTCCAGCAACGACGACGTTTACCATCGACGGCTACCGGATTACGCAGTATTGCGGGGTGGTGCGCGGGATCATCGTGAGAGCGCCCACCATCAGCCAGGGGATTCTGGGCGGGCTCAAGAGCATCATCGGCGGGAACATCGGGTCGTACACCCAGATGTGCGAGCAGGCCCGCCAGCAGGCGTATGAGCTGCTGATCGATCATGCCACGGCCAGCGGGGCCAACGCGGTGGTGGGGCTGCGGTATGAATCGAGCGAGGTGGGCGGCAAGACTTCCGGGGCGGTGGAAGTGTTGTGCTATGGCACGGCGGTGGTGGTGGAGCCGATCGCGGGGTAGTGCCACTGACCTCGCTTCGAGGTGAGTGCGGCGGGGCGTGGATGTGGGTACTCGGCACTGACCTGTTCAACAGGGCTTGAACAGGCCAGTGGCACGTAGTCGTGTTCGCTTACGCCGCTTCGCCGCGTTGGGCGGTTTCGGGCTTGGTGCCGCAGACGCCGTCGCGGGTGACGTAGAACATTTCGGGGCAGATGGGGTAGGGGAGTCGCTTGTAGTCGTGCTCGACGCGGCTTTGCAGGCGGCGGACGAACTCATCCGGTCCGTGGCTGAAGGCGACGAACATGTCGCGGGCGGGGGTGGCGACGTTGAAGTTGCCGCCCAGTTGGCCGGCGAGGCGGTCGTAGAGGCCGCTCAGCAACAGGCGGGCGGCGTCGTAGCCGTCGTGCTGGCCGAGGATCGCGGCCTTGCCTCCTTCTTTGCTCTCAACGAGCTGGACCTCGAGGTCCGGCACGTAGTTGTCGAGATTTTCGCGGGCGAGGAGCTCGGCTTCTTCGATGGTCAGCTTCCAGCGGACCAACTGCTCGGTGGTGATGCTGACGGTCATGTGGGGCAGGTCGGTCACGAAGACGATCACGGTGTCGTTGACGAACGGCACGTGGGCGACCTGCTCGCGGTTGAGGTGCTGGAAGATGGTTTCGGGTTGGATACGGGGCATGATGCGGGCCCGCGCGAAATCCAGCGACATGGACATGAGCTGCAGGGCGTCGCCCGCGAAGAGCTGGTGGAGGTAGTGCTCCACGATCTCGTCGCCACGAGCGGGCTCGTGGTTCACCATGCGGAAGAGGTTTTCAAGGTCGAGGCGGCGGCCGTTGACGATCAGCTCGCGCGGGCCGACGAGGTCGATGGCGTAGTCGGGCTGGAGATTCCGCAGCATGGTGGCAACGGCTTCGGCGAAGGCTTCGGGCTCGCGTGGCATGGGGCTCATTCCAATCCTCCCTCGCCGCCGGGAGGTACGGGCCGACTGGGCCACCCCCAAACGGGAATCGGGCCGGAAGGGCGCCCGACCATATGACTTGCGGGGGTCTGCATCGTCAGCCGATTCGGTTGACTGCGGCAACGGTTCTGACTTTCCGGGGCACGCGGGAGTTTCCGCGCGGAGTAATCCAACCATCGCGCAGAAATGGCACGGGAGGTTGACGGGGTCGCGTCCGGAAAGGCGAAGGGCGGGCGGAGGGCTCGGATGCGGGGGTTTGACGGGGGTGTCAATCGCTCAGAGTTTGATGGGGGGTGGGAAAC
>JBAZUW010000184.1:0-7067 GCA_041661205.1 Phycisphaerales bacterium
AGGCCAACCCCCCACCCCGTACCATCCCCCATGCGGCAACTCTCCAACTTCATCGCCGGTGAGTTTCGCCCACCCTCCGGCAACGCCTACCTCGACGTCGTCGAGCCCGCCACCGGCAAAGCCCACGTCCAGGTGCCCGCATCCACCCCCGCCGACATCGATGCCGCCGTCGCCGCCGCGGCCCGCGCCTTCCCCGCCTGGTCCGCCATGCCCGCAACTCAGCGTTCCCAGATTCTCTTCAACCTCGCCGACCAGATTGACAAACGCCTCGACGACCTCGCCAAAGCAGAAAGCACCGACACCGGCAAGCCCATCTCCCTCGCGAAGCGCGTGGACATTCCCCGGGCCGCCACCAACTTCCGCTTCTTCGCCGGTGCCGTCCTGCACACCAGCGGCGACTTCCACGAGACCGGCCAGCCCGCCGTCGGTGCCCCGCTGCACGCGATCAACTACACCCTGCGCCGCCCACGCGGCGTGGCCGGGCTCATCTCCCCCTGGAACCTGCCCCTGTATCTGCTTTCGTGGAAAATCGCTCCGGCCATCGCCACCGGCAACACCTGCGTGTGCAAGCCCAGCGAAGTGACCCCCAGCAGCGCCGCGATTCTGGGCGAGCTGTGCCAGGCCGCCGGCGTCCCCGCCGGGGTCGTCAACATCGTTCACGGCGAGGGGAAAGTCGCCGGCGGCTCCCTCGTCACGCACGAGCGCGTGCCCACCATCTCCTTCACCGGCTCCACAGCCGTGGGCCGCTGGATCGGCGAGCAGACCGGGCGTTCCCTCAAGCGTGTTTCCCTCGAGCTCGGCGGCAAAAACCCCTTCATCGTCTTCGCCGACGCCGACTACGCCGCCGCCCTCGACACCTGCCTGCGGGCGAGTTTCACCAACCAAGGCCAGATCTGCCTGTGCGCCTCGCGCATTCTCGTGCACCGCTCGCTCTTTGATCGCTTCGTGAAAGACCTCGCTTCCCGCGCCAGCGAAATGCACGCCGGCGATCCTTCCCACGAAGCGACCACCTTCGGGTCCATCACCAGCCGCGTGCAGCTCGACAAGATCACCCGCATCGTCGGCGAGGCCCGTCGCCTTGGTGCCACGGTCCACTGTGGCGGCGAATCGCCCGCCCCCGCCTCGCTCCCGCCCCGTTGCCGCGATGGGTTTTTCTTCCGGCCCACCGTCATGACGGGCCTGGACGCTTCATGCAGCGTCGAGCAGGAAGAGATCTTCGGCCCGGTGGTCTCGGCCACGCCCTTCGATGACGACGCCCAGGCCATTTCGCTGGCCAACGCCACCCCCTACGGCCTGGCCGCCACCGTCTTCACCACCAACCTCTCGCGGGCCCACCATGTCGCCGAAAAACTCGAATCCGGCATCGTGTGGATCAACTGCTGGATGGTGCGCGACCTGCGCACACCCTTCGGCGGCACCAAAGCTAGCGGCGTAGGCCGCGAGGGCGGGCTCGACGCCATCCGCTTCTTCACCGAACCCAAGAACGTGTGCATCAAACTCGACGAGACTTGAGAGACGAAGAGACGAAGTTCACAATCCACTCGACCACTCGACCACTCGACCACTCGACCACTCGACCACTCACCCCTCCCCATGACCTCCCTCCACTCCGCCAACGCCGCCGAACCTCTCGGGCCCTACGCCCACGCCCGGCGTGTCGGCAATCTCCTCTTTGTCGCCGGCATCGGCCCCCGCGTTCGCGGCTCGCGCGCCATCCCCGGCGCCAAGCTCGACGCCGGCGGCAACCTCATCGACTACGACTTCGAGGCCGAGATGCGCTCCTGCTTCGCCAACATCAAGACCATCCTCGACGAATCCGGCTTCAAGTGGGAGCACATCGTCGACGTCGCGGCCTACCTCACCGACCTCAAACGCGACTGGTCCACCTACAACCGCGTCTACGCCGAATACTTCCCGCAAGGCCCCACTCAGCCGACGCGCACCACCGTCGAAGTCTCCGCCCTGCCCACCGGCGGCGACACGCCAATCCACTTCGAAGTAAAGGTCATCGCCGCGCTCTGATCCCGGGTACCCCCTCTCTCCGAGAGGGGCATCTGACTCGGGGTACCCCCTCTCTCCGACAGGGGCTTCTCCGCTTTCACCCTCCCGCAATCTGCGACACCACCGCCCCCGCCTGCACGCGCAGCTCCGGCACCGCCGAGCTCTCCCACAGCGTGCCGCGTCGCAGCGCCCCGAGCGCCCACAGGTTCGCGTGCGGCGCGCCCGCCGCATTCACCACGCGCCCGAACCCATCCGTTAGCAGCCCCAGCCCCAGCTCTTCGCTGCGAATCTCACCCCGCGCCGCCATCGCGTTGAGCAATGGCGACGCCACGATCGCGGTCCGCGCCCCGGTGCAGTTGATCACGCGATCAAACGTCCCGCGCTCCAGGCTCCCCGTCCCGCGCTCTCGCCAGGTGATCTCGCCGCTTGCCCCAAAGTCCTTCGCGCTGCGCACCATGCCCGCTTCGATGCGAATCAGGTTGCGCTGCTTGAGCTCAACAATGCGGGCCACCACCTCGGCCGGCACGCGATGGCGATGCACATCCCAATACACCCGAAGCCGCGACATGAACCGCGCATGGTCGCGCGTCGACAGCCCCGCCCACAGCGCGGGGGTGATGGGACGCAGGCAATCCACCGCCGCCCGCCAGTCCCCCCCGGCCCGCATGATGCGCCGCGCCTCGCGCCGCACATGAATGAAGATCTGATGCAGGTTCGTTCCCGGCTCGGGCGGCATCGCGGCAATCTTCTCCGCCCCCGGGGTCGCATGCACGCACGGCAGCAAACCATGGCGAGACAGCACCGTGATGCGGGGGCGCTCGCCCCGGCTCGTGAGCGAAATGCACAGGTCCACCATCGTGAGCCCACTGCCGATGATCAGCACCCGCTCCCCATCGCGGCACTTGGCATGTGCTTCCGGCACCCACGGGTCCGGGTGCCACCATGGGGCCGTCAGGCCTTCCAACCCCGCTGGCGGGCCGGGGCGAAAGTTGCCCGGTGCGAGCACGAGCGCGTCGGCCCGCACCGTCTCGCCTCCCGCGCCATCGACCCGCCACGATCCATCCGCGAGCCGCGACGCGTCGTTCGCAGCCGCGCGAACCACGCGCAATCGGCCCCCCGCCGCGCCGATCGCCTCTCCCAGCCGCGCTTGCAGATACTCGCCATACCACGCTCGAGGCACAAAGCTGCCCGGGTCCACCTGCCGCCCAGAGGCCGTAAGCCACGCGACAAAGTCACCAGGGTCGGGCGCCCACATGCCCATGCCGCGTGCGGGAACATTGAGCAGCAGCCGCTCGCTGGGCGGGGCATACGCGATGCCCGGCCCCGCCACCGGCTTGGACTCGATGAGCGTGATCTCGCCCGCGAACCCGGCGCGAACCAGCCCGGCGGCCACCGCCGTGCCGCAAAACCCGCCGCCGATGATGCAGACAGATTGAGGTGGGTGTTGGTCTGACATGGTGCGCTAGAGGTTGTTTCTTATAGAGCCCCACGCGCCAGCGTGGGGGTCGGAGCCATCATCGATTTCTTATGCGGAGGCCTTCGCCGGGCCCTCCCTCACGGTCGGGCTGCTGCTCTCACGCGCTGCCCGCACCGTCCAGCCGCCCCATCAGATGCCGCACCGGCTCGTGCGCCTCCGTCGCGGCCTCAATCCAAGCCAACCCCTTCGCAATCTCCGCCGCGTGCTTGGCCTTCGCCTCCTGTAAAATCCGCTCCCGGTGCCCCGCGTCAAACTCAAACTGCGTCGCCTTGGAATACTGCTTCATCAAGGGCCCCGCCAGAATACGCGACGCGTTCGCCTCCGCCTCGCCCAGCTTCAGGTGCTCCAGGCACGCCACCAGCCGCGTCTGCGAATCCTCCAGAAACCCGTCAAAATCCAGCCACTGGCAGCGGCTCTCAAACCGCCGCGCCGCCCCGTCCATCGCCAGCATCTCGCACAGCCAGCTCATGCTCACCCGCTCACCCGGCGAAAGCTCAGCCAACGACCACGCCGCCACACCCAGCCGCGCGTGCAGCCGCTCCAATCGGCTGGCCGCCTTCCCCTCGATATCCACCATTGCCCCGCCCAGGAGCTGCGGCAAAAACACCGAGGGCTTCACGTACATCAAAATCGCCTTCGACCCCGCCACCCGCTCCATCAGCATCTCTGCCATTTCGCTTACGTAGCTCGTGCACTTGATCACCGCCGTCTCACGCGGCGAAAAGGTCCGCGACCACACCCCCAGAAAAAGCCACAGCCTCCGGTTCAGCTCTTCCGCTGTCCACGGGCACCCCGGCTTCCCCAGCATCTGCTGCACCTCAGCGATCGCCCGCAACACCCCCGGCTCGCGCAGCCCGAACGCCTCCGGATGCGACCCTACCAGCCTCGAAAGCAGCGTCGACCCCACATGCGAAATGTGGAAAATGAAATGACACTTCACGGGCAGCCCCCGGGCCGCCTCTTCCAGTTGCCCGTACTTCGCCCACGCGGTTTTCGTCTGGGGCGTCAACATCCGCCGATCGTGAAACCCGATCGCGTCGTAGTCCGCCCGCGAAAGCTGCACAAACTGCACGCCATCGGCCTTCAGGTCCACCCCGAGCGGATAGATGGTCGGCGAGCCGATGATGTCGTCGCGAAAGCCCAAGTGTGCAACCCCCCCCGTGCCGCGAATCGTCGCGGCCGCAGAGGTTACCGTCTCGCCGCCGCGCGATCCCGCGAAACCGTCATTTGATCCGGAAATATGCGGGCCAACCCCACGTTGATCGGTTATTATCCGCCCCGGCGGGTTCGACAGAGCCGAGCCGCCGCCGGAAACGCATGACCACCCCCACACCCTCCATGCCGGGTCTTCTGTCTGGCGCGCGACCACCCCTCGCCGGACATCTCGCGTGGCTCGAGGCCGAGGCGATCTACGTCACCCGCGAAGTCGCCGCCCAGTTCGAGCGCCCGGCGCTCCTCTTCAGCGGCGGCAAAGACTCCATCGTCATGCTGCACATGGCCCGCAAGGCCTTTCACCCCGCCAAGCTCCCCTTCCCAATCGTTCACATCGACACCGGGCACAACTTCCCCGAGGTGCTCGCCTACCGCGACGAGCTCGCCCGCCTGCTCGGTGAACGCCTGGTGGTTCGCAAAGTCGAAGACGCCATCAGCAAGGGCCTGGCCCACGACGTCCCCGGTCAGCCCAGCCGCAACCGCGCCCAAACCCCCACGCTGCTCGAAGCCATCCGCGAGCTGCGTCTCGACGCCCTCATGGGCGGGGCCCGGCGCGACGAAGAAAAAGCCCGCGCCAAGGAACGCGTCTTCTCCTTCCGCAACGAGCTGGGTCAGTGGGAACCCCGAGACCAGCGTCCCGAACTTTGGAACCTCTACAACGGGCGCATTCACCGGAGCATGGTGACCGACGAACTTGGCTTCGCCTCCGGAGAGCACATCCGCGCCTTCCCAATCTCCAACTGGACCGAGCTCGACGTGTGGGAATACATCGAGCACGAGCAGATCGCCGTGCCGTCGATCTACTTCTCGCACGAGCGCGACATCGTGATGCGTGCCGGGCGAATCTGCCCGGTGTCGAGCTTCTTCCCGGCCCGCGCCAGCGAGCAGGTGGTTCGCCGCCAAGTGCGATTCCGCACGGTGGGGGACATGACCTGCACCGCGGGCGTGGACACCCCGGCCTTCACGCCCCGCGACGTGATCCACCAGATTCTCGCCACCCGCCAGAGCGAACGCGGGGCGCGCCTCGACGACACCTTCAGCGAAGCCGCGATGGAAGACCGCAAGCGCGAGGGGTACTTCTGATGTTCCTCCCACGAACCCCACTCGCAAGCGTGGGGCCGCACTGGCACCCGAATCACAGCTCGCACCCTAGTGGTCGCGGCGTGGCCCAGTGCCACCGCCACTGCGCACTTCAAGCCGCCCGCGCCCCCGGCCCCACGCTCGCGCGTGGGGTTCGTAACAGCCCTCCCTTCGGGAAGCACGCATGACCGCACTTCCCTCCTCCACCGACCTCGGCGTCCTCCGCCTCATGACCTGCGGCTCGGTCGACGACGGCAAATCCACCCTCATCGGCCGCCTCCTCTTCGACAGCAAGGGCATCTTCGAAGACCAGCTCGCCGCCGTCCAACGCGCCAGCGAAGCCAAAGGCCGCAGCGACCTCGATCTCTCCCTCCTCACCGACGGCCTTCGTGCCGAACGCGAGCAGGGCATCACGATCGACGTGGCCTATCGCTATTTCGCCACGCCCCGGCGCAAGTTCATCCTCGCCGACACGCCCGGGCACGTGCAGTACACCCGCAACATGGCGACCGCCGCCAGCACCGCCGACGCCGCGATCATCCTCATCGATGCCCGCCACGGCGTCGTCGAGCAAACCCGCCGCCATGCCTGCATCGCCGCGTTGCTCGGCGTGCCCCACATGCTGGTGTGCGTGAACAAGATGGACCTCGTGGAGTTTTCGCACGACCGCTTCCGCGAGATCACCGCCGATTTTGAGTCCTTCGCCATCGCCGCCGACCCCGAAGGCCTCGGCCCCGCCGAAACCATCGCGCGGCGCTGCACCATCACCTACATGCCCATCTCCGCCCTGTTGGGCGACAACGTGGTGACGCGCAGCACCAACATGCCCTGGCGCGACGGTCCCCCGCTGATCGAGCTTCTCGAAGAAATCCCCGGCATCGCCGACGACCCGGCCGCCCCGCTGCGCCTGCCCATACAGAGCGTCATCCGTACTCACGGCGCCTCCGAGTTTCGCGCCTGCGCGGGGCAGATCGCCTCCGGCGCCCTCCGCGTCGGCGACGAAGTCACCATCCTTCCCTCGGGCGTCTCCTCTCGCGTCAAAAGCCTGCGCATCGGGGCGAACCTGCTGCAAGAAGCCGCGCCGCCTAGCTCAGTGACGGTCGAACTCACCGACGAGCGCGATGTGCAACGGGGCGACATGCTCGTATTGACAGCCGACGTCGCCGACGACCGCCGCGCCCCCAGGGTCCTGCGCGAACTCGACGACTCGATCGTGTGGTTTTTGCCCCACGAGCTGACCACCGGCCGACGTGTGCTGGTTCGCCACACCTCGCCCGAGGTTCCGGCGATCGTCAAA